>NZ_JAVJNG010000025.1:0-54854 GCF_038806185.1 Domibacillus sp. 8LH | reverse complement strand
TCGTCCTGAGCCAGGATCAAACTCTCCAAAAAAGTTTGACTTGCTCATTTGTTTCCATTAAAACACGGGGTGTTTTTGATGGAAGATAAAAATTTAAAACGTTGACGTTTTTATTGATTTTGTTCAGTTTTCAATGTTCAATGTTCAATGCGTTGCTCAATAGCAACTTTTATATAATATCATTTCGCCTCGTTATGTGTCAACATTTTTTTAAAAATGTTTTTTCGACATTTGTTTCTTGTAACGGGCAAGATTTAATTTACCATGCATACAATCAAATGGTCAATAGTTTTTCTTCTTTTTTTTATTTTTTTTCATATACTTTGTCAAATCACTTTAAAACGGAGGCTGAAGCCGCGATGCCTTGGTTATTTATTCGACTCAAACAATTAAAATGGGCTGTTCTCTTTCTTTCTTCCGTCACCATGGGTTTCGTCATCATGTCTCCGCCTGCTGAGCAGCCGGCCATTTCATTCGCCGGGCAGCCAGCTGCCATTTATAAAGGCAACGAGCACATTGCCTTAACCGTAAACGTAGATTCCTCTTCGAAAAACACGTCCAAGCTTGTGAACATATTCATCGACCAGAAAGTGACGGCTTCTTTTTTTGTCACATCGTCCTGGCTGAAAAAACATCCAAAAACCGCAAAATTATTAGTCGATCGGGCTTTTGATATTGGAGTGCTGCTGACAGATGTTTCAGACGATCAGGCCGTGGAAAAAGAAATTGCCGCTGTCCAAAAGATATTAAGCACCTACGGAAAGAACTCCCTTCTCTTTATACGAGCAGCTGAAGACACGGGAGAATTACCGGACATGCCCGCTGCCCAAGGTTATTTAGCTGTTCAATGGAGCGTGAATTTAGCAGACCAGCCGCCTTCAGAATTGGTGCGTCATGTTGATGAAGGAGATATTATTCTTCTCAACCCGCAGGAGGATCTCCGTGTAACGAAGAAATGGCTGTCTCTTTTACTAACAAAGAAAAAAGTCATCAGCTTATCGGAAATGGCTGGCGGCCGGGCACAAGTCGAATATATCCCTTAAAAAAACCCTGAAAGCAGTTTGTTATGCTGCTTTCAGGGTTTTTTGATTATATTTAGGGAGCATCAGCAGCTGAAAAGCGTTGCACGGCAGCAGAGTAAAAAGCATTAAATACAACCAGCTTTCTTCGTTTGCCTGCAGAACAGGAAGCCATTCAAGCGTTGTCACAACGACCATAAAAAACAGAGCCGCCACAAATACATTCCGGTTTCTGCCTCTTGCTTTTTGGTAAGCGGTCACAATTCCAACGAGAAGAAGAATCGCAGCGAGCAAGATGTAGGAACCGATCGTTTCTCCACTGCTGAATGCTTGAAAGCGGAAATAAACGAGATCAAATAATACAACGGCAATAAGCGCTGTTTGAATAAACCCCCAATAAGACTTGAACAGTCCAAGACCAAACTGGTGAATTGTTAAGTATGCAAAAAAACCCATTTGGCTGATTACACTGAAGGTAAAGCCGACTCCAATAAGCCATGTTAAAACCGACAGTACTTCTCCCCACTCTCCGTTTGCAAACAGCGGAGCAAATTCATTCCAGCGGATGATAAAACCTAAGATACCTGTTGCGGCCCCGCCAATGAGCAGTGTATGTGTAAAAAAACGGATCCAATTTCGTATACCCACATAAAATTCCTCCCGTATGTTCGTCTTCTTCGATTGTACCAAGACATGCCTTCCTGCACCATGAACATTTTTTAACCGTCATAAAAAAAGCTTCTGGGCCGAAGCCCAAAAGCGTTTAGTTAGATCCAATTTTTTGATCGAGCTTTTTAGCAATATCCAGGTAAATCGAGCCAAGCGGATGATCCTCCGCATAAACAGATGGAGCAAAATCTTTCTCATCCCAGTCCGGCTGCTGCAGCGGAAGGCGGCCGAGCACTTCTGTGCGCAGCTCATCAGCGAGCTTGTCTCCTCCACCGCGTCCAAAAATGTATTCTTTTTCACCTGTTGTTTTGCTTTCAAAGTAAGCCATGTTCTCGATAACACCGACGACTTCATGATCTGTTTGCAGTGCCATTGCACCAGCACGCGCCGCAACAAAAGCTGCCGTTGGGTGCGGTGTAGTAACGATTACTTCTTTACAGCGCGGCAAAATCGTATGTACATCAAGCGCTACATCCCCTGTACCCGGAGGCAGATCCAATAGGAGGTAATCGAGATCTCCCCATTCTACTTCCGAGAAAAAGTTATTCAGCATTTTGCCAAGCATAGGGCCTCGCCAAATAACCGGAGCGTTATCGTCTACAAAAAAGCCCATCGAAATAACTTTAACGTCAAAACGGTCAACCGGATAAATCTTTTGGCCGCGGACTACTGGACGTGTCGTAATTCCCATCATATCCGGCACACTAAATCCGTAAATATCGGCGTCTATAAGACCCACTTTTTTTCCAAGGCGTGCAAGCGACACAGCAAGGTTTACCGATACAGTTGATTTACCGACCCCGCCTTTCCCGCTCGCGATCGCCAGGAAGGTTGTTTCGCTGTTTGGAGACAGAAGGCCTTCATCCTGTCCTGCTGTATCTGCTCCGCGAAATTGGGCGATTCTTTCCTCAGACAATTGTTTAAATCGGATGCCGACTGTTTCCACACCCGCTTCTTTTAACGCATTCACAATTCGCATTTGCAGCTGAAGCTGTTCCGGTGTACCCGTTTGTGCAATTGCGATTTTAACACTGACATGATTTTTTTCTTCTTTAATGGATACCTCTTCAAGACCCCCTGTTTCGGATAGCTTTTTATGTAAAAAAGGGTCTTCAAGAGCATTCACGATATCACGTACCTGTGTTTCTGTCATCATCAGTGGCACCATCCTTTGACTGTAGTATTCTCATTATTCAGTATAGCACACTCTCTGTGGATTGTTAGGAAACGGTTACTTCCCGTCTACGTAACGTAAAATTCCCCGGGAAATAGCCGCTGCTGTTTTCTCCTGATAGCTTTCACTTTCGAGAAGCCGGCGTTCGGCAGGGTTAGATAGAAAGCCGATCTCGACAAGCGCACCGGGAACATCCGCTTCCTTTAAAACAAAAACATGTCCGATCTCTGCCGGCTTCCGGTCCGTATTGCCCAGGTTGCCAACCAGTTCGTTTTGGATGGCTGTTGCAATCTGTTTGTTTTGAGGCATATGAGGCGAGTAAAAAGTCTGCGCGCCCCGCCATTGTTCTGCTGGAATCGCATTTAAGTGCACGCTGATAAACAGGTCTGCCCCCGACTCGTTAATCAGCTGCTTTCTTTTGCGCAGATCTTCAGTTTTTCGCGTACGGACGCTTTCTGTTTCTCCCCCGGCTAAATCTTTATCTTTTTCCCTCGTCATGAGGACAACCGCGCCTTGTCCATTTAAATACTCTCTCAACTTCTCTGAAACAGACAGGGCAATGTCCTTCTCGAGTGCCGGCTCACTTCCCGCGCCGCCGTCCATTCCTCCATGCCCCGGATCAATCATAATCGTCATTCCGGTAAGCGGAGGACGCCAATCATTAAACACCGGCTTGACTCCTTGATATAAAAAAGCAGCAGCCGCTGCGAGCATCAGAACGAAAATAAGCTTTTTCATCGCTTTCCCTCCTGTCACGACCACTATATGTAGAAAAACCGGCTCACATGAAAAAATCCTTTCCCGTTATCAGGAAAGGATGACTGATTGATCTGTTTAAGCCGTTCCAGGAGCCTTATAAACATAGCTTTATCCGGCTAGAGAGCTATATAAATAAAAAAGACTCCCAGCCAAAAAGCTGAGAGTCTTCCAAACGCAAAAATTAACGTTTTGAGAACTGAGGTGCGCGACGAGCGCCTTTAAGACCGTATTTTTTACGTTCTTTCGCACGTGCATCACGTGTAAGGTAGCCAGCACGTTTTAGTGTTGGACGGAATTCTGGATCAGCTTGCAGAAGAGCACGCGCGATACCGTGACGGATCGCTCCCGCTTGCCCTGTGTAGCCGCCTCCGTTTACATTTACGTGTACATCATAGCTGTTTACTGTTTCAGTCGCAACAAGCGGCTGGTTGATCACAGTGCGCAGCGCTTCGAATGGAATATAATCTTCAGCAGTACGGCCGTTGATGATGATTTTACCTTCGCCTGGTACTAGACGTACGCGGGCTACTGAACTTTTACGGCGTCCTGTGCCTAAGTATTGAACTTGTGACAATGTCATTTCCTCCTTTTAGTTAAATAAATTATCCGCGAAGTTCGTAAACTTCTGGTTGTTGTGCTTCGTGTTTGTGTTCTGCTCCAGCGTAAACGTGAAGTTTCTTGAACATTTGACGACCTAAAGAACCTTTTGGAAGCATGCCTTTGATTGCAAGCTCAAGCATTCTTTCAGGGTTTTTCTCACGCATTTGACCAGCGGTTGTTGATTTCAAACCACCTGGATACATGCTGTGACGGTAGTAGATTTTCCCTTGAAGTTTGTTACCTGTTAATTCGATTTTAGATGCATTGATGATGATCACGTGATCGCCTGTGTCAACATGTGGTGTGAAAGTTGGTTTATGTTTGCCGCGCAAAATAGATGCTACTTCGCTTGAAAGACGGCCCAATGTTTTGCCTTCAGCATCGATCACGAACCATTTACGCTCGATTTCGCCTGCTTTCGCCATATAAGTCGTACGCATTGTTTACCCTCCTGATTTGTTTGTATTTTACGGTTCCATGTATTTATATCACGAATAAGTTTCCGGGGCTTATCGTGGGGTCAAATAACATACCATATGCTATAATATACCGCTTGTTATTCATTGTCAAGATAAAATGCAACACTTGGTGAAGTTGTCACGAAAAGAATTTAAAATACGGCTTTTTTCCGCCCCTTTAAAAGCCATCAGATGTTTTCGTCATAATGAACGGACCATAGATATAATCCTTCCGCAGGAGCCGTCTGAGCGGCACGATTGCGGTCTCTTGCTGCTAGAATATGAGCCACCTCATCAGGCTCCAGACGCCCATTTCCGACCTTTATAAGGGTCCCTGTCATGATCCGGACCATGTTATATAAAAAACCGGTACCGGCAAAGCGGATTTCCAGATCGTCACCCTGCTCCAAAAATGAAATATCTGTGACAGTCCGCACTTTATTTTCTTTATCCGTTTTCGTCGAGCAAAAAGAAGTAAAATCATGCTCTCCCAGCAGATGGGCAGCCGCTCGCTCCATTCGTTCAACGTCCAGCGGATACGGATAATGATAGGCATGCACCGTTCGAAACGGATCACGGTATGGTGTCCGGTAAATACGGTAACGGTATTCCTTCCCTGCAACCGAGTAACGGGCATGAAAGGTCTCCGGGACTTCCTCGGTCCGCTTAACGGATATATCATCCGGCAGCACCCCGTTTAAAGCACGGGCCCAGCGCTCTGCCGGCATCTCAATGGGTGTGTCAAAATGAATGATCTGCCCCATTGCATGTACACCTGCATCCGTCCGGCCCGATGCATGCGTTTTAATCGGGGTCTTTTTATGAATTTTCCAAAGTGCGCGCTCCACTTCCTGCTGTACAGTCCGGTCCTTTGGCTGTGACTGGTAGCCGGAAAAGCGAGAGCCATCATACATTAACTCACATTTAATTCGTTTCACGCTCATTCCTCCATCAGCTTCTCAGCCCGATTAAGGCAGCTGCCAGCGCTGCTAGAACAAGCAGCGCAGCTGTATCCCGCAGATGCCACGCGAGTACACGGTATTTGGTGCGTCCTTCGCCTCCGCGGTAGCCCCGCGCTTCCATGGCTACTGCCAGCTCCTCCGCCCGCTTAAAGGCACTGACAAACAGGGGAATCAAAAGCGGAATCACGGCCTTAACCCGGCTTGAAACAGACCCGCTTGTAAAATCAGCACCGCGGGCCATCTGGGCTTTCATAATTTTGTCCGTTTCATCCAGCAGCGTCGGGATAAAGCGCAGAGAAATCGAGATCATCAGTGCCAGCTCATGAACCGGCACTTTCACTCGTTTTAACGGGCCAAAAAGTGATTCAATTCCATCTGTTACGGAAATAGGCGGTGTTGTCAGTGTTAAGAGTGACGTAACAAAGATCAAGAGGAGAAAGCGCAGAGAAATAAAAGCACCTTTGATAATCCCGCCTTTATAGATGCTCATGAACCCCAGCTGAGCCAAAACCTCTCCCTCTTTTGTAAAAAATACATGTATCAAAAAGGTAAAGAGGATAAGAAAAATAACCGGTTTTAATCCAGCTATTAAAAAAGCAATACGTACGTTTGACAGCAGGATAACAACAAGCGTAAACAAGCTCAGCAAAGCATAGGTAAGCACGTTATTGGCCAGAAACACGATCATGACAAAGCCAAAAATAAATAAAAGCTTGGCCCGGGGGTCCATCCGGTGTACAACTGAATCGCCCGGCAGGTAACGTCCTAAAATCATTTTTTCCATCATGGGCGCTCACCTCGAAGACGGGCTATTTCCTGTGCGAGTTCTTCAGGTGTTAAGCAAAGATGAGGAAGCGGCTGTCCAAGCTTTTCTTCAAACATATACTGCAGCCGAACCGTCTCCGGCACATCAAGCCCAAGAGCAGTTAAGCTGTCCCGATTCTGGAAAAGCTCCCGCGGCGTGCCCGTTTTCGCAACACGGCCTTTATGCATGACAATGAGCCGGTCTGCATAACGAGCCGCATCTTCCATGCTGTGCGTCACGAGCACACAGGTCAGGCTGTTTTCTTTTTTTAACGAATGAAACAGCTCCATGATCTCACGACGCCCGCGCGGGTCCAGCCCTGCTGTCGGCTCATCTAATACGAGCACATCCGGCTCCATCGCCAGCACGCCGGCAATGGCTACCCGGCGCATTTGCCCGCCTGACAGATCAAAAGGAGAGCGCTCCAGCACGGATGAAGGAAGTCCCACAAGATGGATGGCTTCACGAGCCCGTTTTTTGGCTTCCTCCTCAGATACACCGAAATTCATCGGCCCAAAGCAAATATCCTTTTCTACCGTTTCTTCAAACAGCTGATGTTCCGGAAACTGAAACACAATACCGACGCGGCGGCGGACGTCTTTTAACTTCTTTTCTTTCCGGCCGGCGGCAATCGTCCGGCTGCCGACCTCAATTTTGCCTCGCAGCGGCTGCAGCAGCACATTTAAATGCTGCAGAACCGTCGATTTCCCGGAGCCGGTATGGCCGATTACTGCTACGTATTCACCGGAAGGAATATGAAAGGTGACATCTGTAATCGCGAGCCGCTCAAACGGCGTTCCGGCTGCATAACGGTATTCTACTCCGTGAAATTTAATGTCCATACGTCTCTCACCAGCTCTTCTTCCGTAAAATGGCGCTCCGACAGGGTGATTCCTTTATCCGCCAGCAGCTGGCTCATCCGGACTGAAAATGGAACATCAAGACCTAATGTAAGCAATTCCTGATCCAGTTGGAAAATAGCCTGCGGAGACCCTTCTGCATATATACTGCCTTCATTCAACACAATGACCCGGTCCGCTTTCGCAGCTTCTTCCAAATCATGTGTAATAGAGATAACCGTTAATCCTTCTTTCTCTTTAAGATCACGAATCGTATTCATCACTTCATCACGTCCGGCCGGGTCAAGCATCGAGGTGGCTTCATCAAGCAGGATAATGTCCGGCCGCAGCGCAATCACGCTGGCAATGGCTACCCGCTGTTTTTGACCGCCTGAAAGATGGTGTGGCTCTTGATTCAGAAAAGCGGTCATGCCGACTTTTTGGAGCGCTTCCTGTACACGTTCTTTCATTTCCTTTTGTTCGACACCGTTATTTTCTAACCCAAAAGCCACATCATCCTGCACAGTGGTACCGACAAACTGGTTGTCTGGATTTTGAAAAACCATTCCGAGCTTTTTCCGAATCGCCCACACATTTTCTTCTGAAAGAGCCAGTCCGCTGATCGTGACCGTTCCTTCCTGCGGATAGTGAAGACCGTTCAGCATTTTAGCAAGCGTAGATTTCCCTGAACCATTATGACCAACAATCGCCAGCCATTCACCGCGCTGCACATGAAAAGACACATGCTGAAGAGCAAAAGCAGCTTGATCCGGATATTGAAATGACACACCGTCAATCGAGATAATGGATTCCTTCATGCTGGCACCTCCTTATTTCGGCAAAAATAAAAAAAGCCCGCACCCCGAGCCGAAGAATCAATCTCTTCTTGCTGCTGCAGCAGCGTGGCAGGGGGTGCATGAGCTAGACGGGACGCACGTGAAGCGTAAGAAGGTACGCCCATCGTAACGCTCTAAGCTTGTTCATTCGAAAGTGCAGGAGGTGACTGCGGAGAGCAGAACAGAAGCAAAGAATGCGGTTTCGTGGTCCGCCATGCTTGTGTCCTCTGCATACTGCAGGCCTCCGTTGGCAATTGAAACTGGACTTTCCAAAAACCAGCACTTTCTTAAAGTATAAAAAAAGGGCAAAACAAAGCAACGTTCGTTTTGTTCTGCCCATTTCGCGGTCTTAAGGAGCTTATACTAGCTCGATAATCACCATTGGTGCGCCATCGCCGCGGCGTGGACCAACTTTCATAATGCGAGTGTAGCCACCTTGACGCTCATTGTAGCGTGGTGCCACATCATCAAACAATTTTTGAAGTGCGTAAACTGGCTGTTCTTTCGTTTTGCCGTTTTTCTCTACTTCTTTCGTAGAAGCGACTTCGTGACGAAGGAATGCTGCAGCCTGACGGCGGGCATGCAAGTCACCACGTTTACCGAGTGTAATCATTTTTTCTACAACTGAGCGCAATTCTTTTGCACGTGCTTCAGTCGTTTCAATGCGTTCGCTGATGATAAGATCAGTTGTCAAATCACGAAGCATCGCTTTGCGCTGAGCGCTTGTACGTCCTAGCTTTCTGTAAGCCATGAAGATACCCTCCTTTATTGATGTCGTTTATTTAATCAATCTTCTTTTCGTAAGCCGAGTCCAAGCTCGTCCAGCTTCGCTTTTACTTCTTCAAGTGATTTACGGCCAAGGTTACGGACTTTCATCATATCGTCTTCACTCTTGTTCGCAAGTTCTTGAACAGTATTAATACCAGCGCGTTTCAGGCAGTTGTAAGAACGAACAGACAGATCAAGTTCTTCGATCGTCATCTCAAGTACTTTTTCTTTCTGGTCTTCTTCTTTTTCTACCATGATTTCCGCATGCTGTGCTTCGTCTGTTAATCCTACGAAAATGTTAAGATGTTCGTTTAAGATTTTCGCCCCTAAGGAAATAGCTTCCTTCGGTCCGATGCTGCCATCTGTCCAAACGTCCAGTGACAATTTATCAAAGTTTGAAAGCTGCCCAACCCGTGTGTTTTCCACTTGGAAGTTTACACGTGATACAGGTGTGTAGATGGAGTCGATCGCAATGACGCCGATTGGATGATCTTCTTTTTTGTTGTGATCAGCCCGGTTGTACCCTCTGCCGCGTTGTGCCGTCAAGCGCATACGGAAATTAGCGTTTTCACCTAATGTCGCAATATGCAGATCCGGATTTAAAATTTCCACATCGCTGTCGTGAGTAATGTCGGCAGCCGTTACGGTTCCTGGACCTTGAACATCGATTTCAAGCGTTTTTTCCTCATCTGAGTAAATTTTAAGCGCAAGTTTTTTAATGTTCAAAATGATCGACGTAACATCTTCTACGACGCCTTCAATTGTTGAGAATTCGTGCAGTACGCCATCAATCTGAATGGACGTCACTGCGGCACCCGGAAGTGAAGATAATAAAATACGACGCAAGGAGTTCCCTAGAGTAGTACCATATCCGCGTTCAAGTGGTTCCACGACGAACTTTCCAAACGTAGCATCATCGCTGATCTCAACCGTTTCAATTTTTGGCTTTTCAATTTCGATCATTCCATTTTCCCTCCTCGAATACGTCGAAATTCCGGTAACCCGAAATTCCCATGTTTACCATTCCCGATTGTACAAAGTAATTGGTCAATTCCTGAATCAAAACAGTCAATTTTCCATTATAACCGGAATAGTTCTCCTTTATGCAGGAAGATTAAACACGACGACGTTTTGGAGGACGGCAGCCATTGTGAGGTACTGGAGTTACGTCTTTGATTGCTGTAACTTCTAGACCTGCTGCTTGAAGCGCACGAATAGCTGCTTCACGGCCTGAACCTGGACCTTTTACTGTTACTTCAAGAGTTTTCATACCATGTTCGATTGATGCTTTTGCAGCTGTTTCAGCAGCCATTTGAGCAGCAAACGGAGTGGATTTACGTGATCCTCTGAAACCAAGGGCACCTGCACTTGACCAAGATAGAGCGTTACCGTGAACGTCTGTAATAGTGACGATTGTATTGTTGAACGTTGAGCGGATGTGAGCAATACCGGATTCGATATTCTTTTTCACACGACGCTTACGAGTTTGTTGTTTACGAGCCATGTTCTAATTCTGCCTCCTTTACCGATTATTTTTTCTTGTTAGCTACAGTTTTACGCGGGCCTTTGCGAGTACGCGCGTTGTTTTTTGTGTTCTGTCCACGAACTGGAAGACCACGACGATGACGGATACCACGGAATGAACCGATTTCCATCAAACGTTTAATGTTAAGAGATACTTCACGACGAAGGTCACCCTCTACTTTTAAGCGGTCAACGATGTCACGGATTTTGTTTAGTTCATCTTCCGTTAAGTCGCGTACGCGAGTTTCTTGAGAAACACCTGCTTCTTCAAGAATTTGCTCAGCAGTTGGTCTGCCAATACCGAAAATATAAGTTAATGAGATAACTACACGCTTGTCGCGTGGAATATCAACACCTGCTACACGTGCCATAAAATGTGCACCTCCCTTTAATATTAGCCTTGTTTTTGTTTATGCTTAGGGTTTTCACAAATAACCATAACTTTGCCGCGTCTGCGAATAACTTTACATTTCTCACAGATTGGCTTAACTGATGGTCTTACTTTCATTTCTCCAACCTCCTTCATAGTCCGGAGCGCCATATATGTTATTTGTAACGGTACGTGATCCGTCCGCGTGTTAAGTCATACGGTGAAAGTTCTACTGTTACTTTATCACCAGGCAAGATACGGATAAAATGCATACGGATTTTGCCTGAAACGTGCGCTAAAATAGTATGCCCATTTTCCAATTCTACCTTAAACATGGCATTTGGCAAAGTTTCAGTGACTGTACCTTCAATTTCAATTACGTCGTCTTTCGCCACTTGCTTCCTCTCCCTTCACTTTTCATCCGATTGGCAGCCTGCCTCAAGCTTTCGTTAAAATCTCAAAGCCTGTTTCGGTAATCGCAATTGTATGTTCAAAATGAGCACACATTTTTCCATCCTGTGTAACGACAGTCCAATTATCCTCAAGTGTTTTTACGTAACGATGACCGGCATTGACCATCGGTTCGATCGCAAGCACCATACCAGGTTTTAGTACCGGTCCCCTCCCTGGCGGACCATAATGGGGAATTTGCGGAGCCTCATGAAGGTTCTGCCCGACACCGTGCCCAACATACTCACGAACGATTGAAAAGCCATTCGATTCCACATACGTTTGAATCGCATGGGAGATGTTTGAAAGACGTTCACCCGGTTTCGCTTCATTGAGTCCGATGTAAAGCGATTCCTCTGTTACGTCGAGAAGCTTCTCCGTCTCAGGTGCAATCCGGCCAACAGCATATGTCCAGGCCGAGTCGCCATGATACCCCTTATAATAAGCACCAATATCAATGCTGATAATGTCGCCTTCTTGTAATATACGGCTGCCTGGAATTCCGTGCACAAGCTCTTCATTCACTGAAGCGCAAATGCTGCCCGAAAAACCATTATACCCTTTAAAAGAAGGTGCTGCATTCATGCTTCGAATGAATTTTTCTGCAACAGCATCCAGCTCCATCGTGCTTATCCCGGGAGAGATATGGTTTTGCAGTTCCTGATGTGTAAGCGCGACAATACGCCCCGCTTCTTTCATAATCTCCAGTTCACGAGGGGTTTTACAAATGATCATTAGTTACGAAGACCTTTTAGGAGTTCGTCAATGTTTTCGAAAACTACATTGATATCCTGCTGGCCGTTAATGTTCTTTAAATAGCCTTTTTCGCTGTAGAAAGCAAGCAATGGTGCTGTTTGCTTTACGTTTACGTCAAGGCGGTTCTGAACCGTTTCTGCATTGTCATCAGCACGCTGATACAATTCCCCACCGCAGCGGTCGCATGTATCTTCCTTTGCTGGCGGGTTGAATTCCAAATGATACGTCGCACCGCAAGCTTTGCAAATGCGTCGGCCTGTTAAGCGTGCCATCAAAATATCTTGATCTACTTCAACGTTGATGACGTAATCAATTTTACGGTTTAAGCCGAATAAAATATCTTCAAGTGCTTCTGCCTGCGCTACTGTACGAGGAAAGCCATCTAATAGAAAGCCTTTTTCGCAGTCCGCTTTTGCCAAGCGCTCGTTAACAATACCGATCGTTACCTCATCCGGAACGAGTTCGCCTTTATCCATAAATGATTTTGCTTTCAAGCCTAGTTCCGTTTCATCCTTCATTGCAGCACGGAACATGTCCCCTGTTGAAATGTGCGGTACACCGTACTTTTCAACAATTTTCTCTGCCTGAGTTCCTTTACCGGCACCAGGCAATCCCATCAACACGAGATTCATCGATATACCCCCTCAGTCTGATCGAGGTGAAGTGAATCACACACTCTTCACCGTGCTTACTTCATAAAGCCCTTGTAATGGCGCTTTACAAGTTGTGCTTCAAGCTGCTTCATTGTTTCAAGTGCCACACCGACGACGATCAAAAGACTAGTACCGCCGATTTGCGCCGCTGGTGGAAGACCCGCGAATTTAATGAAGAAAACAGGCAGCACAGCAACGGCTGAAAGGAAAATTGCACCGACAAAAGTCAGACGGTAAAGCACATTTGTCAAATAATCCTGTGTGTTCTTCCCAGGGCGAATGCCCGGAATATATCCACCCTGTTTTTTCAAGTTGTCAGCAACTTGTTCAGGGTTTACTTGAATGAAAGCATAGAAATACGCAAACGCCACAATCAATGCTACATAAATCGTCATACCGATCGGTTTCGTATAGTCAAAGATGTTTTGGATCGTGGTCGTCACATCGTTTGAACCAAAAAACGAACCAATTGTTTGCGGTGTGATTAAGAATGAAATCGCAAAGATAACCGGGATAACACCCGCCGCGTTTACTTTAAGTGGAAGATGTGTCGACTGGCCGCCAACCGGCGTCATGCCGCCACCTGCTCCAACACGTTTCGCATATTGAATCGGGATTTTTCGCAGCGCCTGCTGGAAATAGATAACCCCTACAATAATCGCCAATACTGCAAGCAGGATCAAAAGAAGTACAACAATACGCAGGAAGAGCTGATCGCCCGCTCCTTCAATTTGCTGTGCGTAAATTTGGTTGACTGCTCCAGGAATGGCCGCCACAATTCCGGCGAAAATGATAACCGAGATTCCGTTGCCGACTCCTTTTGCTGTGATTTGTTCACCAAGCCACATAAGGAAAGCAGTACCCGCTGTCAGCACCAATGCAATGAGCAAATAGCCGCCAACGCTGCTGTTTTCGACAAGTAATCCTCCATACAGACGGTTAAATCCGTATGACATCCCAAAACCTTGAATGAGGCCGAGCACAATTGTGAAGTAGCGGGTAAACTGAGTTAGTTTGCGCCGTCCAACGTCACCCTGCTTCGACCATTCAGTGAATTTAGGCACAACATCCATTTGTAACAACTGCACAATGATAGATGCTGTAATGTATGGCATAATCCCCATTGCGAGAATCGAGAAGTTTTGAAGCGCTCCTCCGCCAAACGTATTAAGGAATCCAATCAGTCCCGCCTGCTCCTGCATGCGGAGAACATCCGCATTAACATAAGGAACAGGAATAAATGTACCGATCCGGAACACGATTAACATAAGGAGGGTGAATATAATTTTGTTTCTTATATCACCCACACGCATAAAATTGGAGATTGTGCGAAACATTAGATCACCTCAATCTTACCGCCAGCCGCTTCAATTGCTTCTTTAGCAGCAGCAGAGAATTTGTGAGCTTTAACTGTAAGCTTTTTCTCTACGTTGCCGTTTGCAAGAATTTTAATTCCTGCTTTTTCGCTTTTTACGACGCCGCTTTCGATAAGAAGTTCAGGTGTAACCTCTGTTCCTTCTTCGAAACGATTCAATGTATCGATGTTCACAACTGCATAGTCTTTACGGTTTACATTAGTAAAGCCGCGTTTTGGAAGACGACGGAATAAAGGAGTTTGTCCACCTTCAAATCCAAGACGGACACCACCGCCTGAACGTGCGTTTTGACCTTTATGACCTTTACCTGCCGTTTTACCGTTACCAGAACCTGTACCGCGACCTACACGGTTACGTTCTTTACGAGAACCTGCAGCTGGTTTCAATTCATGAAGTTTCATGCTCTTGCACCTCCTTGTTCTATAAAATCAAATTATTTTTCTGTAACAGTCACAAGATGAGACACTTTGTTGATCATACCGCGAATTGCCGGGTTGTCGTTTTGCTCAACCGTTTGGTGCATTTTGCGAAGACCAAGTGCCTTAACAGTATCGCGCTGATCTTGTGTACGTCCGATCAGACTGCGAGTGAGGGTAATTTGTAGTTTTTCAGCCATTATGATTCCCTCCTTATCCTAACAGTTCTTCTACAGATTTGCCGCGAAGTTTTGCAACTTCTTCAGCTGTTTTCAGGTCTTTAAGGCCTGCAATTGTAGCGCGAACCATGTTGATTGGCGTGTTTGAACCAAGTGATTTGGAGAGGATATCACCAACACCAGCAAGTTCAAGTACCGCACGGACAGGTCCACCAGCGATAACTCCAGTACCTTCAGAAGCAGGTTTCAAAAGAACTTCACCCGCACCGAATTGACCGATAACTTGGTGTGGCAAAGTTGTGCCAACCATCGGTACGTATACAAGGTTTTTCTTCGCATCTTCAATTGCTTTACGGATCGCGTCTGGAACTTCTTGAGCTTTACCAGTTCCAAAACCGACATTACCATTTTTATCGCCAACGACAACCAGTGCAGTAAAGCGGAAACGACGTCCACCTTTTACTACTTTCGCAACACGGTTGACCGTTACTACGCGTTCTTCAAGTTCAAGTTTGTTTGGATCAATGCGACGCATTAAATGTGTCCCTCCTTTTATTAGAATTGTAGGCCGTTTTCACGAGCAGCGTCAGCCAAAGCTTTCACGCGGCCATGATAAAGGTAGCCCCCACGGTCGAATACAACAGCAGCGACACCTTTTTCAGTTGCGCGGTTAGCAAGCAATTCGCCAACTTTCGCAGCAGCTTCAAGGTTGCCTGTTGATTCAAGACCGAAATCTTTTTCAATAGTTGAAGCACTTGCAAGTGTAACACCATTTGCATCATCAATCAATTGAGCGTAAAGGTGCTTGTTTGAACGGAATACGTTCAAGCGAGGACGCGCGGCTGTACCAGCGATTTTCGCACGTACACGGGCATGGCGTCTTTTACGCGTTTTATTCTTATCAGCTTTTGTGATCATCCCGAGGTCACTCCTTTCTGATGCCTATGCGGCATTATTTACCTGTTTTACCTTCTTTGCGGCGAACCTGTTCACCTTCGTAACGGATACCTTTGCCTTTGTACGGCTCAGGAGGACGAACTTGGCGGATGTTAGCAGCAATTGCACCAACGCGCTCTTTGTCAATCCCTTTGATGCTGATTTTTGTATTTGCAGGAACGTCGATATCGATGCCTTGTTCAGCTTCGAATTCTACTGGGTGAGAGTAACCAACGCTTAGTACAAGTTTCGTTCCTTGTTTTTGAGCACGGTAACCGACACCAACCAACTCAAGGTTGCGTTCGAACCCTTTTGATACGCCTTCTACCATATTGGCAAGAAGTGCACGAGTTGTTCCATGGATTGTACGGTGTTCTTTTGAATCTGAAGGACGAACAACTGTTACGTTGCTGCCGTCTACTTCAATTGTCAAATCTTTGTTGAACTGACGAGTCAATTCTCCTTTAGGACCTTTGACAGTCACTTCATTGTTGTTGTTTGTAATCGTTACGCCTTCTGGAAGCTCGATTACTTTTTTACCTACGCGTGACATAGTCGCACCTCCATTCTTTAAAAGATTATTACCAAACGTACGCGAGTACTTCGCCGCCTACTTGTTTAGCGCGGGCTTCTTTATCAGTAACTACACCAGTAGATGTAGAAAGAATTGCAATACCAAGACCGTTAAGTACACGAGGTACCTCATCAGCTTTCGCGTAAACGCGAAGACCTGGTTTAGAAATACGCTTCAAGCCTGTGATTACACGCTCGTTGCCACTGTATTTCAAGAAAATGCGGATAACACCTTGTTTGTCGTCTTCGATGAACTCAACGTCACGGACGAATCCTTCACGTTTCAAGATTTCAGCGATTTCGCGTTTAATTTTGGAAGCAGGTACTTCCAGTTTTTCGTGACGAACCATGTTCGCATTACGGATGCGAGTCAGCAAGTCAGCAATCGGATCAGTCATAACCATTTATATTTACCTCCTTCCGGAATCAGTGTATTACCAGCTGGCTTTTTTAACGCCAGGAATTTGACCTTTATAAGCTAGTTCACGGAAACAAATACGGCAAAGTTTAAATTTGCGGTATACAGAGTGTGGACGTCCGCAGCGTTCGCAGCGTGTGTACTCTTGTACTTTAAACTTTTGTGTGCGCTTTTGTTTCGCAATCATTGATTTTTTAGCCACGTTTTCGCCTCCCTTATATAGCGATTACTTTTGGAACGGCATTCCAATTTGTGTTAACAATTCACGAGCTTCTTCGTCCGTGTTGGCAGTAGTGACGATAACAATGTCCATGCCGCGTACTTTTGATACTTTATCGTAATCAATCTCAGGGAAGATCAACTGTTCTTTTACACCAAGTGTGTAGTTACCGCGACCGTCGAACGCTTTTTTAGAAACGCCACGGAAGTCACGTACACGCGGAAGTGATACAGAAACAAGTTTATCAAGGAATTCGTACATGCGCTCGCCGCGAAGAGTTACTTTCGCACCGATTGGCATACCTTCACGAAGACGGAATCCCGCGATTGAGTTTTTCGCACGAGTGACCATTGGCTTTTGGCCAGTGATTTGATTCAATTCTTCAACAGCTGTATCAAGTACTTTAGCGTTTTGAACTGCTTCACCAACACCCATGTTTACAACGATTTTTTCAATTTTAGGCACCTGCATTACAGAGCTGTACTCGAACTTGCTCATAAGAGCAGGAGTAATTTCTTTAAGGTATTTTTCTTTAAGGCGGTTCACTTAGAATACCTCCCTTCTTGAACTTTTTATTTATCTAGAGTTTCACCGGATTTTTTTGCTACGCGGACTTTCTTGCCGTCCACTTCTTTGTAACCTACACGAGTAGGTTCGTTTGTTTTCGGATCCAACAGCATAACGTTGGATACGTGAATAGCTGCTTCCTGGCTTAGGATGCCGCCCTGCGGATTTAATTGTGAAGGTTTCGCGTGTTTTTTCACGATGTTGATTCCTTCAACAAGTACACGGTCTTTTTTAGGGAAAGCTGCAAGAACAACGCCTGTTTTGCCTTTGTCTTTACCTGTGATGACCATGACTTTATCGCCTTTTTTCACGTGCATGTTGCGCACCTCCTTGATGGGCCTTTTATTTATTCGTTCAATTAGATTACTTCCGGAGCTAGGGAAACAATCTTCATGAAATTGCTGTCGCGAAGTTCGCGGGCAACCGGGCCGAAAATACGTGTGCCACGTGGGCTCTTGTCGTCACGAATGATAACGCACGCGTTTTCGTCGAAGCGGATGTATGAACCGTCATTACGGCGAACGCCGCGTTTCGTACGAACGATAACCGCTTTTACCACTTCACCTTTTTTGACAACGCCACCTGGTGTTGCTTGTTTTACTGTACATACGATTACATCACCGACGTTAGCTGTTTTGCGGCCTGAACCACCGAGGACTTTAATCGTTAATACTTCACGCGCACCAGAGTTGTCAGCTACTTTTAAACGTGATTCTTGCTGGATCATTTAGGTTACCTCCTTTCGGACTTTAACATCTATCCGAACAATTAATTAGATGATGACTGCTTTTTCCACTACTTCAAGAAGGCGGAAACGTTTTGTTGCAGAAAGCGGGCGAGTTTCCATGATGCGTACTACGTCACCGATTTTTGCTTCGTTGTTCTCATCATGAGCCTTGAATTTCTTCGAGTACTTTACACGCTTTCCGTAAAGTTTGTGTGTTTTGTATGTTTCAACAAGAACCGTTACTGTTTTGTCCATTTTATCAGAAACAACACGGCCTGTATAAACTTTGCGCTGATTGCGTTCGCTCATCGTGCAAACCTCCTTTCAATTATCGATTATCAATTTCCCGTTGACGAATCACGGTTTTCATGCGGGCGATTGCTTTACGTACTTCACGAATACGGGCAGTATTCTCAAGCTGTCCCGTCGCCAATTGAAAGCGAAGGTTGAAAAGTTCTTCTTTGAGCGACTTTACTTGTTGTTCAATTTCAGCAGTGGTAAGTTCACGGATTTCATTAGCTTTCATTTGATTCACCACCAATTTCTTCGCGTTTTACGATTTTGCATTTCACTGGAAGCTTGTGTGCTGCCAAGCGAAGTGCTTCACGTGCTACTTCCTCAGAAACGCCGGCAATTTCAAACATGATCTTGCCTGGTTTTACAACCGCTACCCAGCCTTCAGGAGCACCTTTACCGGAACCCATCCGTACTTCAAGAGGTTTTTTCGTATATGGTTTGTGAGGGAAAATTTTGATCCAAACTTTACCGCCACGTTTCATGTAACGAGTCATCGCAATACGAGCAGATTCGATTTGGCGGTTTGTAATCCAAGAAGCTTCTGTTGCTTGAAGACCGTATTCACCAAATGCTACTTCTGTTCCGCCTTTTGCTTGACCACGCATTTTGCCGCGGTGTACACGACGATATTTAACGCGTTTTGGCAACAACATATTATTTGCCTCCTTCCTGAGTTTTCTTCTTCGCAGGAAGAACCTCTCCACGGTAGATCCATACTTTTACGCCAAGTTTGCCGTAAGTTGTGTCTGCTTCAACATGTGCATAGTCGATGTCAGCACGAAGAGTATGAAGTGGAACTGTTCCTTCACTGTAATGTTCAGCACGGGCAATATCTGCTCCGCCAAGACGTCCTGAAACTTGTGTTTTGATTCCTTTTGCACCTGAACGGATTGTCCGTTGGATAGCCTGCTTTTGAGCACGGCGGAATGATACACGGTTTTCAAGCTGGCGAGCGATGTTTTCCGCTACTAGTTTCGCATCAAGATCAGCGCGTTTCACTTCAACAATGTTAATGTGAACACGTTTGCCTGTTAGTTCGTTCAAAGCTTTACGAAGTGCTTCTACTTCAGAACCGCCCTTACCGATAACCATACCAGGTTTCGCAGTATGAACAGTGATGTTCACACGGTTTGCAGCACGTTCGATTTCAACACGGGATAGAGAAGCATCTTTAAGACGTTCTTCGATGTATGCGCGCACTTTCAAATCTTCGTGAAGAAGATTAGCATAGTCTTTTTCAGCGTACCATTTAGAATCCCAGTCGCGAATGATCCCGACCCGTAGTCCATGAGGATGTACTTTTTGACCCACGAATTATCCCTCCTTTTTTTCTGCCACAACGATTGTAATGTGGCTTGTGCGTTTGTTAATTGCGCTTGCACGTCCCATTGCACGTGGACGGAAACGTTTCAATGTTGGTCCTTCGTTTACGTATGCTTGAGTAACAACAAGTTTGTTCACATCAAGATCATAGTTGTGTTCTGCATTAGCGATTGCAGAGTTTAAAAGTTTTTCAATTACAGGAGATGACGTTTTTGGCGTATGCTTCAAGATCGCCACCGCTTCTCCAACTTGCTTGCCTCGAATCAAGTCAATTACTAGACGTGCTTTACGAGGAGCAATGCGGACTGTTCTTAAGACAGCTTTAGCTTCCATTGGAATATCCTCCTCTCAATTAACGTCTTGTTTTCTTATCGTCAGCAACGTGTCCTTTGTACGTACGCGTTGGCGCGAATTCACCAAGTTTGTGTCCAACCATATCTTCAGTTACATATACAGGTACGTGTTTGCGACCATCGTACACTGCGATTGTGTGCCCGATGAATTGCGGGAAAATTGTAGAACGACGAGACCAAGTTTTAATTACTTGCTTTTTCTCCGTTTCGTTCAGTGCTTCAACTTTCTTGAATAAATGATCATCAACAAAAGGTCCTTTTTTCAAGCTGCGGCCCATTTGTGTACCTCCCTTCGTGATTGATCTACGGTTCGCGTTTGGAACCGTAGGACAATTACGTTATTTTTTGCGACGACGAACGATAAATTTATCTGATTTGTTAACCTTTTTACGCGTTTTGTAACCAAGAGCTGGTTTGCCCCAAGGTGTAACAGGACCTTTACGGCCGATTGGCGCGCGTCCTTCACCACCACCGTGTGGATGGTCATTAGGGTTCATTACAGAACCACGTACAGTAGGGCGTTTGCCCAACCAGCGTGAACGTCCTGCTTTACCAACGTTTACAAGTTCATGCTGCTCGTTGCCAACTTGACCGATTGTTGCGCGGCATGTTGCAAGAATCATGCGCACTTCGCCTGAATTCAAGCGTACGAGTACATATTTGCCTTCTTTACCAAGTACTTGAGCTGAAGTTCCTGCTGAACGAACCAACTGTCCGCCTTTGCCTGGTTTCAATTCAATGTTGTGGATAACTGTACCAACCGGGATATTAATAAGTGGAAGAGCATTCCCTACTTTAATATCTGCTTCCGGACCGGCCATGATTTCCGTTCCAACTTGGATGTTTTTTGGAGCTAGAATGTAGCGTTTTTCTCCGTCAGCGTAGTTCACGAGTGCGATGTTAGCCGAACGGTTTGGATCGTATTCAATCGTAGCAACGCGTCCTGGAATGCCATCTTTATCACGTTTGAAATCGATAATACGGTATTGACGCTTATGCCCGCCGCCTCTATGACGAACAGTGATTTTACCTTGGTTATTACGGCCGCCTTTCTTTTTCAACGGCTCAAGCAGTGATTTCTCTGGTGTGCTTGTTGTAATTTCGGCATAGTCTAAAGACGTCATGTTACGACGACCGTTTGTGGTCGGTTTGTACTTTTTAATCGCCATTTCGTGTCCCTCCTCTTCTATTTTATGCGTTTATTAAGCTTCGAAAAGTTCGATTTCTTTGCTATCTTGCGTTAATGTTACGATTGCTTTGCGGCGTTTGTTTGTGTAGCCAGCATGGCGTCCCATACGCTTGAATTTACCTTTGTAGTTCATGACGTTAACGTTTTTCACTTTTACGCCGAAGATTTCTTCAACAGCAGTCTTCACTTGCGTTTTGTTCGCGCGTACGTCCACTTCAAAAGTGTATTTTTTATCAGCCATTACAGCCATAGATTGTTCAGTAATAACGGGGCGCTTAATCACATCGCGTGCATCCATTATGCAAGCACCTCCTCTACTTTTTCAACCGCTGCTTTTGTCATGATAAGTTTATCATGGCCAAGCAGGTCAAGGATGTTGATGCCAGATGCTTCAACCACTGTTACACCAGGGATGTTGCGTGCTGACAATGCAACGAATTCATTTACTGTATCTGTCACGATCAATGCTTTTGAGTCAACAGACAAGTTTTTTAATACTGCAGTGAATTCTTTTGTTTTTGGCGCGTCGAATGACAATGCTTCTAACACTAGAATGTTTTGCTCTTGTACTTTTGATGACAAAGCAGATTTCAATGCTAGACGACGTACCTTTTTAGGCAATTTATAGCTGTAGCTGCGAGGAGTTGGTCCGAATACCACACCACCGCCGCGCCACTGTGGAGAACGGATAGAACCTTGACGCGCACGTCCAGTTCCTTTTTGTTTCCAAGGCTTACGACCGCCGCCGCGAACTTCTGAACGATTTTTAACTTTGTGGTTTCCTTGACGCAAAGATGCGCGCTGCATAACCACCGCTTCAAATACGACGTGTTCATTAGGTTCGATTCCGAATACAGCGTCATTTAGTTCGATATCGCCGACTTCAGAACCTGTTTGGTTTAATACTTTAACTTTAGCCATTTCTGTTTCCTCCTTTCCTGTAAAAGTTGATTAGTTTGCTTTAACCGCAGTTTTAACTTGGATCAAGGCTTTTTTGGATCCCGGAACGTTTCCTTTAATAAGAAGCACGTTGCGTTCAGCATCCACTTTTACGATTTGTAGGTTTTGTACTGTTACTTGCTCTCCACCCATACGGCCAGGGAGAAGTTTGTTTTTAAATACGCGGTTTGGCGCTACAGGTCCCATTGAACCTGGACGACGGTGGTAGCGTGAACCGTGGGACATAGGTCCGCGGCTTTGTCCATGGCGTTTAATAGCGCCCTGGAAGCCTTTCCCTTTTGAAATCCCTGTTACGTCGACGATGTCGCCTTCTGCAAAAGTATCAACTTTGACTTCTTGACCAATTTCAAGATCGCTGTCGATGTTACGGAACTCACGAATGAAGCGCTTAGGTGCGATGCCTTCGCCTGCTTTCTTCACGTGTCCAAGAGCTGGTTTGTTAGCAAGCTTTTCGCGCTTGTCTTCAAAACCTAATTGAACGCTAGAGTAGCCGTCGCTTTCGACTGTTTTCTTTTGAAGTACAACGTTTGGCGCTGCTTCGATTACAGTTACTGGGATCAGTTCACCGTTTTCAGCAAACACTTGCGTCATACCGATTTTTCTTCCTAAGATTCCTTTGGTCATGAGTCACACCTCCTGATTTTTCATTAATTTATTTATTAAAGTTTGATTTCAATGTCAACGCCTGACGGCAAGTCTAAACGCATCAATGAATCAACTGTTTTTGGAGTTGGGTTCACGATATCGATTAAACGTTTATGAGTACGCATTTCGAACTGCTCACGAGAATCTTTGTACTTATGCACCGCACGAAGAATCGTGTAGATAGATTTCTCAGTTGGAAGCGGAATCGGACCGGATACACTTGCACCAGAACGTTTAGCTGTCTCAACGATTTTCTCTGCCGATTGATCAAGAATACGATGATCATATGCTTTCAAACGAATACGAATTTTTTGTTTTGCCATTATTTTCCCTCCTTTATCGCCTATTTAGCTAATAGACATACTCCGCGAAAATTTTTCCCTGACATCACCGCCATGGCAAAGCGGCCGGGTGTGTCAGCAACCTTCCGCATCAACGCTGTCAAAAACCAACATTGATTATTATACATCCATTTTCTACTGATTGCAATAGTAGAAACAAAAAAAATTACAAACAAAAACAGCCCGGCCGAAACCGGACTGTTTTCGGTGAAAATATGATTATTTTTGGATTGTTGCTACAACGCCAGCGCCTACTGTACGGCCACCTTCACGGATTGAGAATTTAGTACCTTCTTCAATCGCGATTGGAGCAATCAATTCTACTGACATTTCTACGTTGTCACCAGGCATAACCATTTCTACGCCTTCAGGAAGGTTGCAGATACCAGTTACATCAGTTGTACGGAAGTAGAACTGTGGACGATAGTTTGTGAAGAATGGAGTGTGACGTCCACCCTCTTCTTTAGAAAGAACATAAACTTCCGCTTTGAAAGTTGTATGCGGTGTGATTGTACCTGGCTTTGCAAGTACTTGACCACGTTGGATTTCTTCACGAGCTACACCACGAAGAAGTGCACCGATGTTGTCGCCAGCTTCAGCATAATCAAGAAGCTTACGGAACATTTCAACACCTGTTACAGTTGTTGATTTTGGCTCTTCAGTCAAACCGATGATTTCGATTACGTCACCGACTTTGATTTGTCCACGCTCAACGCGTCCAGTTGCTACTGTACCACGGCCAGTGATTGAGAAAACATCCTCAACAGGCATCATGAATGGTTTGTCAGTGTCACGTGTTGGAGTTGGGATGTACTCATCTACTGCAGCCATAAGCTCATGGATTTTTTCTTCCCATGCAGCGTCGCCTTCAAGTGCTTTAAGAGCAGAACCTTTGATAACAGGAATGTCATCGCCTGGGAAATCGTACTCAGAAAGAAGGTCGCGAACTTCCATTTCAACTAGCTCAAGAAGCTCTTCGTCATCTACCATGTCACATTTGTTCATGAATACAACTAGGTAAGGTACACCTACTTGACGAGAAAGAAGGATGTGCTCACGAGTTTGCGGCATTGGACCGTCAGAAGCAGATACCACTAGGATACCACCGTCCATTTGTGCTGCACCAGTGATCATGTTTTTAACATAGTCAGCGTGTCCAGGGCAATCAACGTGTGCATAGTGACGAGTTTCAGTTTCATACTCAACGTGTGCAGTTGAGATTGTGATACCGCGCTCGCGCTCTTCTGGAGCACCATCGATTTGGTCATACGCACGTGCTTCTGCGCCACCTGATTTTGCAAGAACAGTTGTGATTGCAGCTGTTAGAGTTGTTTTACCATGGTCAACGTGGCCAATTGTACCAATGTTAACGTGTGGTTTTGAACGGTCGAATTTTGCTTTTCCCATTAGGAAGTCCTCCTTCAAAATATAGAAATTAGTAGTAGTTTATATTGGTCTTCTTTCGGAAAACATTCATTTTCCGAAAGAAGAGAAAGCTTACAATAGTATTTATACTTGATTAGGAAGTATAAATCAATTATTCGCCTTTATTTTTTTTGATGATTGTTTCCATAACACTCTTTGGTACTTCTTCATAATGATCGAAGTGCATAGAGTAGTTACCGCGACCTTGCGTGTTAGAACGAAGAGTCGTTGCGTAACCAAACATCTCAGAAAGTGGAACGAACGCTTTAACAACTTGCGCGTTACCGCGTGCTTCCATACCTTCTACACGTCCACGGCGTGATGTAACATCACCCATGATATCGCCAAGATATTCGTCTGGAATAACAACTTCCACTTTCATAAGCGGCTCAAGAAGTACCGGGTTACATTTTGATACAGCATTTTTAAGCGCCATTGAAGCAGCGATTTTAAATGCCATCTCAGATGAATCGACATCATGATAAGAACCGTCAAATAGGCGGGCTTTAACATCGATCAACGGGTAACCGGCAAGAACACCATTTTGCATAGCGTCTTCTAGACCAGCTTGTACAGCAGGAATGTATTCACGTGGTACGGAACCACCAACGATACCGTTTTCGAATTCGAAGCCTTTTCCTTCTTCGTTAGGAGAGAACTCGATCCAAACGTGACCGAACTGACCGCGTCCACCAGATTGACGGGCAAATTTACCTTCAACCTGTGCACTAGCACGGAAAGTTTCACGGTATGCTACCTGTGGTGCACCAACGTTTGCTTCTACTTTGAACTCGCGACGCATACGGTCAACAAGGATGTCAAGGTGAAGCTCACCCATACCCGAGATAACAACTTCACCAGTTTCCTGGTCAGTACGTGCATGGAATGTTGGATCTTCTTCTTGAAGTTTTTGAAGTGCTGTTGTCATCTTATCTTGGTCAGCTTTTGTTTTAGGCTCAACTGACAAGTGGATAACAGGTTCAGGGAACACCATAGACTCAAGAATAACAAGGTTTTTCTCATCGCAAAGCGTGTCGCCTGTTGTTGTATCTTTCAATCCAACAGCAGCAGCGATATCACCTGCGTACACTTGTGAAATCTCTTCACGAGAGTTTGCGTGCATTTGAAGGATACGACCTACACGCTCACGCTTGCCTTTTGTTGAGTTCTGAACGTATGAACCAGATGAAAGAACACCTGAGTATACGCGGAAGAACGTCAATTTACCAACGTATGGATCCGTCATAACTTTAAATGCAAGAGCCGAGAACGGCGCTTCATCGCTAGATTCACGTTCCACTTCTTCTTCGCTGTCTGGAAGCGTACCTTTGATTGCTGGTACATCAACCGGTGCTGGAAGATAGTCGATCACAGCGTCAAGCATAAGCTGAACACCTTTGTTTTTAAATGCAGAACCAACCATTACTGGGAAGAATTCTACGTTGATAACACCTTTACGAATCGCAGCTTTGATTTCTTCATTCGTCAACTCTTCGCCGCCAAGGTATTTCTCCATTAATTCCTCGTCAAGCTCTGCTACCGCTTCAATTAGCTTTTCACGGTATTCATCAGCTTGATCCTGGTAATCTGCAGGAATGTCAACAACCTCAATTTCAGTACCGAGGTCATTGCCATACATTGTTGCTTTCATTTCAATAAGATCAATGATGCCTGAGAACTCGTCTTCCGCACCGATTGGCAATTGAATTGGGTGAGCATTCGCCATTAGACGGTCATGGATTGTGCCAACAGAGTAAAGGAAGTCAGCACCCAATTTGTCCATTTTGTTGACGAATACAACACGTGGAACGCCGTATGTTGTCGCTTGACGCCATACTGTTTCCGTTTGTGGTTCTACACCTGATTGTGCATCAAGTACAGTTACCGCACCATCAAGTACACGAAGAGAACGTTCAACTTCTACTGTGAAGTCTACGTGCCCTGGTGTATCGATGATGTTAACACGGTGACCTTTCCATTGAGCAGTTGTTGCAGCAGACGTGATTGTAATCCCGCGCTCCTGCTCTTGCTCCATCCAGTCCATTTGTGAAGCACCTTCGTGCGTTTCACCAATTTTATGGATACGGCCAGTGTAATAAAGGATACGCTCAGTCGTTGTTGTTTTACCAGCATCGATGTGAGCCATAATTCCGATGTTACGAGTGTTTTTTAAGGAGAACTCTCTTGCCATCTATTATCTTTCTCCTTCCTGAATTAGGGTAGGTTTAAGTTTTGTTTTAAAAATTACCAGCGGTAGTGAGCGAATGCTTTGTTCGCTTCCGCCATTTTGTGTGTATCTTCGCGTTTCTTAACAGAAGCACCGCTGTTGTTTGCCGCATCAAGAATTTCAGCTGCAAGGCGCTCTTCCATTGTTTTTTCACCGCGTAGGCGCGCATAGTTTACCAACCAGCGAAGACCTAGTGTTGTGCGGCGCTCAGGACGAACTTCAATAGGTACCTGGTAGTTCGCACCGCCGACACGGCGTGCTTTAACCTCTAGTACCGGCATGATGTTTTTCATCGCCTGGTCGAATACTTCCATTGGATCATTTCCCGTGCGTTCACGGATTGTATCAAAAGCTGCGTAAAGGATGGCTTGGGATTTTCCACGCTTCCCGTCAACCATCATTTTGTTAATAAGACGAGTAACTAATTTTGAGTTGTAAAGCGGATCAGGCAATACGTCTCTTTTTGCTACAGGACCTTTACGTGGCATGTGTTTTCCTCCTTTCGGAAATTCAAGTTATATTTTTTAAAATTATGCTTTTGGTGCTTTAGGACGTTTTGTACCGTATTTTGAACGGCCTTGACGACGAGTTTCAACGCCGGCAGTATCAAGCGCTCCACGAACGATGTGGTAACGTACCCCCGGTAAGTCTTTTACACGTCCGCCGCGGATCAAAACGACACTGTGCTCTTGAAGGTTATGGCCGATACCAGGGATATAAGCTGTTACTTCAATACCGTTACTCAAACGCACACGCGCATATTTACGAAGCGCTGAGTTCGGTTTTTTCGGCGTCATTGTTCCCACACGTGTGCAAACACCGCGTTTTTGCGGAGAAAGTACATCTGTTTGGGATTTCTTAAAGCTGTTGAATCCTTTATTAAGCGCCGGAGACTTCGATTTAGTGATCTTTGATTTACGAGGCTTACGTACTAACTGATTAATAGTAGGCATGTAAAGATCCTCCCTTCCTTTTTTTCTAAGCCAACACAACCAGGTGGCTCATTTTTGGGCAAAAACAAAGTTCTTGCAGCAAACCTGCAAAAACGTTCTTTGCGAATAGTGGCAATGATTGTTTTGGTCCTATCTCCATACATAAAGTAAGGTCGTACAGGAACACCTTGATCATAGTATCATTTTCATTTTCTAGTGTCAACTATTCTTTTTAAAAATTTTATCGGCGCCGGTATAATCCAGGCGCCGATAAAAAATTATTCGACTGTAACTGATTCTTCTTCTCTTAGATTTGCTTCGGATTGACGGTAACGCTGCATACCAGTACCCGCTGGAACGAGTTTTCCGATAATAACGTTCTCTTTCAAACCAAGCAATTCGTCGCGCTTTCCTTTGATCGCAGCATCGGTCAGGACACGAGTTGTCTCCTGGAAGGATGCAGCAGACAAGAAGGAATCCGTTTCGAGGGATGCTTTTGTAATTCCCAGAAGGATCGGACGGCCTGTTGCCGGAATTCCGCCTTCAAGAAGAACTTTTTCATTGGCATCACGGAACTGATGAATTTCAAGCAGACTGCCTGGAAGAACATCTGTATCTCCCGCTTCAAGCACACGTACTTTACGAAGCATTTGGCGAACCATTACTTCAACGTGTTTATCGCCGATTTCAACCCCCTGCATACGATATACCTTCTGCACTTCACGCAGTAAGTATTCCTGAACAGATGTGACATCTTTGATTTTCAAGTATTCTTTCGGATCGATAGACCCTTCTGTTAATACTTGGCCGCGTTCGATCGTATCGTTTACGGCTACTTTTAAGCGTGCTGTATATGGAGCGTTATAGGTGCGTGTTTCCACGTCGCCTGCAATAGTGATCTCCTGCTGACGGTCACGGCCTTCTGTAATAGACGTAATGGTTCCGTTGATTTCCGAAATGATCGCCTGACCTTTCGGGTTACGCGCTTCGAAAATCTCCTGGATACGCGGAAGACCCTGCGTAATATCGTCTCCGGCTACGCCGCCTGTGTGGAACGTACGCATTGTAAGCTGTGTTCCCGGCTCCCCGATTGACTGGGCAGCAATAATACCGACTGCTTCGCCAACTTCCACTTCCTGGCCGGTCGCCAAGTTGCGTCCGTAGCATTTTTTACATACGCCATGACGTGTGTTGCAAGTGAATGCTGAGCGGATCCATACGGTTTCCACGCCTGCTTCCACGACCACTTTCGCCAAGTCTTCATCAATTTGTTCGTTTTCACGGACAAGCACTTCACCCGTTTCCGGATGCTTGATTGCTTTACGTGAATAACGGCCAATAAGACGCTCTTCAAGTGCCTCGATAATTTCCGTGCCGTCTTTGATCGAGCTGATTTCCAGGCCGCGATCTGTCCCACAGTCATCCTCACGAACGATAACGTCCTGCGCTACGTCAACGAGACGACGTGTTAAGTAACCTGAATCGGCTGTTTTCAGGGCGGTATCGGCAAGACCTTTACGCGCACCGTGTGTCGAGATAAAGTACTCGAGTACCGTCAGACCTTCACGGAACGAAGATTTGATCGGAAGTTCGATAATCCGGCCGGCCGGGTTGGCCATGAGTCCGCGCATACCAGCAAGCTGTGTAAAGTTGGACGCGTTACCACGGGCTCCGGAATCACTCATCATGAAGATCGGGTTGCGTTTATCAAGGGATTCCATCAATTTGCCCTGGATAACATCTTTCGCTGCGCTCCAGACAGAAATAACGCGGTCATAGCGCTCTTCTTCGGTAATTAAACCGCGGCGGAACTGCTTCATAACGTTGTCCACTTTTGCCTGTGCTTCTTTTAGAATTCCCTCTTTTTCACCCAATACAACGATATCCGCTACCCCTACTGTGATACCCGCTTTTGTCGAGTGTCTAAAGCCGAGGTCTTTCATGCGGTCAAGCATTTTAGATGTTTCAGTAATCTTGAAGCGTTTGAATACTTCAGCAATGATGTTACCAAGAATTTTCTTTTTAAACGGAGCAACAATTTCCTGCTTGGCAATGTGTTCAGGCACATTTGCGCCCGCATCTAAGAAATATTTCTCCGGTGTTTTTACTTCAAGGTTGCTGCTTGTTGGTTCGTTAATGTACGGGAATGTATCCGGTAAAATTTCATTAAAGATCAATTTACCAACCGTTGTAACAAGAAGCTTTTTGTTTTGTTCTTCTGTGAAGGTCTGGTTTTCAAGAGATGAAGCTGCCACCGCAACACGTGTGTGCAGGTGAACATATCCATTTTGATAAGCCAAAATTGCTTCGTTTGTATCTTTAAAGACGGCCCCTTCTCCTACTGCTCCTTCACGCTCAAGCGTTAAGTAGTAGTTACCGAGTACCATATCCTGTGAAGGCGTAACAACTGGTTTTCCGTCTTTCGGATTCAAAATGTTCTGTGCAGCAAGCATCAGCATACGCGCTTCCGCTTGTGCTTCTGCTGAAAGCGGCACGTGAACAGCCATTTGGTCACCATCAAAGTCCGCGTTGTATGCTGTACATACGAGCGGGTGAAGGCGAATCGCACGACCTTCTACCAATGTTGGTTCAAATGCCTGGATACCAAGACGGTGAAGCGTCGGTGCGCGGTTTAGGAGAACCGGATGCTCACGGATTACTTCTTCAAGCACATCCCACACATCAGACTGAACGCGTTCAATTTTACGTTTTGCACTTTTAATGTTGTGCGCAAGTCCACGCTCAACAAGTTCTTTCATAACGAACGGTTTGAAAAGTTCAAGCGCCATTTCTTTTGGAAGGCCGCATTGATACATTTTCAAGTTCGGACCAACGACGATTACAGAACGACCAGAGTAGTCAACCCGCTTACCAAGCAAGTTTTGACGGAAACGGCCCTGTTTCCCTTTCAGCATATGTGAAAGAGATTTTAATGGACGGTTACCCGGTCCTGTAACAGGACGTCCACGGCGTCCATTGTCGATCAACGCGTCTACTGCTTCTTGAAGCATCCGCTTTTCGTTTTGAACAATGATGCTTGGCGCACCAAGGTCTAGCAAGCGTTTAAGACGGTTGTTCCGGTTAATTACACGGCGGTACAAGTCATTCAAATCAGACGTCGCAAAGCGGCCGCCATCCAACTGTACCATTGGACGAAGTTCTGGCGGGATAACCGGCAGCACATCTAGAATCATCCAGTCTGGACGGTTGCCAGAATGACGGAATGCTTCAATCACTTCAAGGCGCTTGATCGCACGTGTACGGCGCTGGCCTTGCGCTGATTTCAATTCTTCTTTTAACTGTTCTGTTTCTTTATCAAGGTCAATGTCTTGCAGAAGCTTTTTGATCGCTTCTGCACCCATAGACGCCTGGAACTTACTGCCGTATTTGTCGCGGTAAGTACGGAACTCTTTTTCGGAAAGAAGCTGCTTTTTCTCAAGCGCTGTATCCCCTGATTCTGTTACTACGTAAGATGCGAAGTAAATGACTTCTTCCAATGCACGTGGAGACATGTCCAGAACAAGACCCATACGGCTTGGAATTCCTTTGAAATACCAAATATGCGAAACAGGAGCAGCCAGCTCAATGTGCCCCATACGCTCACGGCGCACTTTCGCTTTTGTTACTTCAACGCCACAACGGTCACACACAACGCCTTTATAACGAACACGCTTGTATTTGCCGCAATGACATTCCCAGTCTTTCGTAGGACCAAAAATCCGTTCACAGAATAAGCCGTCTTTTTCTGGCTTCAGCGTACGGTAGTTAATAGTTTCAGGTTTTTTAACTTCTCCATAAGACCATGAACGGATCTTATCCGGTGAAGCGAGACCGATTTTCATGTACTCAAAATTATTGACATCCAGCAAGGGGCCTACCTCCCTTTTCTTTTTACCGATTTCCTTGAAAGCGCCCAAAAAGCGCTCGGAGCGCTTTTTGGACGAACTGCTATTTATATGGGTCAGTCTGTTGATCCGATTGGCTCGATTCCAGCGGCTTCAGGAGCAATATTTAACGTATCGGCCTGCTGCACATCATCCTCATCCTCAAGATCGCGCATTTCAATTTCTTGATCGTCTCCTGACATGATTTTCACGTCAAGACCAAGACTTTGAAGTTCTTTGATCAATACTTTGAATGATTCAGGAACACCTGGTTCTGGAACATTTTCGCCTTTCACAATCGCTTCGTATGTTTTCACACGGCCAACGATGTCATCGGACTTAACTGTTAAGATCTCTTGAAGTGTATAAGCGGCACCATATGCTTCAAGCGCCCAAACCTCCATCTCACCGAAACGCTGTCCGCCGAACTGGGCTTTACCGCCAAGCGGCTGCTGTGTAACAAGTGAGTATGGTCCAGTAGAACGCGCATGGAGCTTATCGTCAACCATGTGCGCAAGCTTGATCATATACATGATTCCAACAGATACACGGTTGTCAAATGGCTCACCACTGCGGCCATCGTACAAGACCGTTTTCGCATCACGGCTCATGCCGGCTTCTTCGATTGTTTCCCACACATCGTCCTCGGTTGCACCATCAAATACTGGTGACGCAACATGAATGCCGAGGTAGCGGGCAGCCATACCTAAGTGAAGCTCAAGCACCTGACCGATGTTCATACGGGAAGGTACGCCGAGCGGGTTAAGCATGATATCAACCGGTGTGCCATCCGGCAGGAACGGCATGTCTTCTTCCGGTAAGATACGGGAGATTACCCCTTTGTTACCGTGACGGCCGGCCATTTTATCCCCTTCAGAAATCTTCCGTTTTTGAACGATGTACACACGTACCAGCTGGTTTACACCTGGTGGCAGCTCATCGCCGTCTTCACGGTTAAAGACTTTTACATCGAGGACAATTCCGCTTCCGCCGTGAGGAACACGAAGCGACGTATCACGAACTTCACGTGCTTTTTCACCGAAGATTGCATGAAGAAGGCGTTCTTCTGCTGTCAGTTCTGTTACACCTTTAGGCGTGACTTTCCCAACAAGCAAATCACCGTCTTTTACTTCTGCACCAACACGGATAATTCCACGATCATCAAGGTTGCGAAGCGCATCTTCACCGACATTTGGAATATCGCGCGTAATTTCTTCAGGCCCAAGCTTCGTGTCACGTGATTCTGACTCGTATTCTTCGATATGGATCGATGTATAGACGTCATCCTTCACAAGACGCTCGCTCATAATAATCGCATCTTCATAGTTATAGCCGTCCCATGTCATGAACGCGACAAGAACGTTGCGGCCAAGGGCAAGTTCGCCGAGTTCCATTGATGGACCATCCGCTAAAATCTCACCTTTTTTCACACGGTTGCCGACTGCAACAATTGGACGCTGGTTGTAGCATGTTCCTTGGTTGGAACGAATGAATTTTTGCAGTTTGTATTTATCAAGATCGCCTTTGATTTCCTGTCCATCTACTTCCTGAATGCGGCGGACAAGAATTTGACGTGCTTCTACACGCTCAACGATTCCTTCATGCTTACAAATAACAGCAGCTCCGGAGTCTTTTGCAGATACGTATTCCATACCTGTTCCGACGATCGGTGCTTCCGGCTGCATCAATGGTACAGCCTGACGCTGCATGTTCGCTCCCATAAGGGCACGGTTGGAGTCATCGTTTTCTAAGAACGGGATACATGCTGTCGCAGCAGAAACAACCTGTTTCGGCGATACGTCCATGTAGTCCACGCGCTCACGTTTAACGACGGTATTTTCACCGCGGAAACGAGCAACGACTTCTTCTTCCGCAAATGATCCATCTTCATTTAATGGAACATTTGCCTGGGCTACTACATAGTTGTCTTCTTCGTCCGCAGTCAAGTAATCAATACGCTGTGTTACACGACCTGTGTCTGGATCAACACGACGGTACGGTGTTTCAATGAAGCCAAAGCGGTTTACTTTTGCGAAAGAAGACAATGAGTTGATCAGCCCGATGTTTGGACCCTCAGGTGTTTCAATCGGACACATACGGCCATAGTGAGAGTAATGAACGTCACGGACTTCAAAGCCGGCACGCTCACGCGTCAAACCACCTGGTCCGAGTGCAGATAAACGGCGTTTATGCGTTAATTCGCCAAGCGGGTTCGTCTGGTCCATGAACTGTGAAAGCTGGGAGCTTCCAAAGAACTCTTTAATAGACGCAATCACTGGGCGGATGTTAATCAACTGCTGCGGTGTAATCGTTTGTGTGTCTTGAATTGACATACGCTCACGAACCACACGCTCCATACGGGATAAACCGATACGGAATTGGTTTTGCAGAAGCTCGCCTACTGAACGCAGACGGCGGTTACCGAGGTGGTCAATATCATCTGTGTCGCCTACTCCGTAAAGAAGGTTGAAGAAATAACCGATTGACGCAATGATGTCTGCCGGCGTGATATTCTTCACATTCATTTCCGGGAAGCCGTTTCCGATAATGTTGATAACCTGCTCTTCTTCGCTGTTTGGTGCATATACTTTAATAGTCTGAACAGTCATATCCTCTTCAACTACGCCGCCGCTTTGACGGTATGTTTTAAAGGCTACGCCGTTTTCAAGATGCGGAATGATTTTATCGAGCGTGCGGCGGTCTAGTACAGTGCCTGCTTCTGCGATAATTTCACCTGTTTCCGGATCGGCAAGTGTCTCTGCCAGACGCTGTCCAAACAAACGGTTTTTCGTGTGAAGCTTTTTATTCATTTTATAACGACCAACGCTTGCAAGGTCATACCGTTTCGGATCAAAGAAGCGGGAAACCAAAAGGCTTTTCGCATTTTCAACTGTTGGCGGCTCACCCGGGCGAAGGCGCTCATAAATTTCAATCAACGCTTTTTCCGTTGTTTCAGTGTTGTCTTTTTCGAGTGTGTTGCGCAAGTATTCGTTATCACCAAGCAAGTCGATGATTTCTTGATCAGTGCCAAACCCTAATGCACGTAGTAATACCGTAATCGGCAATTTACGTGTCCGGTCGATCCGAACATACACAATGTCTTTAGCATCTGTTTCATACTCAAGCCATGCGCCACGGTTTGGAATAACGGTCGCAGTAAATCCACGCTTACCATTTTTATCCAGTTTACCGTTGTAGTATACGCTTGGAGAACGAACAAGCTGAGAAACGATAACGCGCTCTGCACCATTAATAATAAATGTTCCTGTTTCGGTCATAAGCGGGAAATCGCCCATGAAAACTTCTTGATCTTTCACTTCGCCCGTTTCTTTATTTAAAAGACGGACTTTCACGCGGAGCGGCGCAGAATACGTAACATCACGCTCTTTCGACTCATCCACGGGATACTTTGGCTCTGCCAGGCTGTAATCAATAAATTCCAGTGCCAGATTACCTGTGAAATCTTCAATCGGAGAAATGTCCTGGAACATTTCACGCAGACCCTCATCAAGAAACCATTGATAGGAGGCTGTTTGAATTTCAATCAAATTCGGTAAATCTAATACTTCACTAATGCGCGCATAGCTTCTGCGCTGGCGGTGTCGTCCATACTGAACTAGTTGACCTGTCAACTGATTCACCCCTCAAATCAAGCGTTATTATTGCCTATACTTTATCTTCAAGCAGAGTATTTTCATACTCAACAAGACAAAAAGAAAAAGGTTTTGTCAAAGAAAACCTCATTTTTATCACAATTGGCCCTATTTTGTTGTCATTGTTCCCATTTTAACAAAAAAATATTCTCATTGACAAACGGGCACAAATATTATATTGGCATTTTACAATAATAGCATACGGTTTTTTTAGGGTCAATTATTTTTTCGCTCGTAAAATAAAATAGCCCTTAGACTTCGCTGCTATATCACATGAGCCAGCCAGACGCTCCATTTCTTTCATTACAGACGGTGCTCCCTGCTTCTTTTGAATGACTACCCACAGTTCGCCGCCCTCTCTGAGCTTCGCAAATCCTGTTTGAATAATATCAAATACCACTTCTTTTCCTGCACGAATAGGCGGATTCGTCAGCACAGCGGCAAATCCTTCTTCCGACACATTTTGAAGACGGTCACTTTTATAAATTTGAACGTTCTCTACTCCGTTTCGCTTTGCATTTTTGCGTGCGAGATCAAGAGCCCGTTCGTTTACATCAATCATATGAATCGTCCGGTTTGGCTGCTCGGATGCGATTGAAAGGCCGATCGGCCCATAACCGCAGCCTGCATCTAAGATGGGACCCTCTGCTTCAGGCCATTCGAATGTTTCAATTAACAATCTTGAACCAAAATCTACTTCCGATTTTGAAAAAACACCTGCATCGGTTTCGAATCTATAAGTCCGGTCCCGCAGTACAAAATCAAACTGCTGCAGACGGTGCTCACTGTTTGGTTTATTGGAAAAATAATGATCTGCCACGATCATTTCCCCTTTCAACAAACAAAAGTCCGCTGTAAAACCAGCGGACTTTTGTGTCATTGTATCAAAGAATTACTTCACTTCTACAGAAGCGCCAACTTCTTCAAGTTTCGCTTTAAGCTCTTCAGCTTCTTCTTTCGCGATACCTTCTTTAAGTGCTTTAGGAGTGTTATCAACTAGCTCTTTCGCTTCTTTCAAGCCAAGACCTGTGATTTCGCGAACTACTTTGATAACTTTGATTTTTTGGTCGCCTGCACCGTTAAGGATAAGGTCGAATTCTGTTTTTTCTGCTGCTGCGTCGCCGCCTGCAGCACCTGCTACTGCAACTGGTGCAGCTGCTGTTACGCCGAATTCTTCTTCGATTGCTTTTACAAGGTCGTTCAATTCAAGAACGGACATTTCTTTGATTGCTTCAATGATTTGCTCTTTAGACATTTTGTATTTCCTCCTTAGTGTGTTTTAAAAATGTTTTTTTATTCGTTAAACCGCTAAGCGGCTTTTCTTACAATTATGCGCCTTGCTCTTCTTTTTGGTCGGCCACTGCTTTCGCTGCAAGAGCGAAGTTGCGGATTGGCGCTTGAAGAACGCTGAGTACCATAGAAAGAAGTCCTTCGCGTGATGGAAGTTCTGCAAGTGCTTTAACTTCCTCAACAGATACGAAGTTCCCTTCAAGAACACCCGCTTTGATTTCAAGGGCGTCGTTTTTCTTCGCGAATTCGTTCAAGATCTTCGCTGGAGCCACAACATCCTCAGCACCGAACGCGATTGCGTTTGGACCTGTAAGGAACTCTCCAAGTCCTTCGATGCCTGCTTGTTCAGCTGCGCGGCGAGTCATTGTATTTTTGTATACTTTGAACTCAACGCCTGCTTCACGAAGCTGCTTACGAAGTTCCGTTACTTGTGCCACGGAAAGACCGCGGTAGTCAACGATGACTGTCGATGGGCTGTTTTTTAGTTTGTCAGCGATTTGGCCAACAAGTTCTTGTTTTTTCTCGATAACGCTGCTCATCTGCTACACCTCCTGTAAAATTTGTTTGAACGAAAAACGTTCACTCATTTTATACCGTTTAGGAAACGTAAAAAGCCTCCATGTCCCGTAAGACATGGAGGCACGAAAAGCGGACAAAGCCGCGCAATCTATTTCGCAAGTCCTCGGCAGGATGATTAAGCTTGAAAGCCCCTGCTGTCTACGGTACAAATGTGCATATGTGATTAAGTTGCTGCTTACTAACTGTAAGCCCAACGAATATTACTTTAACATAAAGTTTTTACGTTGTCAACTTAGTTTTTTACTGCTGTGAAAGATGCTGCATCTACTTTGATACCAGGGCCCATTGTAGATGTAACAGCGATGTTTTTCATGTAAATGCCTTTAGCTGCCGAAGGCTTTACTTTCAACATTGTATCAAAGATAGCTGTAAAGTTTTCAACAAGCTTTTCGCTTTCGAAAGATACTTTACCAACTGGTACGTGGATGTTACCTGCTTTATCAACACGGTATTCTACTTTACCAGCTTTGATTTCTTGGATCGCTTTTGTTACATCAAATGTTACTGTGCCAGTTTTCGGGTTCGGCATCAAGCCTTTTGGTCCAAGAACGCGGCCTAGTTTACCAACTTCACCCATCATGTCAGGTGTAGCTACGATTACGTCAAATTCGAACCAGCCTTGTTGGATTTTGTTGATGAAGTCGCTGTCGCCTACGTAGTCTGCACCAGCTGCTTCAGCTTCTTTTGCTTTTTCGCCTTTTGCGAATACAAGAACGCGTTGTGTTTTACCTGTTCCGTTTGGAAGAACAAGCGCACCGCGGATTTGTTGGTCTGCTTTTTTCGGGTCAACGCCAAGACGGAATGCCGCCTCAACTGTTGCATCGAATTTAACTGTAGTTGTTTTCTTTACAAGCTCAATTGCTTCTTCTACTGAATATTGTTTCGTGCGGTCAACAAGCTTAGCCGCATCTTGAAACTTTTTACCTTGTTTAGCCATGTTTTGTTTCCTCCTTATGTGGTTTTAGCGGAATTTACCTCCCACGAATAAAGGCTGCGGATGAAGTATCGCTACTTCACTCGCAACCTCCCAAAAACGAACAACCGATTAGTCTTCAATCACAATACCCATGCTGCGGGCAGTACCTTCAACCATACGCATAGCTGCTTCAACATCAGCTGCGTTTAGATCAGGCATTTTTGTTTCAGCAATTTCACGCACTTTATCACGTTTAACCGTTGCAACTTTGTTGCGGTTCGGTTCTCCAGATCCTGACTCGATGCCAGCTGCTTTTTTCAAAAGAACGGCTGCAGGCGGAGTTTTTGTGATGAATGTAAATGAACGGTCTTCAAAAACCGAAATTTCAACCGGGATAATCAATCCTGCTTGATCTGCTGTACGCGCATTGAATTCTTTACAGAATCCCATGATGTTAACACCAGCTTGACCTAGTGCCGGACCAACCGGCGGCGCAGGGTTTGCTTTACCTGCAGGAATTTGCAGTTTTACGACTTTAATTACTTTTTTAGCCACGAGACACACCTCCTTAAGTCCGTGATGTGGTACATGGGGCTTTGCCCCTCCCACTCTGTCTATCTTTATTTGAATAAAGATGATTAATAAAAATGAGTCTTACTCAGTACGACACGTACTGACCTAAAAAATAGTAACATTTTTCAAACAAGATTTCAACCCGTTTTCAGGATAATTTATTCACTTGATCAAAATCAAGCTCAACAGGCGTTTCACGACCGAACATATTTACAAGCACTTTCAGCTTTCCTTTGTCCTGGTCAATTTCTTCAACGCTGCCTTCAAACTCCGCAAACGGCCCTTCTTTCACAATCACGGTTTCACCAAGCTCATAGTCGGCATCGTGACGGCGCTCATCCATTCCCATTTGCTTCAGAATAGATGTTACTTCATCCGGAAGCAAAGGCGTTGGCTTAGAGCCATGGCCGGCAGATCCAACGAATCCGGTTACACCCGGTGTATTGCGGACGACATACCACGAATCGTCAGTCATCACGATTTCAACAAGTACGTATCCAGGGAACACTTTCCGCTTTGTTACTTTTTCTTTGCCGTTTTTTACATCGCGCTCTTCTTCTTCCGGTACAATGACACGGAAAATTTTGTCCTGCATTCCCATTGACTCAACGCGTTTTTCTAAGTTCGCTTTTACTTTGTTCTCATATCCTGAATACGTGTGAACAACATACCAATTTTTTTCCATAGAAAGGGACTTGTGTCCTTCCCTCCTTTTCATTTAAACGAAAAGCGCAAGACGCCTATTCACCAGCAGCAAGTGCGGCATCATTCCGCAGCACTTTTTCAACCCGCAGCATGCGGGTCTCCGAGCTGGCAGCGCCTGGAGCTAGACATTTTTTGAGCCAAATGAAAAAACCCGTTAAACGGGCTTTTCAGGTCCGCATGATGCGGGTCATCAAGGCTTTTGGGCACAATGCTGTGCTTTTGGCCTTTGGTCTTATTATCATTATCCATTATAACACGGAAAAAACACTGTGTATTCAAGTAATTTTCCAGACAGCTTTTTACATTGCCAAAACCCAGCGCACGAGCGCTGAAATGCCGTAATCAACGACCGAGAAAAAAAGAGCAAGAAAGATTACGGTTGAAATAACGGTAATCGTATACGTTGTAAGCTCTTTTCGTTTCGGCCAGCTGACTTTGCCCATTTCAGAACGCACGTTACGGAAAAACTGCGTAATGCGTGACATTTGCTGAAACCTCCAAAAGAAGCGCCGGTGTCATTTCGTTTGTTTATGCATAGTATGCTGGTTACAGACACCGCAAAATTTTTTTATTTCAAGGCGCTCGCCGCTGGCTGTATTCACCGTCGTCGAGTAATTACGTGATCCGCATACTGAACACGCAAGAGGCACTTTTTTTGCCATGTTATCACCTTACCATTTCGATTCTTAAAACGTATCATTGAAAGCGGGCTTTCGTCAAGTTTCATTGAATCGTAATTTCCTTGAATTCCAGATACCGCTCCAGCTTTCGTTTTACCCTTTGCAGGGCGTTATCAATTGACTTTACGTGCCGGTTAAGCTGCTCAGAGATTTCCTGGTACGAACGGCCGTCAAGGTAAAGAGCCAGTACCCGACGCTCTAAATCACTTAAAAGCTCGTTTACTTTTCCTTCAATGCTTGAAAATTGTTCGCGGTTAATAATTAATTCCTGTGGGTCGCTCGCTTTCGTTCCTGTCAGCACATCCATAAGCGTCCGATCTGATTCTTCATCGTAAATCGGCTTATCGAGCGATACGTAGGAATTAAGCGGGATGTGTTTCTGGCGGGTTGCCGTTTTAATGGCCGTAATAATTTGGCGGGTAATGCACAGCTCCGCAAAAGCCCGAAACGTGCTAAGCTTGTCCCCTTTGTAGTCGCGGACCGCCTTGTATAATCCAATCATGCCTTCCTGCACAATATCTTCCTTGTCAGCTCCGATTAAAAAATAAGAGCGGGCTTTGGCCCGGACAAAATTTCGGTATTTATGAATGACAAAATCGAGGGCTTCGCTGTTTCCTTGGTGCACAAGTTCCACAAGCTGTTCATCACTAAGCATATCCATTCCTGGACTAATCAAACGGTTCACGCTTACACATCTCCCTCCGCCTGTCAATCTTCGCTAGGATTAGTATACAGTACCATTTTTTTCTGCGTCAATCTTCATTTTTTTCCTCTGCGCCACTTCTCAAACGTTTCAGCGGTTTCTTTACTGAGCGGAATTCTCGCGTGTGGCTTGATTTCACTGATCTCCCCGAGGTTTTTCCGAATTCCTTTTTGTGTAATTGACAATTCTGTTAAAAGTTCCCGCGCGGAAATGCGGAGAGCTCCCTGGCCGAATACAGCCCATTGCTCTGTATAGTCCGATGTAGCGACCGTTACTTGATCACGCACATTCGTCAATTCAATGGCCATTCGTTCAATTCGCTCATCCGCCGTTTCATTTTCACGCGTAAAAATCACTTCTACCTTGGCATCGCGGTACTTTTTCTCCGTTCCTTTGACAAAGTGCGCATCGAATACAATAATCACGCGGCAGCCGTGGGCGCCCTGATACTCCGCCATTAGTTCGACAAGGCGGTCACGGGCACCGCCAAAATCTACGTTTTTCAACCGGCGAAGCTCCGGCCACGCGCCAATCATGTTATAGCCATCGACGAGGAGAATATCCATCGTCAGTTCCCCAGCGGATGACGCTTCCGGTATACTTCGTACATGAGCAGGGCAGCCGCTACCGACGCATTAAGAGAAGTGACGTGACCGACCATCGGCAGCTGAATGAGAAAATCACATTTTTCTTTTACAAGACGGCTGACACCGCGGCCTTCACTGCCAATCACAAGGCAAAGAGGCATCGTGCCATCAAATCGGCGGTAATCTTCGGCACCCGATGCATCTGTTCCAGCAATCCAAATTCCCCGCTCTTTCAATTCATCCATTGTGCGGGCAAGATTCGTGACGCGGGCTACCGGAATGTATTCGATGGCGCCTGTGGAGGCTTTCGCAGCCGTTGCGGTTAAACTCACGGACCGGCGCTTTGGAATAATAATTCCATGCGCGCCGACTGCATCGGCCGTCCGCATAATCGAGCCAAGATTATGCGGATCTTCGAGCTCATCAAGCAGGAGGAAAAACGGCGGTTCGCCGCTTTCTTCTGCTTTGGCAAATAAGTCGTCAATTTCTGCATACTGGTACGCTGCGACAGACGCTGCGACTCCCTGATGATTCTCCGGCACCACTTGTTCAATTTTTCGCTTCGGCACCATTTGAACCGGAATGCTCAGTTCTTTTGCTTTGGCGATAATTTGCTGAATCGAGCCTTTTTGTGCCCCTTCCTGCACCCAAAGCTTATTGATATCACGTCCGGCACGCAGTGCTTCCATGACCGGGTTTCGTCCCCCGATCCATTCTTGTTCCTGTGTCATCCGTTCGTCCCTCCGTTCTCTAAGATGTTATAGATAATCTCTTCCATTCGCTCAAGCTGGCCGGTTAAAAACAAAAAACCGATGACAGCTTCAAGAGCGGTACTGTGATTATAGGTCAGAACATCTGTGTTTTTTGGAGTATGCCCTGATTTTGCATTGCGTCCGCGCTTGGCGACCGTTTCTTCTTCTTCGGTTAAAAACTGTTCTTCAAACAGCCGGTGCAGCTGGGCAGCCTGTGCCTTGGCAGAGACGAATTTTGTCGAAGCGCGGTGCAGGTCGTTCGGCTTTACCCGGCCGGACTCCAGCAAAAACTTGCGCACATACACTTCGTATACAGCATCTCCCATATAAGCCAGCGCCAGCCCGTTCAGCTGTCTTGCATCTTTAAGCGGTTCTGCGAGCCCTTTCATCATCCGCGTCTCCAACGGATTCCTTGAGCCGTATCTTCCAAGATAATATTCATGTCTTTGAGCTGATCGCGAATGCTGTCTGCGCGGGCGAAATCCCGATTTTTGCGCGCTTCATTCCGCTCCTGGATCAATGCTTCAATTTCCTCATCCAATAGTTCCTCCTGCTGCAGCTGCAGGCCGAGCACGAAAAACATATCTTCAAATTTCGACAAAAATGCATCAATGACTTCTGTAGATGTATGGTCCTCAAGTAAGTACACATTCGCATCTTTTGATACATCAAACAGTACGGAAATGGCATTGGCTGTGTTAAAGTCATCATCCATTTCCTGCAGGAAACGCTCGTGGTGACGATTCACTTTTCCGATCCATTGATCGTTATGGTCCGTTAAATTGGTGCTGGATTCTTTCCGGTGCTTTACATTTTGATAAGCCGTTTTCAACCGGTCAAGCGAAGCGGCAGAGCTGTCGAGCAATTCTTTGTTGTAGTTAACCGGATTGCGGTAATGAACCGACAGCATGAAGAAGCGAAGCACCTGCGGGTCCACCTCTTTAATAATGTCATGGACGAGTACAAAGTTGCCAAGTGATTTGGACATTTTTTCGTTATCGATGTTAATGTAGCCGTTATGCAGCCAATAACGGGCAAACGGCTTGCCTGTTAATGCTTCCGACTGGGCAATTTCATTTTCATGGTGCGGGAATGTTAAATCCTGGCCGCCTGCGTGAATATCAATGGAATCACCAAGATACTTACGGGCCATTGCCGAGCATTCAATATGCCAGCCGGGACGTCCTTCTCCCCATGGACTGCTCCAGGAGATTTCTCCTTCTTTCGCTGCTTTCCATAAAACAAAATCAAGTGCGTCGTCTTTTTTCTCGCCTGCGCCAATACGGGCACCGACTTTTAGTTCATCAATGGATTGATGAGACAATTTGCCGTATCCGTTAAATTTACGGGTCCGGTAGTACACGTCTCCGCCGGATTCATAAGCAAATCCTTTGTTTACAAGCTCGGCAATAAATTCAATAATCAGTTCAATGCTTTCTGTTACGCGCGGATGAACGTCGGCTGTCTGGCAACCCAGTGCGTGGGTATCTTCAAAGTATGCCTGAATAAAACGTTCGGCAATGACCGGCACCTCTTCTCCGAGCTCGTTCGCTGCCCGGATCAGCTTGTCATCCACGTCGGTAAAGTTTGATACGTACTTTACTTCGTATCCGCGGTATTGCAGATGGCGGCGCACTGTATCAAATACAATAGCCGGACGGGCATTTCCGATATGAATGTAGTTATAAACGGTTGGACCGCATACATACATCTTTACTTTCCCCTCTTCAAGCGGGACAAATTCTTCTTTTTTGCGCGTCAGCGTATTATATAATTTAATGGACATTCGTGTGATCCCCTCTCTTCATTTCTTCCTTCAAGTAAGCAATTTCTGCTTCCAGGCTTTTTAAGCGGTCGGCAACCGGGTCAGGCATATTGCTGTGGTTTAAATCCTTTACAGAAGGCTGAACTTTTTTGCCATTCTGTATAACAACCCGGCCCGGAATCCCAACAACCGTTGAATTGGCCGGTACATCTTTTAATACAACCGAGCCAGCGCCAACCCGGGCGCATTCCCCAATAGTAATCGAGCCGAGCACCTTCGCTCCTGTGGCAATCAATGCTCCGTCAAGAACAGTGGGATGGCGCTTTCCTTTTTCTTTACCAGTTCCCCCGAGTGTTACCCCTTGATAAAGCGTAACATTGTCACCAATTTCACATGTTTCCCCAATGACAACGCCCATACCGTGGTCGATAAAAAGACCGCGGCCAATCCGGGCACCTGGATGAATTTCAATGCCCGTGAAAAAGCGGCTGATTTGAGAAATAACCCGGGCAATAAAATAAAACTTCCGTTTGTAAAACCCATGGGCCAGGCGATGCGCCCAAATGGCATGCAGCCCCGAATACGTTAAAATCACTTCCAAGTAACTTCTTGCTGCCGGGTCCTGCTCAAAAATCGTGTCGATGTCCTGCTTTAATACACGCAGCATTGTTTCCACTCCTCCCAAATCCTTTTTCAGACATACAAAAAAACGCCTCTGATAGACAGAGACGTTTTGTATACGCGGTTCCACTCTGTTTGAAAAACGGCCCTTCGCCATTTTCCCAACTCCAGATCGATAACGGGGATTTCCCGCTGCCGCTTACTTTTTGTTCAGCCGCAGGCTCCGAGGGGCACTTCTGCGGACAGAGAGGCCTAAACCGCTCGCAGCCATGGCGGTTCTCTCTGAAAGGCATCTGCCGCTTACTTTTCCTCTTCAACGCTTTACTTTATATATACTCTATTATATACAGGTCCGCCTTTTAATCAAGAACAGTATTCAAACGTGTGATGACTTTTTCGCGGCCAAGCAGCTCGATCGCTTTCGGAAGGTCTGGTCCATGTGTCTGGCCAGTTACAGCTGCACGAATTGGCATAAACAGCTTTTTGCCTTTATGGCCTGTTTCTTTTTGTACTTCCTTCATTGCTTTTTTCACACCTTCTGCCTGGAACGGCTCAAGAGCTCCTGCTTTTTCAGCAAACGCGCGAAGCACTTCAGGAACTTGTTCTTCGGAAAGAACTTCTTTCGCTTCTTCCTCGTAAGAAACCTCTTCTTTGAAGAATAGACCCGATAATTCGACAATTTCTGCACCGTAACTCATTTTTTCCTGATAAAGCGCGATTAAGCTTGTTACCCATTCTTCTTTTTCAGGAGAAAGCGTTTCTTCAATCAAGCCTGCTTTCACAAGATGCGGCCGCGCAAGTTCAACGACCCGATCCACCGGCTGCTCCTTCATGTACTGGTTGTTCATCCAAAGAAGCTTTTGCTTATCGAAAAATGCTGGTGATTTAGACAGGCGGGCTGCATCAAACTGCTCAATAAACTGCTCTTTCGTGTAGATTTCCTCTTCTTCTTTCGGTGACCAGCCAAGAAGCGTAATAAAATTGAGCAATGCTTCCGGCAGATAGCCAAGCTCTTTGTACTGCTCAATAAACTGAATGATGGATTCGTCGCGCTTGCTCAGCTTCTTACGGCTTTCGTTTACGATCAACGTCATATGACCGAATACAGGCGGTTCAAAGCCAAGCGCCTTGTAAATAAGCAGCTGCTTCGGTGTATTGGAAATATGGTCGTCTCCACGAAGAACATGCGTCATTTTCATTAAATGATCGTCTACCGCTACCGCAAAGTTGTATGTTGGCGTTCCGTCCTGCTTGACGATAACGAAGTCACCACCGATGCCATCCGACTCAAAAGATACCTCTTCTTTTACGATGTCATTGAATGTAATCGTCTCGCCTGATGGAACAAGAAAACGAATGCTTGGACGACGGCCTTCCGCTTCTAAAGCAGCTCTTTCTTCGTCAGTCAGATGACGGCATTTCCCCGAATAGCCGGCGATTTCGTTGCGCTCCTGCTGCGCCGTACGCTCCGCTTCCAGCTCTTCAGCGGTACAGTAGCATTTATACGCTTTTCCTTCTGCTAAAAGCTGCTCATAGTACTGTTTGTATAAATCGTTTCGTTCTGATTGACGGTACGGTCCGTATTCACCGCCGACATCCGGCCCTTCATCCCAGTCGACGCCAAGCCATTTTAAATATTCCAGCTGGCTTTGTTCGCCGCCTTCAATATTCCGCTTTTGGTCTGTGTCCTCAATCCGGATAATAAATGATCCGCCAAGATTGCGGGCATATAAATAGTTAAAAAGCGCTGTCCGCGCGTTCCCGATATGTAAATGGCCAGTTGGGCTCGGCGCGTAGCGAACACGTACATGATTTGTCATTGCTTTTTCCTCCGATGCTGTTTTACCTTTGTTTTTTTACCAATAGAACGGCTGCCTGCGATGCGATACCTTCGCCTCTTCCCGGGAACCCGAGTTTTTCGGTCGTTGTGGCTTTCACATTTACTTGGTCTGTGTCTGCCTGGAGCAGTTCGGCAATGCGCTCCTGCATCGCGCCAATATAAGGTGCCATTTTCGGCTTTTGGGCGATAATCGTGCAGTCGATATTCCCCAGCTCATAGCCTTTGTTTTGTACAAGCTGCCAAACGTGCTCCAGCAGCTTCGCAGAATCTGCATCTTTAAATGCGGCATCTGTATCTGGAAAATGACGGCCAATATCCCCCTCACCAATCGCTCCAAGACATGCGTCTGCCACTGTGTGCAAAAGCACATCCGCATCCGAGTGGCCGAGCAGCCCTTTGTCATTCGGAATGGTAATGCCGCCGATAATAAGCGGGCGTCCTTCTACAAGCTGATGCACATCAAACCCTTGTCCAATTCGAAACATGTTATTTACACCTTGCTTTCATTTCTTTTTGCAATAATCGCCCGGGCAAAATATAAATCTTCCGGTGTCGTTAATTTAATATTGTCATAATCACTTTCGACAATACAAACAGGGTAGCCGGTCCGTTCCACAAGCGATGATTCATCGGTTCCCAAAAAGTCTTCTTCTTCCGCTTTTTTCTGGGCGGAAAGAAGAACCTCTTTTTGAAAAGCCTGCGGTGTTTGCACGGACCAGAGGCTTGACCGTTCGACTGTTTCGGACACAATGCCGCTTGCCGCTTTTTTTATTGTGTCTTTGACCGGGACAGCCGCAATGGCTGCACCTGTTGCCCAGGCGCTTTCGACAAGCGTCGCAACCGTTTCTTTTGTAATAAACGGCCGCGCCCCATCGTGAACAAGGACAATGTCTGATTCCGGCGGAAGCGCCTTTAAACCACTGTAGACACTGTGCTGCCGTTCTTTGCCGCCATCTGCGAATGCGCACACTTTTGTAATTCGGTGTATGGCTAAAAGCTGCTCAAATTCCTTCCGTTCATCCGGATGAACCGACAGCACAATGCCCCTGCATGACGCATCCGTCTCAAATACAGTGAGCGTATGAATAATAAGCGGCAGCCCTTCAAGCTCAAGCAGCACTTTGTTCATGCCTGCTTTCATACGCTTTCCTTTTCCGGCAGCTGGAATCACGACATAATAGTCCATTCGTTTAAACCTTTCCTTTCTTCTCATGCATGTTTCGGTTTTGCAAAAATCATTCGTCCGGCAGATGTCTGCAGTACGCTTGTGACAATTACGTCAATTTGCTTGCCGATAAAATCGCGGCCATCCTCTACGACGATCATCGTTCCGTCATCGAGGTAGGCAACGCCCTGGCGCTGTTCTTTCCCATCTTTAATCACCAGCACATGCATTTCTTCTCCCGGAATGACTACCGGTTTTACCGCGTTGGCAAGGTCGTTAATATTAAGTACTTGCACTTTTTGAAATTCACATACTTTATTTAAATTAAAGTCGTTAGTGACGACAATACCGCTTATTTCCTTCGCCAGCTTCACAAGCTTTGAATCTACTTCCTGAACATCTTCATAGTCCTTTTCTGTCATCTCGACTTCAATCGGGACATCTTTTTGCAGACGATTTAAAATATCAAGGCCGCGGCGCCCTTTCGTTCTCTTTAGTGTATCAGAAGAATCGGCAATATGCTGTAATTCTTCAAGAACAAATTGTGGAATCACAATCGTGCCGTCCAAAAAGCCTGTTTCACAAATATCGGCAATCCGCCCATCGATAATCACGCTCGTGTCCAGTATTTTAAATGATTTTGCCGGAAGCGCAGGTGCCGTTTCTTCCGCTTGAACTTCCTTTCGCTTCGAAGACTTGCTTGAAGAAAACAAAGAGGTTAGTTCATCCCGGCGCTTAAACCCAAACTGAAAGCCAAGATATCCAAGACCAATGGTCAGCAAAATGGGCACCACTGTATTGACGATCGGCAGTTCCAGCTGTGCAAGCGGAATCCCAACCAGCATCGCCACAAGAAGTCCGGCCAACAAACCGAGTCCGCCTGTGACAATATCAGTCAGCGGTGCATTCACAATTCGATCCTCGATCCACTTAATAAACTCCACAATGTAGTCTACTGCCCAAAAGGTAAGCAAATAGAAAAGGAGTGCTCCTACAAGCGCTGTGACATAGGGGTTATTAATAAATGGATGATCAAAATGAAGATAAAGGAATAAGTCCGGAAGAAGAAATACGCCAAGCGTACCGCCTAAAATAATGAACCCACCCTGTACAAGACGCTTCAACATGTTTGTTTCACCTCCCTATTCTTTTTATTATAAACACGTTTCAAGCCTCGCGCTAATAATACGAGACTCGAATCGGTTTTGTTTCGTTTTTTATTTACCGAACACCATTTTTAATGCTTCATTTACAGTGGATACACCAATAATTTGAACCCCAGCCGGCGCTGTCCAGCCGCCAATGTTGTTCGCCGGAACAATAATGCGTGTGAATCCAAGTTTTGCTGCCTCGTTTACACGCTGCTCAATTCGCGATACGCGCCGAACCTCTCCGGTCAGGCCAACCTCACCAATCAAGCAGTCTGAAGCACCTGTTGGTTCATCTCGGAAGCTTGAGGCAATACTGACTGCCACCGCCAAGTCAATGGCCGGCTCATCAAGCTTTACACCGCCGGCTACTTTCAAGTAAGCATCCTGGTTTTGTAAAAGCAGGCCGACTCGTTTCTCAAGCACCGCCATAATAAGCGTTACCCGGTTATGGTCAATGCCGGTTGCCATCCGACGAGGGTTTCCAAAGACCGTTGGCGACACAAGTGCTTGTATTTCTACCAGCACGGGCCGGGTACCCTCCATAGACGCAACTACTGTGGAACCGGATGTTCCTTTTGTACGCTCCTCTAAGAAAATCTCAGATGGATTGGCCACTTCCTCAAGACCCGCTTCTTTCATCTCAAAAATGCCCATTTCATTTGTTGAGCCGAATCGGTTTTTAACCGCCCGTAAAATCCGGTACGTATGGTGCCGCTCGCCCTCGAAATAAAGCACGGTATCCACCATATGTTCAAGAAGGCGAGGTCCTGCGATAGCTCCTTCTTTTGTAACGTGTCCGACAATAAAAATAGCGATGTTATTCACTTTAGCAATACGCATCAACTCCGCTGTACACTCACGCACCTGTGAGACACTGCCCGGCGCTGACGTTACTTCCGGATGATGAACCGTTTGAATGGAGTCGATGATGACAAACTGCGGCTTCATGTTTTCAATCGCCGAATGAATCAGCTGAAGGTTCGTTTCAGCGTAAATATACAGGCTTTGTTCGTTAATGCCCATTCGGGATGCACGCATTTTTGTTTGTTTCACCGACTCCTCACCAGAGATATAAAGCACATTGCTTCCTTTGGATGAAAGCTGGGAAGAAACCTGCAAAAGAAGCGTGGATTTCCCAATGCCCGGGTCACCGCCAATCAGAACGAGTGAACCAGGCACGACTCCGCCGCCCAATACTCGGTTTAACTCTTTTAAATCGGTTTCCACTCTTGGCTCTTGAGAGGTTTCTACGTCAACGAGCCGGGATGGCTTTGCCATAACTGTATCCGAATGAGCGAAGGTTGTACGCTTCGGTTTTCCGGTAATTTCTGTTTCTTCTACCATTTGATTCCACTGACCGCAGCCCGGACATTTCCCCATCCACTTCGGTGATTCATATCCACAAGAGCCACAGACAAATTTTGTTTTTACTTTAGCCATGTTCCCTCTCCTTTTTCATAAAAAACAGCGGGTCTTTAACAGACCCGCTGCACACTTTCATTACGAGGTTGAGCCGGCCGCCGTGCGGACTACAAACTCGCCTTTCTCATCTACATCTACTACGACGTGCTGTCCAGTTAATACATTGCCTTTAAGCAGCTCCTCTGACAAGCGGTCTTCTACTTGCTTTTGAAGTGCCCGGCGAAGCGGACGTGCACCATATTCCGGATCGTATCCTTCTTCCGCGATTTTTTCTTTCGCTTTATCAGACAGCTCGACATTGATGTCCTGCTCTTTGAGACGTGTTGTCAGCTGGTCCGTCATAAGCGTAACGATTTCTTTTAAGTGTTTCTTCTCAAGAGCATGGAAGACGATAATTTCATCGATACGGTTTAGGAATTCCGGACGGAATGCGCGTTTTAACTCATCCATCACTTTTCCTTTCATATCTTTGTGGTCTTGTGATGCATCTTGAATATTAAAGCCGACATATTTGTTTTTCTGCAAAGACTGCGCTCCAACATTGGATGTCATAATGAGAACAGTATTGCGGAAATCAACGGTACGGCCTTTTGAATCTGTTAAGCGTCCATCTTCAAGAACTTGAAGCAGAATGTTAAAAACATCCGGGTGCGCTTTTTCAATTTCATCCAATAGAACAACAGAGTACGGCTTGCGGCGAACTTTTTCTGTCAGCTGACCGCCTTCTTCATAGCCTACATATCCTGGAGGCGAACCGACAAGGCGAGATGTTGAATGTTTCTCCATGTACTCGGACATATCGATCCGAATCATTGCATCTTCATCACCGAACATAGATTCAGCCAATGCTTTAGCCAGTTCTGTTTTCCCGACACCTGTTGGTCCAAGGAAAATAAAAGAGCCGATTGGGCGTTTTGGATCTTTTAATCCTGCACGTGCCCGGCGCACAGCTTTAGAAATAGACGTCACGGCTTCTTCTTGGCCAATTAAGCGGGAGTGCAAAATCTCTTCCAGATTCAGCAGGCGGTCTGTTTCCGTTTGAGCCAGTTTTGAAACTGGAATCCCTGTCCAGCTTGATACAACCATCGCAATGTCTTCCATTGTTACTTCGCTGTTTTCTGTGCCCTGCTTTTCTTTCCAGCTGTTTTTCGTCTGCTCCAGCTCTTCACGAAGCTTTTGCTCGGAATCACGAAGAGACGCTGCTTTTTCAAATTCCTGGCTTTGTACGGCAGAATCTTTCTCGTGTTTCAACGCTTCAAGCTTTGCTTCAAGCTCTTTTAAATTTGGCGGTGTTGTAAAAGAGCGAAGACGAACTTTTGAACCAGCTTCATCAATTAAATCAATGGCTTTGTCCGGCAGGAACCGATCAGAAATGTAACGGTCAGACATTTTCACTGCTGCTTCAATTGCTTCATCTAAAATCGCTACGCGGTGATGGGCTTCATACCGGTCACGCAGTCCTTTTAAAATTTGAATCGATTCCTCTAATGTTGGTTCATCGACTTGAATCGGCTGGAAACGGCGTTCTAGAGCCGCGTCTTTCTCGATGTATTTACGGTACTCATCAAGTGTTGTTGCACCGATACATTGAAGCTCGCCGCGCGCAAGAGACGGTTTTAAAATATTAGACGCATCAATGGCACCTTCTGCTCCGCCTGCTCCAATAAGTGTGTGCAGCTCGTCAATAAACAAAATAATATTGCCAGCCTGGCGAATTTCGTCCATTACTTTTTTCAAGCGGTCTTCAAATTCACCACGATATTTCGTTCCCGCTACTACTGTTCCCATATCCAGCGTCATCACGCGCTTATTGCGAAGTGTTTCCGGCACCTCGTTGTTAATGATCTGCTGAGCAAGACCTTCAGCAATAGCCGTTTTCCCGACACCTGGCTCCCCGATTAAAACAGGGTTATTTTTCGTGCGGCGGCTCAGCACCTCAATAACACGCTGAATTTCTTTGCTGCGGCCAATAACCGGGTCTAAGCTTCCTTCACGGGCAATCACTGTTAAATCACGTGCAAGTCCGTCCAGAGTCGGCGTGCTGACATTTGAAGCCTGGCCTCCCTGGCCGCTTCCTGATTCACTGCTGCCAAGAAGCTGCAATACTTGCTGGCGTGCTTTGTTTAAGCTGACGCCAAGGTTGCCAAGTACACGCGCTGCCACTCCTTCGCCTTCACGAATTAAGCCAAGCAGGATGTGTTCTGTTCCTACATAAGAGTGGCCTAATTTACGAGCCTCATCCATTGAAAGCTCAATGACTTTTTTGGCTCTCGGTGTATAATGAACGGTTTTAGAAGCACCGTCGCCTTTTCCAATTAACTCTTCTACTTCTTCTTGAATCTTTTCTGCACTAAGACCTAAACCGTACAGCGCTTTAGCCGCGATTCCTTCGCCTTCACGAACAAGTCCGAGTAAAATGTGTTCTGTTCCAATGTTATTGTGACCCAGGCGAATCGCTTCTTCCTGTGCTAACGCTAGTACCTTTTGTGCTCTTTCTGTAAAACGTCCAAACATCATATCCATTTCCCCCTTATCTTAATTCGTTTCTTCTAGTTCAAGCCGTTCACGAATCAATGCGGCTCGACGAATGTCCCGTTCTTCCGCTCGAAGCGGTCCTCCGGCATACTGCTGCAAAAAGCCGGGCTGCGTTAAGATCATCAGCTCATTTAAGATGCTTTTTGGTATATGAGTGATATACCCTAAATCAATCCCTAATCTAACATCTGATAAACACTGAAATGCTTCATTTGTTTCAATCACGCGGCTGTTTGATAAAATGCCGTACGACCGAAAAATCCGATCTTCCAGCTGAATAGGGGATGTTTGCATTAATGCATCGCGCGCTGACTGCTCACGGGACATTAATTCATGCACCACGCTGTCCAGATCATTAATGATATCTTCTTCAGATTTTCCAAGAGTCAACTGATTGGAAATTTGAAAGATGTTACCTAAAGCTTCGCTACCTTCCCCATAAATTCCTCTAACAACAAGCCCTAATTGGCTGATAGCTGGAATAATACGGCTCATTTGACGTGTCAGCACCAAGCCAGGCAGGTGTATCATCACCGATGCCCGAAGCCCGGTTCCCACATTTGTTGGACAAGCGGTTAAGTAACCCATCTTTTCATCAAAAGCATATGGTACCCGGCCTTCAATTGCGTCATCAATCTGATTTGCTTTTTCCAGCGTTTCATGCAGCTGTAAGCCTGAGGCTAGACACTGAATACGTAAGTGGTCTTCCTCGTTTACCATAATACTTACGTCTTCTTGTTCAGAAATAAGCACAGCACCGTATAAAGATGTTTCCGCTAAATAAGGGCTGATCAAGTGCTTTTCTACCAATACTCTTTTTTGAAGCTGTGAGATATCCTCCATTTTTAAAAGCTCGAGAGACAATGATTCAGAAGCAGCTTTATTTATTTGGTCAACGACTTCTTCTGCTTCTTCCATCGATAAGATTGTCGGAAACGGAACATTCTCCAAGTTGCGTGCCAGCCTTATACGCGTACTCAGGACTACATCAGAGTCAGGTCCTGTACCGCTCATCCAGGCTGTCGTTTGCTGGTTGATAAATCGTTCCAGAGACATTACAAACCGCCTCCTTCACCCGACAATTTTTTCTCCAAAGCACGAATTTGATCGCGAACGCCTGCCGCTTCTTCAAATTGTTCACTATTTATCATCTCTTGAAGCTTTTCACGCAATTGATGTACTTCTTTTTGCAAATGAAGTTTACCTCCCATACGTGCCGGAATCTTCCCTTGGTGAACAGTATTACCACCATGAAGCCGTTTTAAAATAGAGAATAATTTTGACTCAAATGATTTATAGCAGTGAGCACAGCCAAATTTACCGCTTTGCAAAAACTGCTGGAATGTCATATGGCACTTTTCGCAATGTGTTTCCTGATCGCGGAAAGAAGGGTTTGTGGAAAAATGAGGCTCAGGATTAAACAATCCCCCAAGCAGATTATTTAATGAAAAAGCCGGATGGCCGCTAAATAAGTGTTCACCTTTTTCATGTGCACAATGATCGCATAAATAAACTTCCGTTACTTCTCCATTTACTGTTTTCGTAAAATGAAGAGCTGCCGGCCGCTCATGACACTCCTGACATATCATCCTGCTCACCTGCCTTCTACATATTTAAGAGATGCTAAAAATGATTGCATCATTCTCGCCCTCAACTCATCCCGTTCAGGCAACTCAGTATTGAGCACGGAACGTTCCATTACACCTATCATTAATTTCGCCTCGCGAGTGGAAATTACCTTTTCCTCAAGCAGACGATAAACAAAATTTTCCGCACTCGCCTGTGAAAGCCTTGAGCCTGTAAGAGCCATCATTTGATCAAGAAGATCACTTTTTTCATGCGTGGTCACTTTAATGATGCGAATGTAGCCGCCGCCACCCCGTTTGCTTTCAACTACATATCCTCGTTCCACGGTAAAACGAGTATTAATCACATAGTTGATTTGAGAGGGGACACATTGAAATTTGTCAGCAATTTCGCTGCGTTTTATTTCAACAATTTCGCTGCCATTGTGTTCGAGTACTTGTTTCAAATACTGTTCAATAATATCAGAAACGTTTCTCATGATTCTCCCCACCTTGACCTTGACTATATTTGACGATAATTATAAAGGAAAGAATGCCTTGGTTCAATTATTTTGCTCTTAAATACAAAAAAGACAACCTGATTTCTCAAGTTGTCTTATCTTGCCAGGCGGCGTCCTGCTCTCGCAGGGGGAAACCCCCAACTACCATCGGCGCTGAAGAGCTTAACGGCCGTGTTCGGGATGGGAACGGGTGTGACCTCT
>NZ_JAVJNG010000258.1:0-250 GCF_038806185.1 Domibacillus sp. 8LH | reverse complement strand
GTGGCAAAGGATTTAAAGCTTGGTTATTTAAAAATGAAAAAGTATGATGTGCAGTTTTTAGCAATCACATTATTGGTGACAGCTTCAGTTTACACAACGGGCGTCCTTATGCCTCTATAGGAAGGATTGGTTTAATTGAAAATTGATTTTCATACACATGTAAAGTTAGCAAAACGAGTAGATTTTGATATTAAATTTTTTAACGAGGTTATCTTAAATGCACAGGAATCAGGCTTGAACGCGTTAGCGA
>NZ_JAVJNG010000257.1:0-250 GCF_038806185.1 Domibacillus sp. 8LH | reverse complement strand
CAGTAAGTCCGTGATTGACTGTTCGCAACTCGTGTCACAACAATTTTCAATGACGTCATTCTGTGCCTCAACTATTTCACTAAGAATATCGCAAACACAGTTTCCTGTTTCAAAATCTTTTCCACAACCCATGAATTATTACTCCCTTCAAAAATGAAATTGACTCATTTGTCTTTACTAGAGTATGTGTTTTCGCATAGATGGTGTGGGCATCCATCCTAAATAATCTAGATATTTATCCGTATAAACG
>NZ_JAVJNG010000256.1:0-250 GCF_038806185.1 Domibacillus sp. 8LH | reverse complement strand
GCTTAGAGTTAAAAGACGTGGTTGCATGTTTGCAAGGTCGTCATAAATAATATTTTGCGCGGCCCTGATGCCGCGCTTAGCATTTTTTATCTACTAAATTGTAGCTCAAGCTTTATCATCTAAGGCAGCGAGTACATCACGGGTAAAATCATGTTCGCTAAATCCTTGTTTGCCAGCAAGATCATAACCTCGCCTAACTATGATCAATTGTTTACTCGGAATAATAACCAAGTATTGACCACGATTACCC
>NZ_JAVJNG010000255.1:0-251 GCF_038806185.1 Domibacillus sp. 8LH | reverse complement strand
ATGCGATGCGGATCGATCTCGGCGGGATGGGCTCGCTTCTGGGCGGCGCCGACGATGCGCTCGAGGGCTTCTCCCCCTCGTTCAAATTCTCGACCAAGGGCATGAGCGCGGGGGAGGCGCAGGCCGCGCTCGAGGCGCAGCTCGGCAGGATCTCGGACCAGATGGTGGCGCAGATCTTCGGGACGAAGGCGCAGGTCACGGACGGCAACGGGATCTTCGAGCTCCTCCGCCAGCGCTTCCCCGGGATGCTC
>NZ_JAVJNG010000254.1:0-251 GCF_038806185.1 Domibacillus sp. 8LH | reverse complement strand
CAGCCAGTTGGCGGCATTTGGTTACTCTGTATCTGGCTGGTCCCGCACCGAGAAATTCTTACAAGATGTTCACTGTTATTTCGGGGAAGATGGCTTGGATTCTCTGTTAGAACAGTCTGATATTGTGGTAAATATTTTACCACTTAACGCTTCCACTCAGGGAATTTTGAATGCGCAAGTGTTCAATAAAATGCCAGAAGGAAGCTATTTGATCAATTGTGGTCGAGGCGATCATTTGGTTGAAGCCGATC
>NZ_JAVJNG010000253.1:0-251 GCF_038806185.1 Domibacillus sp. 8LH | reverse complement strand
CCTATGTCGAGATGGCGCGGCTGAAGGGCGAATCCGAGGGCCGGGTCGTCACGCGTCAGGCGCTGCCCAATGCCATCGGCCCCATCGCGAGCGTGGTGGCGCTGAACCTCGCCTATCTCATCTCCGGCGTCGTCGTGATCGAGGTGGTCTTCGTCTATCCGGGCGTCGGTCAGGCGATGATCGACGCGGTGCGTAACCGCGACGTGCCGGTGATCCAGGCCTGCGCGCTGATCTTCGCCACGGCCTACATC
>NZ_JAVJNG010000252.1:0-251 GCF_038806185.1 Domibacillus sp. 8LH | reverse complement strand
GCTGTAGTCCACGCGCCCCGCGGCCTTCGCCGCCTCGGCGGCCTTGTGGATGCGGCTCACCCACTGCTGCTCGACCGGCACCGTATAGACGCCCGCCACCTTGAGCGGCTCCTGCGCCCGCAGGCCGCGCGGCAGCGCCCCCAGCGCAAGCACGGCCCCTCCGGCCATCAGAAGCCCGCGCCGTGTCGTTGCGAATCCCGTCATGTCACCCTCTCGCCCTGCTGGTTGAAGTTTTCCGCGACGGTAAGCCC
>NZ_JAVJNG010000251.1:0-251 GCF_038806185.1 Domibacillus sp. 8LH | reverse complement strand
AGCCATGCCAGAGCTTTCCGCAGCCGCGCTGGTCGGCGCTGCGATCGATGCGATCGGCACGGTAGCATTCTGCCCGGCCCTGACAGCCTGGCTTCAGACCGTCGCGCCCTATTCCTTCACCGTGGTCTTCGGCTATCGCGGAGAGGCGAAACCCATTGATCTCTATGACGATTTCCCCAGCCATCGCCGCAAGGTCTTCGTGACGGACTATCTCGAAGGGCCCTATCTGCTCGACCCCTTCTGTCAGGGGG
>NZ_JAVJNG010000250.1:0-251 GCF_038806185.1 Domibacillus sp. 8LH | reverse complement strand
GTCCTGCAGATCCTGCATCGTCATTTGCGCGGCGGTCGAGCGCAGCGCATCGACGAACTTGTCGTCGACGAGCGCGCGCAGGTTTTCGGGCGCCAGCGTGCGCTGGCCGAGCGTCTGTGCGGCGGTCGACACGCCCTCTTCGGTCGGCGCGACCCGCACGAAGAAGGCAACGACCACGTCGACGCGCATCCGGTCCTTCGTGATCAGGCTGTCGTGCGTCGCGCGGCTCACTTCGAGCTTCAGCGTGTTCA
>NZ_JAVJNG010000249.1:0-251 GCF_038806185.1 Domibacillus sp. 8LH | reverse complement strand
ATTTTAACGGGACAACTATTCATTTCGTTCATTATTACAAAGTTCGCAGTTCATGTCAATACATTTTCTCAATATAGTCTATTACATCTGCAAAGTCGGTCGGTAAAGGAGCTTCGAATTTCAGCCACTCACCTGTTCTAGGGTGAGTAAACGCAAGCGATTTAGCATGCAATACTTGACCGTTTGCATCCAATGTTTTTCTTGGGCCATACTTTGGATCCCCTACAAGTGGGTAGCCAATATATCTCATG
>NZ_JAVJNG010000024.1:0-58686 GCF_038806185.1 Domibacillus sp. 8LH | reverse complement strand
CACGGCCGTTAAGCTCTTCAGCGCCGATGGTAGTTGGGGGTTTCCCCCTGTGAGAGCAGGACGCCGCCAGGCAAACAGTGTGAGGACAGCGGAAGCTGTCCTTTTTATTTCGGAATCATCTTCCATGAGAAAGAACTTGATTTTTGGAAAACCTATAATGAAAAGGCAGGGTGCTGCAACAGTCACCTCCTCTTATATAGATAAACACCGCTTGAATAAAATTCAGGCGGTGTTTTTGTATTTGAATTGCATCAGGATTGGAGGATTGAGCCTTTTTAAAAATATGTGGCCCTTTCTGCTAGGGTTTTCATTTAGCTTCTTATCAAATCTTAAAAGCTTGGTTTTAAAATCAATTTATTTTCTTTCAGAATGCAAAAGTATAGGTTATGATAGTTCATTACGAATAACAGCCAGCCATTTTACAGGATAGAAAAAACGAAAGGAAAGGAAAAATAAAATATTATGTGATGATGAACTTAAAAGCTGATATGTACTTGAAAAACAAAGATTTTACAGAATATTAAAAAAGTGTTGTAAGGGTTTTCAAAGTATGCTACATTAGTTACGTAAACGATTACGTTAATGAAGAAAGAAGAGAATTTATGGTGTACACTATTAAAGATGTTGCAAAACAGGCACGTGTTTCTACTGCAACCGTTTCTCGAATTTTAAATAACCAGCCGGGATATTCGGAGAAAACCAAAGCGAAGGTGCTGCAGGTAATAGAGGAGCTGGGTTACGAGCCTAATGCGGTCGCCAGAGGACTGGTTAAAAAACGGACGCATACAATAGGCGTCTTATTTCCCAGCGTATCTAGTTTATTCAGCGGGAAATTGCTGAGTGGAATAGAAAGTGTGACCCATGCCAAGGAATCCAGTGTAATTGTTTGTCACACTCAGGAATCAGGCTCTAAAACCATGAAATATTTGCATTTGCTGAATGAAAAACGAATCGACGGGCTTATTTTTACAAGTGAAGTGTTAAAAGATGAGTACTACGATTATATTCAGAAAATGGATATACCGTTAGTGCTTCTAGCTACAGAATCACCTGAATTTCAAGTTCCTTATGTGAAAGTGAGTGACTATCAGGCTTCTTATTCAGCGACTCGATATTTAATTGAAAAAGGGCATACGAAAATAGGCATGCTCAGCGGCAGCTCCTTAGACATGATTGCAGGCATTCCGAGAATTGAAGGCTTTAAACAAGCGCTTCAAGAGCATGATCTTCTGTCAGCGAATGCAGAGAATATCTTTGGTGGAGAAGATTTTGGGTATGAAGAGGGCAAAAAGAACTTTACTTTGCTGAGAAAGCAATTTCCTGACATGACAGCTTTGTTTTGTGCCAGTGACCATTTAGCTATGGGAGCAATGTCTGCTGCTGTAGAAATGGGAATGAAAATTCCTGAAGATCTTTCGATCATAGGCTATGATAATTTGCCAATTGCGGAGATGGCAATTCCGCCATTAACGACTGTTGAGCAGCCACTTGAAGAAATGGGAAAAAAAGCAGCTGCTGGACTTTTTCATATGCTAGAAAGTGGCGATAAGATGAAGGCTGAAATAATGCCTCACCAAATTATTGAACGAAAGACAGTTAAACACCTTTAAAATACCAATTGAAAGCTTTTTACTTCAGGAAGCCTTAGTCCTTTTTAAACTTTCTACGGAAGTAAGCTTTTTTCATCCTTTTACGTAAACGTTTACGTTAAGTGGGTTTCAATAAAAGAGATGTCCTTTGCCTGCCCACTTACGTAAACGTTTACGTAGAAATGCACCTTGATTTTTAAATTGAGGAATTTCTTCGCACGCTTACGTAAACGCTTACGTAAAAGTTTACGTAAACGAAAAAACCATCACAAAATAGGAGATGAAGATGATGTTTAGTAAATTATCTGTATTTGGAACGACGGTTGCATTGAGCGCAGCGATCTTAACGGGGTGCGGCAGCAATGGGGGAAGCAGTGATGGTCAGGTAGAACTAGATTTTTTCTCTAATAAAAGCGAAAGTATTGATACTTATAAAGGGTTAATTGCCGATTTCGAGAAACAAAATCCAAATATTAAAATTAAACTGGATGCACCGCCGGAAGCTGAAACCGTGCTGAAAACACGCTTAACAAAAAATGATTTGCCCGATTTGATGGGCATCGCGGGCAACGCCACTTATGGAGAACTGGCACGTGCAGGTGTTTTGCATGACTTTTCAGAGGAAGAAGTAACCAACAGCATTCAGCCGGCTTATATTGATATGGTCAACCGCCTTGTCGGACCGGATGAGAAAGGTGTACACGGTCTTCCTTACGCCACAAATGCAAACGCTGTTATTTATAATAAAGCTAAATTTGAAGAGCTCGGTTTAAGTGTTCCAACTACGTGGGATGAGTTTGTTCTTGCTTTGGAAAAAGCAAAAGCAGCTGGTGAAACGCCGATTTACTTTACCTTAAAGGATGCCTGGACAGGCATGATTCCATGGAATTCTTTAGGCGGAAACTTAGCAGGGGATGAGTTTGCGGCAGAAAAAAATGAAGGGAAAGCAAGTTTTGCAGAAAATTATGATGTACCGGCTGATAAGATGCTGGAGCTTTTAGAGTATGGCCATAAGGATAACTTTGGTGTTGGCTATAATGACGGCAATAACGCGTTTGCCAATGGCGAGTCTGTTTTTTATCTTCAAGGCAACTGGGCCATTCCTGAAATTTTAAAAGCAAATCCAGATATGGACCTTGGCGTGTTCGCGATGCCTGTTACAAATGATCCTGCTCAAAACCGCCTTGTCTCTGGTGTAGACGTACTTCTTACAATGAACGAAGAAACAGAGCATAAGGAAGAAGCCATGAAATTTATTGAATTTATGATGAAGGAGGAAACAGCTGCTCGCTACATTGAAGAACAAAAAGCATTTTCCGCTATCCAAGATGTCTTCCAGGAAGACCCGGTCTTTGAAGGAATCAAAGCAAACTTTGAAAGCGGATCGCTTGCAAGCTTCCCTGATCACTACTATCCAGCTGGAATGGGAGCAGATGGTATCCTGCAGGAATTTCTAATGAAAAAAGACAAGGAAGCGTTTTTAACAAAAATGGACAAGGAGTGGGAAAAAGTAAATGACCGATAAAGCCATGAAAGCGAAGGTGCGCACAGCGCGCCTTCCTCTTCAAAAAAAGCGCGTCCCTCTGTCAAAGGAAAGCAATGCATTTTTGATTATGGCCGTTCCGGGTTTTATTTTATTCTTTATCTTTCATACGTACCCTGCCTTGCAAGGGATTTTCTATTCTTTTACCGATTGGAAAGGATACGGTGACTGGAGCTTCGTCGGCATCAAAAATTATCTGAACGTGTTTAAAGATGCCCGTGCTTTGGATGCGTATGTATTTACTTTTCAATTTGCGGTACTGTCCACCATTATTGTCAACATCATCAGCTTGTTAATTGCACTTGGCTTAAATGCTAAAATTAAATTCCAAAAAACACTTCGGGCAATCTTTTTCCTCCCCTTTATTTTAAGTATCTTGATCGTCGGTTTTATTTTCAACTTTATTTTTACGCACCTTTTGCCGACATTCGGGCAAAATCTAGGCATGGAGCTTTTATCAAAAAACATATTAGGTGACCCTGATCTTGCCTGGATAGGCATTGTCGTTGTAGCCGTCTGGCAAGCTGTGGCCTTTAATACCATCTTGTACTTAGCAGGTTTGGTCACGATTACAGAAGACTTGTATGAAGCTGCCAGTATTGATGGCGCTGGCCGTTGGACACAATTTTGGAAAATCACCTTCCCGTTAATTGCACCGTTTTTTACGATCAATATGGTATTAGCAATGAAAGGATTTTTAATGGTTTTTGATCAAATTGTAGCTTTAACAGGCGGCGGTCCAGGAACTTCGACTGAATCGATTTCTCTATTAATCTATCGCGGCGGGTTTGAGGGCGGCCAATTCGCTTATCAATCTGCTAATGCTGTGATTTACTTTGTGGTTATTGTGATCATTTCTATTATTCAGCTTAAAGTCTTAGAAAGAAGAGAGGTGGGGAACTAATGATTGGAAAAAAAACAAACTGGCCGGTTACGGTTCTCCTTATGCTGGCTTCCCTTTGTATTTTGCTTCCTTTTTATTTAACGATTACCATTGCGCTGAAAACACCCCAAGAGATGGTAGGGAATTTATTGGCACTTCCACAATCCTGGGAGTTTAGAAACTTCAGTAGAGCGATTGAGATGACAAACTTTTTCAATGCATTTGGGAATAGTGCATTTGTGACTATTTTTGTTGTCATTTTCACTGTGCTGACAAATTCCATGGTTGCTTATGCCGTTGCCCGCAACATGCATAAAAAGTTTTACAAATTTCTTTTCTATTATTTTATCAGCGCTATGTTTATTCCGTTTCCGATCATTATGCTGCCGATTGTCAACCAAACCTCTGCATGGGGAATGGACAATTTAGTTGGGCTTATTGTTTTATACGTTGTCTATAATTTGTCATTTAATATGTTTATTTACATCGGCTATATTCGTTCCATTCCAAAAGAGTTAGAAGAAGCCGCTATTATGGATGGCGCCTCTACATGGGGAGTTTTTTGGAAAGTGATTTTTCCGCTGTTAGCTCCAATGAATGCTACGGTTGCCATTTTAACTTGTTTAGGTGCCTGGAATGACTTTTTGTTGCCTCTGGTTATTGTCAGTGACCGTGACCTGGCTACACTGCCAGTTGTTCAATATGTTTTCCAGTCACAGTTTAGCACAGACTACAACTTAGCATTCGCTTCTTATTTAATGGCACTTGCGCCAATGATTATTGTTTATGTGCTTGCACAAAAATGGATTATTAGCGGTGTAATGAAAGGTTCAATCAAATAAACAGTTTTTAGCAAAGAACTGTTCAAAGGAGCGGACATATATGCAACAGCCATCTTTAGAAACAAAAGCGATCCAAAAAACGTGGTGGAAAGAAAGTGTCATTTATCAAATTTATCCACGCAGTTTCAATGACAGTAATGGTGATGGAATAGGTGATTTAAAAGGGATTACTGAAAAGCTGGGCTACCTGCAAAACCTTGGAGTCGATGTTCTTTGGCTGTCACCTGTTTACCAGTCGCCGAATGATGATAATGGCTATGATATTAGTGACTATCAAGACATCATGGATGAATTCGGAACCATGGAAGACTGGGAAGAATTAATCCATGAAACACATAAACACGGGATGAAAATGATCATGGACCTGGTTGTAAACCATTCTTCTGATGAACATGCCTGGTTTGCAGAATCCAGAAAATCAAAAGACAATCCGTACCGTGACTATTATATTTGGCGTCCTGGCAAGGCAGGCAAAGAACCAAACAACTGGTCATCTGTTTTCAGCGGTTCTGCCTGGCAGTACGATGAAACAACGGATGAATATTATTTGCACATTTTCAGTAAAAAACAGCCGGACTTAAACTGGGAAAATCCAAAACTTCGCAAAGAAGTCTACAACATGATGACATGGTGGCTTGATAAAGGAATCGATGGCTTCCGGATGGACGTCATTAACTTTATTTCCAAAGTACCGGAACTCCCGAATGCGCCAGAAAATGCCTCTGGCGGTGGATTTGCCTTCGGAGGGAAATATTTCATGAACGGGCCGAGCATTCATAAATTCCTTCATGAAATGAACAAAGAAGTATTATCCAACTATGACATCATGACAGTAGGAGAGATGCCCGGCGCAACCGTGGAAGACGCTAAACTTTATACAGACTGTGAACGAGAAGAATTAAATATGGTGTTTACGTTTGAACATATGGACCTTGATTCTGGGCCTGAAGGCAAGTGGGATTTAAGGCCATTTAACTTAGTGGATCTAAAACGGAATTTAACGAAATGGCAAAAAGGGCTGCATGGCCGCGGATGGAATAGTTTGTATCTCAATAATCATGACCAGCCGCGGATGGTGTCACGCTTCGGTAATGATACGACCTACCGCGTAGAATCAGCGAAAATGCTTGCGACGGTCCTTCACATGCTGCAGGGTACTCCTTACATATACCAAGGAGAAGAGCTTGGTATGACAAATATCCGTTTTGACTCTATAGATGATTACAGAGACATTGAAATATTAAACATGTACCGAGAAAAAGTAGTGGAACAAAAGGAAGACCCAAAAAAAGTCATGCAATCCATTTACGTAAAGGGCCGGGATAACGCAAGAACACCGATGCAATGGAACGATAGTGAAAATGCGGGCTTCACTACAGGAAAACCCTGGATTAATGTGAACCCGAACTACAAAAAGATAAATGCAGAACAAGCTGTAGCGGATCCAAAATCTGTCTACCATTATTATAAAGAGTTAATTAGTCTTCGAAAAGAGCACGAAATCATTGTGTATGGAGAATACGATTTACTGTTTGAAGACCATCCACATATTTATGCTTTTACTCGTTCCTATCAAGGGGAGCAATTGCTCGTTGTCGCCAATTTTACTGATCAGGAACTCCCATTTGCAAAACTAGAAGAAACAATGTTTGAAGAGTATGACCTACTCATCGGCAACTATGACAGCCATGATGAAAAAAATGAGAGTACGATAACACTTCGTCCTTATGAGGCAAGAGTGTATAAAGGAAAAGCCAAAAATTAATGATCCCTATCTAGTCTATAAAAAGACGCTTCCAGGGTTGAATTTTATTATAAAAACAGTGGAGGGAATAGAATTGAAAAAAGTAACAGTATGGAACGAAAATCGGCATGAAAAGAAAAATCCGGCAGTCCGCGAGATTTACCCAGACGGGATTCACAGCACTATTGCACAATTTTTAACAGAAGCAGGATTTGACGCAAAAACAGCGGTTTTAGACGAGCCGGAGCATGGATTAACAGATGACGTGCTGAATCAAACAGATGTACTTCTTTGGTGGGGCCATCTTGCACATGGGGAAGTAAGCGATGAAATTGTAGCGAAAGTGCAACAGCGCGTTTTAGATGGAATGGGACTGATTATCCTTCATTCCGCTCATTTCTCCAAAATCTTCAAGATACTGATGGGGACAAGCTGTGATTTAAAGTGGCGTGAAGCAGATGAAAAAGAACGTCTGTGGGTGGTCGCGCCGAATCATCCGATTACGGAAGGCATCGGAGAATACATTGAACTGGAAACAGAAGAAATGTATGGCGAGCACTTTGATATTCCGGCACCAGAAGAACTTATTTTCACCAGCTGGTTTGAAGGCGGAGAAGTATTCCGAAGCGGCTGCACATATACACGCGGAAACGGCAAGATATTTTACTTCAGACCAGGGCATGAAACGTATCCAACCTACCATAACAAAGATATTCAACGCGTCATTATAAATGCGGTGAAATGGGCTGAGCCTGTCCAGCGCAGTCGTCCAGTTTACGGAAACGCACAGCCGTTAGAGAAACTCTTAGAAAAAGTAAATCAATAAATAAAACCCTGGGAGGACGAAACAATGAACAAATTGAAAATTGGGGTAATCGGGTGCGGGAGTATTGCACAACATCGCCATTTGCCAGAATATCGAATGAATCAGCAGGTAGAACTAGTAGCCGTTTGTGATATCAATAAAGAACGTGCCAATCAAGCAGCTCAAAAATATGGTGTAAAAGCCTATACGAGCTTTGAAGAGCTGCTGCAAAGCGGAGAAGTGGAAGCAGTGAGTGTATGTACGCCGAACTACCTTCATGCCCCCATCTCTATCGCTGCACTGCGGGCAGGTGTTCATGTACTGTGTGAAAAGCCGATGGCTACTTCAGCAGAAGAGGCGGAGGCCATGATCGAAGCGGCTAAACAAAGCGGCAAAAAACTAATGATTGCACACAACCAGCGGTTCGTTCCATCTCATCAGAAAGCAAGACAAATCATTGAAAGCGGAGACATTGGGAAGATTTACAGCTTCCGCACAGCGTTTGGCCATGGCGGGCCGGAAGGATGGAGTGTGGAGGGAAAAGAAGGCTGGTTCTTCCAAAAGGAAAAAGCGTTTGTGGGCGCGATGGGTGACTTGGGTGTTCATAAAACCGACTTGCTTCGTTACCTGCTTGGAGAAGAAATAATGGAAGTGGGGGCATTTGTAGACACAAGTGCCAAAGATTTTGCCACTGTGGATGATAATGCAGTGTGTATCTTGAAAACAGAGAGCGGCATCATTGGCACGCTGGCGGCAAGCTGGGCCTACACAGCAGGTGAAGATAATGCTACGATTATTTACGGAGAAAAAGCGGTTCTTCGTTTAGAAGATGACCCGGATTATTCCCTAATCGTGCAATATACAAATGGGGAACTAGTAAAATATCAGCTCGGTAAAATTCAGTCTAATGCAGAAGGTGGCCAAAGTAACTCCCATATCGTAGAGCAGTTCGTGGATGCTATTCTTTATGATAAAGAGCCGGCAGTTACAGGCGAAGAAGGTTTTAAATCACTTCAGGTAATTTTATCCGCCCTTGAATCACAAAAAACGAAACGGGTTGTTTCATTAAAAGCAGAAGTGGTAATGAAATAACGTTAAGTGTATTAGCAGCTCTGTTAGTGAACGGTTGCACAGTAGTTAATTACAGAAATATACTATTAATTCTTAATGGTGAAAAGGAGTAAACAGGCTAAACTGCCTGCTTGCTCCTTTCTAGTATTGTTTAAAGCAGGATCAATTGTTTCTATAAAGTCCGAAGCAGGAGGGTGACTCCGCACAAATTAGAATTGAGGTTAAGGTATAGTAATTAGCTTTTTTATCGGAAGTAGTGCGCAATTTATTTTATATAAAATTAATTGATGTTGAAATTGCTAGATAATGCAAAATACAAAAAAACAGCCCCGTTGAACAAACCGCGACTGTTTACGTATTTTATAACCTATATTTATTTGAGTAAAATAGAGAATATTATTTATTTATCAATGCTTTATGTTCAAAAGAACGGGTTGGAGGAGGAAAGCCGAAAGCAGAACCATCTTTATGAATGACTTCCTCTTCCCATGGCAAAACATATTTACCGTTAACAAGATCCTTCATATAGGTATATGGGCAATCAGAAGCTCCACCTTTTACTGCCACGTAACCTCGATGGCCAAGCTGATAAATATTATTTTCTACAGCCCATATTTTGCGCGCTTCTCGTACAAGTGCTGGTCTTACTTCTCCTGTAATAATTTCGTCCGGCCGGCCTCCACCTTTTACGAGTGGCATACCATCAAAATTAATAATCGATCCTTCGCCCATCGAGTCAAACGTTCCATCGCTGCCGCTTAAACAAACGGAGGCAGTGTACATTAAATTACAAAAAGCATTTGCTTGATTGGTGATATCCCATGAATGCCGGATCGGTGCTGTATAGCCGGCGGTTCGGATCATAATATCCGCGCCTTTATAAGCACACTCCCGCGCCATCTCTGGAAACATTCCATCGTGGCAGATAATAAGTGCCAGTTTGCTGCCGTTCGGGCCATCGCAAACTGGAATTCCTAAATTGCCTGGTTCCCAAGGTTCAACAGGCACCCAAGGGTGTAATTTTCGATAATTGAGTTTGATTTCACCTTTGTCATCAATAATTAATCCTGTGTTATAGGGATTTCCATCAGGGTTATATTCCATAATGGAAAAACAGCCCCATATTTTATTTTCTATGCATGCTTTTTGAAAAGCCTGCACTTCAGGTCCATCTACTTTGCACATAATTTCCGGGTTCATGTCCATAGAGAGTCCATGCAGTGAATATTCCGGAAATACGACTAGATCCATTGTCTGCTGATTTCTTCTTGCTTTGCCCACAAGCTCACACACACGATCTGTCTGTTTTCGAAGATCTTCTTTTGTTTTTACCGTTGGGAGCTGAAGCTGAACTAAGCCAATAACAACTCCATCGGAAGACTTATTTAATCCTCCAAGACCACTCATGAAATCCACTTCCTTTTTTTATGCTAATTTTTAAGTTCTAGAGCTCACCCTGCATTTCGAATTTCACCTGCGCTGACAGTTTTTCTTGAAAGCAAGGCATAAGCCGCGCCACCCACAATCATTGCTGCAAAAGCCGTGGATAAAAACGGAGCATAAAATTCTGTAACCAAGCCTGCCAATGAGCCAATAAACCAAGCAACAAACGGCTGTGAACGAAATGATTCAGAAATGTCGGCGTTTTTCCTAATAAACATTTGGTCGATGATAATAATTGCTCTAATGGATTGTCAACACTAAATAAGACAACTTCTTTAAGGGACGATCGTTTGTATTCAATTGGGCTTACATAGCCTAGTGTTCCATGAATTCGCAGCTTGTTAAACCAGTTCACATAATCACTGAATTCAAGCGTAAGATGCTCTAAACTATCAAACTTCATCTGGCTGACAAACTCTGTTTTGATGATTTTAAATGTGGCTTCCGCCACGGCATTATCATACGGACAGCCTTTCATGCTTAAAGAGCGGCCAATCTGAAAAGCTGCTAACGTCCCATCAATGAGCTGGTTTTTAAACTCGCTCCCACGGTCGGTGTGGAACAGCTGGATATCCCGCAGATCACCTTGAATGGAAGAAAAAGCCCGTGCGACAAGGCTTGCATCTTTGTTGGGGCCTGTGCTGAAGCCAATAATTTCGCGGTTAAAGAGATCGACAAAGATACATACGTAATGCCATTTGTTTTTGACATTGACGTATGTTAAATCACTGACGACTACTTTTTTCGCTTCTGTCTGCTGAAACTCACGTTTCAATTCATTTGCCTGATTCGACTCATTAGATGGAGCTTTCTGTGATTTGAACTGTGCCACCCTACATAAAAGAAACAAGCCCTTGTTCCTTCATAATGCGTCCAATACGCTGTCTAGAAACCTTGAATCTACGTTTATACAATTCGACTTTGATCTCGCGTGTGCCGTAGGTACTTCGGTTTGATTTAAAAATCTCTATGACAGCGTCTATTACATCGACTTATGACTGACGTCTTCGGCTTCATAGTAGTACGTACTACGTGAGATTTGCAGGACGCTGCACATTGCTGATACCGAGTATTTGTCTTTATTTCGCTTAATGACATTTACTTTCGTCCCATGATCAGCGTGGCAAGACTACCATATCATTCTCCATTAACAGCTGCTTATTTCCTTGCGGAGTTTTAAAAGCTCCTGCTGTTCAGGAGACCGGTTGTCTTTCTCTTTAAAAGAACCGGAGGTTTCATCCTGTTGGATCCACCCGTCAAGAGATGACGGAGTCAGATCATACTCACCAATAATAGCTCGTTTCGTTTTTCCATTCTGGTACAGCTGCACCATTTGCTTTTTAAACTCGGGCGTGAATGTGCGGCGTTCTCGCTTTGTCATAGTTAGAGCTCCTCATCTGTTTTAGGTCAAGTGTACGTGACCTTAATTTTTCTGTCCAGATAAGTGTAGACGCTCCATTTTCTTTGCCATAAAACTTTTCCTCAAATAAAAACGTAGGAAAGGTTGCAATTTTTATTATTTCTCTGTGTTTCTCGTCAAGTACAATATAGTCTTCATAATGCCCTAAAGGAAATTCAAAGCTTGTTAAATCAGATTCCTGCACGAGACCATTACCTATTATTTTTAATGTTTTAACACCCCAAGGCATATTGATACCCTCCGTTTTGAATAAATTTAAGTATAGAAGAAGCTTGTCATATCACTGTTTAGAGGGGATTTATTGTGGTGCCATTTTTGGTGCCGAAACGGTGCCCTTCGATTTATCAGGTAAAACCTGCACAATTTAAAAATCCATAAACCTAGTTAAATCAATGCTTTTCAAATGATTTAGGTAAGACCTATCACATTTAAAATCAGGAATACTGCCTCTTTCGCTTTGACAGGGTAGAGGTCGCTGGTTCGAACCCAGTAGGAGTCATCAATGTTCAAAGCCGTAAATCCTTGATAGATAAGGGTTTGCGGTTTTTTGCTTTTATTTAACGTTATAAATTTAGATCCAGCGGGTGGAGTGGCGACGAATTTGGCGACCAGTTGGCGGTAGTGGCTGTCTTTGTTCCTGTTCAAGGTCATTCAAATAAAGTTTTATTAATTTTTTCTGCTGCTTCTTTTTGCATGTTAGGCAGTACATGAGAGTAGGTATCTAGCGTTACACTTACTTTACTGGGGCCTAAGCGTTCCGCTACCATCTTGGGATTTATTCCTTCTTGTAAAAGTGAAGTAGCGGGAGTATGCCTTAGTTCGTGAAACCGTATTTCCGTTATCTTTGCTTTATGAATTAAAGCCTTGAAAGTACAACAGGTTTCTGGGAGTTAAAATCGTTCCATAACACGTACATATCACTAAATTATGGCCTGTCTAATCAACCCCCGCTTTTAGTTTTTCTCTCCTCACTTCTGCTTTATGCTTTTTTAGAGAAACGACTGTCTCGGTTAGTAAAGTAATTGAACGAATACCTGAAGCGGTTTTTTTCCCTTCAATGAAATCTTTCCCGTCATGGCTTAACGTTAAGATTAATAGTAAACCTCTCCACCTAAATCAAAGATTTTGATGAAGCATCCCTTATCTTGAATAGAGTACAACACCAGCTGGTTAAGCTTCTTCTGGAAGCCCGAGTGCATGATGGAGACTAATGAACGAAGACAAGGTTTGGGATGTCCCTATTGCCAGCTCAGGTACTTTTGCCTAAAGGGGCAACCATTTCGTTTCCGAAATGGATTTTTGAAAAGCCCGAATGAAGTAGCGGGCTCCAATATTATACGAAGCGGATAAATCCGCATGATAGACTTTGCCGGTTAAAAATACGGCAAGGTCTTTTTTTGGGCTCCGTTCCACTTTTCCAGAACCATCGAATGCCAGGGCGCTGGTGTTTCGCGGGTTGATCCTGGAAAGGCGCATGCCGAGGTAATGTGCCATTTCTTCCACTTTATTCTGGATGCTTATTTTCCGCCACCTGTGAAGCTTGAAACGAAGTTTCCTGGCTCCATAGAACCCCTTTGGGGTTTTCATTCTGCCCAGGTATTCGAATACGATGACGTCACAGCCATGCTTTGCTGCGAATTTTACAATTTCATGGCTAGTGTGGCGGATAATATGCTGCTGATACCCATTGATCTGCCGCCAAAAATTAGGTGCCTGAATATGGCCGCTTGCCCGCTGGGCTTTCCGCAGTTTGTTCGTTAACGTCTGCAGCCGGTCTTTTTCTTTAGACTGGTCAATAAATGTCCGGCCTAAGACAGTGCCTGTTGCATCGATAACCGAAACAAACGGCAGAATTCGTCAGTCCAAGGTCTACCGAACACACTTTTTGCTCTTGAAGTTGATTATGTTTTGTAGAGCTCATTCTCTTCTTTTATGTATTAGTGCCCAGCCGCTAGGAAGTGAATGGAGGGAAAAGGAAGGAAGCTGAAAGTCAGTAAGGTCAAAAAGAAGACGGAATCCACTTGTTGCCAAAGAGCAGGTTTGCAAGAAATTATTTCTGAAAGTGATAAAATTAAAAGCGGGAAAACCTGAATTATCAATGTTTTTCCCGCTTTTTATCATTTTATATTTGAGTTACATATAATCATAAATAGAATCAACAAAATAGAGCCAGTGATAATATTCAATCTGTGGATCTGTCATCTTGGAAATTTCATTCTCATTGAATTTTTGTTGCTCAATTAATTTCTGCACTTTGGAATTTCTTTCTGCTTGGCTCATCTTAAATCCTCCCTATAGTTATGAAAAGTAACGAAGTATTTAAATATTGAAAACGTTTTCTTTTTGCTCATTTTTATTATATATCTTAATGTGAGATTAAACAAATATCAAATATAGATGATTTTTCAGGAAATAATATAGAAATGTTATTTATCTATAAGTATTAAAAAGGTATCTGCTTAAAAATTATCGATTGATTACTGTAAGAGGCCGATATGATGAAGATCAAAAGCTGCCTGAATGTAGCTAGACAGAGAAGCTGGCGGGTGTTTTTCAAAGGCATCTTACGAGCGGTGAAAAGTCAGTCTTTCATTAGTGGAAAGTGTAGCTGTATAAAGTAAATATGAGAGCAATTACTGTGAATACAGGGTTAAATACCGACCTACACTGTATTATAAGTGTGATAAAACACTTCGTCAGATCAGCGGCTTACCGCTTAAAAGAGCGTAAAAGCATCCCGAACACAGATGCTTATATAGAAAGTATCCGCTGCCTTAAAGGTCGACATGACGTAATAAAGTTATTGAAATAGCATTAAACTCTCATGTAGAAGGCACTAACATTCTTTTGCTTCTACTAATATTTTATATATACATTTGCATGTTGTCAGAATATTTGTTACTCTACCTCCATAGTTTAAGTTATTTGTCACTCTAGAGTGAAAGTCATTATACCCTTCATTTTGCCAAGGGAGAATCGACACAAAGTACTTGCCGCTATTCTTACTATGCACCGCATAGATCAGAGAAACAGCAGGCCGATGGTTCAGCCATCCTAAAGTGATTGTTGAATTTTTTAAAAGCAGGCATGTGATCCTTATTTCACTATGCCTTTATAGAGCAGACCTTAAAACCGGAGGATTCCACATGAATCAAGCCGGTTTTTTTGTGTTCAAAAGCTCCATGATCCCGTTAAAAGAAGCGCATTTGCTCAAAGAGAGCAGTGCGCTTTTTTTATATTAAAATTTCGCAGAAAGGGTGTTTGTGAAAATGGAAAAAGCATTGGTTTTTTCCCAGGAACAGAAGTCATTGATCTGGAGCCGCTTTGTCGGACCAAATGGAGGAACACAGGAAGAAGCCAGGCATTTCGTGGAAGTCTGCGAAACGTTTGGGCTGAACCCGCTGCTTGGGATATTGTGTTTCAAAAATACGAAACAAAACAGGGTGCACGTACAAATTTCCTTACCACGCGTGACGGCCTGCTTCGTATAGCTGCCCAGCATCCCGATTATGTCGGTGCCCCTTGTGCAGCGGAAGTAAGAGAAGGGGATGAGTTTGAGCTCATTCCATCTGAAGGAACCGTGCGGCATGTGTTTGGCCAGAAACGGGGGAACATTATCGGCGCTTACGCCGTGATGAATCACAAACGGTTCCGCCCCTGTGCGGTATTCGTTAATTTTCAAGAGTACTTAGAAGCCAATGCACATTCACAGAGAGAGGGTGGCCAAGGAGGATCTCCTATGTGGGATGCTATGCCGAGCGCAATGATCATAAAGGTAGCCGAAGTGATCGTTTTAAGACGCCAGTTCCCACTCGGAGGTCTTTATACAGCTGAGGAAATGGGGCTGGAAGAGTTTAAAAGCGAACAAGCAGATCTTGTGCCGGATTACCAAGAGAGTCTTGAAAGGGCTACGCCTGAATCTGCACAGCCTATTCACCATCAAGAGAGAGAAGAAGATCCGCCATCAGATGAAGAACCAAAAAGCAACTCAAAAGAAGAAAGCCAGCCAAACTCTTTTGAGGAAACAAAGTCGAAAGGCTTTGTTTTAAAATACTATGATTCCGGTGTATCACCGAGCGGCATTCCGTATGCCAAACTGTATGTGGTTGATCAGGAGTCGAAAAAAGAAAAACTGGTTCTCGCCAAAGGAGAAGAATCGATTGAACTTACCCGGCAGATTCCGGAAGAAGGTACCTTTCTTATGGATGTGCGGGAAGAAAACGGCTATCTCTTCCTAGAATCAGTCAATCACGTGGAAGTGGGCGCGACCTCATGATCACTGCCGCATTCACAGACGGTGATACGTTGATTTGTGCGATTCCATCTGAGAGAAAGAGCGGCCTGTATTTCATTGTGGTCTGTCCTGAAAAAGGCCGCCTTGCCGTTACGTACTCGGTTCCTGGCAGAGCAGAAAACCAGGCACTATACGTGAAAGAAGCAGTGGCTTGCTACCATGTGTGGCACTGGTGGGATCCGCACACAAAAGTGATTGTAAAAACGGCACCCATTACCCTTCAGCCACATTGGGTTCAAATTCCGGTGCCGGGCACAGTGCAGGACATCATCCAGCAGATTGGAGAGGAGGAGTGGCATGCTGCCGAATATTTTGGATGTTGCCGCTGAACATGGACTGACGTTTCAGCCGCGTTCATATGGCAAAAAGCAGACACTCGCCAAATGCCCTTTCTGCTTGGAAGACGACCAGCCCAGGAAGCGGAAAAAATATTATCTGTCTTTAAATACACACGAGCAAGTCTTTAAATGTTGGTATTGTGGCGAATCCGGCGGTGTTTTCCGGTTCATGGCTCTTCTGGAGGGCGTGTCGGAAAACGAAGTCATCGACCGGTACCGCAAAAAGAGCGGCAGCACCTATCAACGGCACCCGGCTGAGAAATCGGGCGTGCTGTTTATTTTCCGAAATTGGATTGTGTCAGTGTGCCGCCACTGGAAGACTATCGGGAAGCAGAAGAGTATTACTCGGTCCTGTTCCATGAACTCATACACAGTACAGGCCATAAAAGCCGTCTTGCCCGCAAAGGGATTACACAAAACGGTGTATCGTTTGGGGACGAGATTTATTCAAAAGAAAGGAGGAGCTGGTTGCGGAAATCGGTGCGGCTATGCTGTGTGGCGTGGCGGGTATTGAAAATGCGACGATTGAAAACAGTGCCAGCTATATACAATCCTGGCTGCGGGCACTGAAGGAGGAATCCAAGCTGATCGTCCACGCTGCAGCACAGGCTCAAAAAGCAGCTGATTATATTTCTGCATCGGTACAATAGTAGCTTATTATCAATAGCTATGTATAACAAAAGAGCCTTCTTAATTTTTAAGGTACTTAAGTAAGAGAACTCTTTACCCTCAATTAGGAGGCTTGTTGTTATCATATCCCTGATTAGGATGCCGATTCTTGTTATTAGCGTTATAATGTTGCCTTTCGACTAACTTATTCAGGAAAACAAACAATCAGTTAGTAAGCAGAAGTATACCTAATCAAAGGTGTATCTAATCAAAAGTACACTTTTTCAACAAGGGTATTTGTACGCAAAAGGCCATTTTTAAAATCATCAAGCTATACAAACAAGGAAGTTTGAGGATTCCTTGTTTTGTATGGTTTTGTGGGTGAGTTCTTTTACAAAGAAAAACAAAAAAAATAGCTAATAAAAGTGTACCTAAACAAATGTATACATTTGTTTAGGTACACTTTTGTTTATGCTGAATGAAATTCTTTTTATAGAAAAAGTATTCGAACAGGCAACAGACGCCTCAAGAGCTGAATTACCTCGGAAATTCCAGGGGATTTGACTGAATTAAGAATAACGATTGTCATTAAAACAGAAAACTGTTTGATTGGTTATAGTATTGGGCCCATCATTCTTTTTTTACCTCCACAATTCCTTCGGCATCAGTTCGAGATTGATTTTTTGCTTCTTTAACAAAGCAGACATCATCCCTTTTTCTAAAAATTTTGAAAAGAACAAAAAATAATATTGACACCAGTAGCGAGAGAATATAAACTCATCAATAAGGAAAGTACTTTCCTTAACTTAAAACTTTTTCAGCATTTTAACTATCTTTTGGAGAATGATCTCTTTTATTTCAAGGTTCATCGCCTTTTTTTTATAATAATCAAGGAAAGTTATTTCCTTGATGTTTGATGGACAGAAAAGAGATACATGATCCTGCTATTTTGAAAGCGCTACAAAAAATATCTGTAAAGATCTGATCTGGAGGTGATAAAAGAGCTTTCAATTCTGCGCAGAGGATAACTAATAAATAAGTGGATTTTGCGACACAACGACCTTGTTAGTTTTAATAAAAAAAGATCCCTTTCTTTATTTATGAATTGAAAGCTAATCAACAGGAAGCCTCATAATCAGCTTTCTCAACCATAAATCGATATTTTTGACCTGCAACAAACTCAGGGTAGAATAGCGTTTATATTGTTGAGAGAACAGAAGGGGAAAAACGGATGAAATCAACAATATATGATGTAGCCGAAAAAGCAGGAGTCTCCATTTCCACCGTTTCTAAGGTACTGAATAACAAGGGGCACCTCGCAGAAAAAACCAGAAAAAAAGTGAAGGCAACCATGCTGGAATTAAATTATCAGCCTAGTGTTGTTGCATCTGTGAGAAAGCGCATTCAAACCATCGGACTTTTGATTCCCGATATTGCAAATCCGTTTATGGCGGAAATCGCACGTGTTATTGAAAACCATGTAAAACGGTATGGTTACAGTCTTATGATCTGCAGCACAGACAATGATCTGAAAAACGAGGTGGAATACGTTTCGATTCTGAAACAAAAATATACGGATGGCATCATTGTAGCAACGGGCCTCAAAAGAGAGGAGGCCGTTAAAGAGCTGATTAAAACGGATATCCCCATTGCACTGCTTTCCAGGGATGTTCCTTCCTTGGCAGTAAATACTGTACTGGTGGATGATTATTTAGGAGGATATGAAGCGACAAACCACCTGATTAGTCTGGGTCACCAAAAGATTGCGATGATTACGGAAGACACGACCTTTTCTACCTTACAAGCGAGAGTAAACGGCTATAAAAAAGCGCTGGAAGAAGCCGGGCTTAGCTATGATGAAAATTTAGTCCTGACCAACAATACCTCTCTTGAGGAAGGAAAAAAATCGATGCTGAGCCTTCTAAAAAAGGCCAGCCCGCCAACAGCCGTTTTTGCTTCTACTGAATCTTTGGCGATTGGAGCCGTGCAGGGTGCACACGAATTAAACTTAAACGTTCCGGACGAAGTATCCATTATTGGATTTGACGATACGGTGCTGTCTACAATCTGTGAGCCGCCTTTAACAACAGTTGCGCAGCCCATTGAAGAGATGGGAGAAAAAGCAGTCGAATTATTAATCGAAGAAATTGAAAAAAACAAAGCATCGAAACAGCGTGTGATGCTGTCCCCAAAATTGATTGTACGAAAATCCACAGCACCGAAAAGCAATGCTTAACACCTGACTTCCATGAACACAAATAAATAGCGGGAGCTGCTAATAGAGCTAGAATTAGACGGTGTTTAATCAAAAATTAGCTCCTTCATTTTTGGATGCTGTGCATTTTACTAGTATTTAGTTAAGTGCTTCCATTTGGTTCTTGGGTATATGCAGCCAAGAAGAGTTATTCCAAATAAAAGCGATCTATCATGTGGTGCATGATTCACCCAGTTCAACCAGTAAGTTAGTTTGTATTATTAGAGATTTAAAAATCTAAAAACAGGTTGGGGGAACAAAAATGAAAAAAATCAAAGTATTATCCGGTGCAGCTCTTTCATTAAGCCTTTTATTAGCTGGCTGCGGGGAAGAGAACAGCGCAACTTCTTCTCAAGGCAATGGCGGCAGTGAAAAAATCTCCGTTATTTTAAAAGCTTCTAACGAGGAGTATTGGAAGATTGCAGAACGCGGTGCATTGGATGCTGGTGAAAAGTATGGAATCGATGTGAAAGTAATGGCTCCAGCAAGCGAAACACAAGTGGACCAGCAAATCTCCATGATTCAGGATCAGTTTACAAGCGGTACGAGTGCATTAGTGTTAGCACCGAGTCAGCCTACAACGGTGCTAAATGCACTTGGGCAATACAAAGACAGTGACACGCCGGTGATTTTTCTAGACAGTGATGCCGAGTATGCAAATAAAGTGAGTTTTGTTGGAACGGAAAACTTCAGTGCCGGAAAAATGGGCGGAGAATTCCTGGCGGATAAGCTTAGCAAAGGAGATAAAGTTGCGATTATCCGTGGACAGCTGGGAAGCACCACACATGACGAGCGGACAAATGGAGCCGAGGAAGCATTGGAAGAGGCCGGTCTTAAAGTAGCAACTGTACAGGCTGCAGACAGCGATAAAGATAAAGCCTTAACGGTTATGCAAAATATTCTTCAATCCAATCCTGACATTAAAGCTGTATTTGCTACTAGCGAACCGATGGCATTGGGCGCTTTACGGGCAGTTGAATCAAAAAAGGATGATATTTTAGTTGTTGGTTTCGATGGTACAACTGAAGGTTTAAATTCCATTCAGGCAGACGGACTGACTGCTGAAGTAGCACAAGATCCATACCAGATGGGTTACTTGTCAGTTGAAGCAGCAGCTAAAAAACTGAACGGGGAAGAAGTAGAAAAACGGATTGATTCAGGTACAGAAATTGTTACAAAAGAAAATGTTGAGGAAGCGCTCTCGGAAATTAAAAAATATACAGGAAAGTAATTTCCGGCAGACCAAACAAATGCATTGCCAGAATGTAAAAGGCTTGCTTTTAAGAGAATTGGTTAATCCAAATGCTCCTGTGCTGCGAAAGAGATCGCTGGTTCAGGAATTCCAGGTGGTATTGTGATACCCACACATTCAGGTAATACGAAGGAGGACAGCTATGAAAGAGTTGCTCAGACTTAAAGATATTTGTAAAGGCTTTTCCGGTATTCCGGTCTTGAAGAATATTGATTTAGATGTCAGGGCTGGAGAAGTTCATGTGCTTTTGGGAGAAAACGGTGCCGGAAAATCAACCATTATTAAAATCATGACAGGTGCTTATTCTAAAGACGAAGGTGAATTGTTTTGGGAAGGGCGGAAAGTAAATATTAAAACACCGTCAGACGCTATGGATCTAGGCATTGCAACCATTTATCAGGAGCTGAATCTTGTTCCTGAACTGCCGGTCTACGAAAATATTTTTTTAGGAAGAGAACTTAAGGTAAAAGGCAGGTTTTCCTTTTTAAATAGGAAAGAGATGATTAACCGGTCTAAAGACATTCTAAAGCGGCTTGGCCAGAATATCGACCCAGAAGCGCTTGTTTCCACGCTCGGGATAGGCCAGCAGCAGCTTGTCGAAATCGCGAAAGCACTGACCATTGATACAAAACTCATCATTTTGGATGAACCCACTTCCAGCTTAAGTGCATCAGAAGCGGAGCAGCTGCTGGAGACCATTATGGAGCTTAAAAGACAGGGAATTGCCATTGTATACATCTCGCATCGCCTGGAAGAATTAAAACAAATCGGGGATCGGATTACCATTCTGCGTGATGGGAAAGCAGTGGCTACCCGCCAGGTAAGTGAAACAAGTACAGATACCATGATTGAACTAATGGTCGGACGCGCGCTGGAGGATAAGTTTCCAAAAGCAAATTTCCGGCTGGGCAGCCCTGGACTGAAAGTTGAAAACTTGAGGCTGAAAGGATCAGACAAGCCAATTAATTTTACCGCTTATCAAGGACAGATTTTAGGAATCTCAGGGCTTGTCGGTGCGGGACGGACAGAACTGATCAGAGGCATTTTCGGAGCTGATCCAATTGACTCGGGAACGGTGCATGTTTTTGGAAAACAAGTGAAAGTCAAGTCGCCTAAAGACGCGATTAATGCAGGTATGGCCTTCATTACAGAAGACCGAAAAGGGGAAGGCCTTGTCCTGGACCAGTCTCTTCATTTTAACATGGCACTTGCAAGCTTAAAAAAGTTCAAAAAAGGGCTATTTATTCAAAATGGTGAGGTCAATAAAAGATCTGATACGTATGTCCGTGAACTTCAAATTCGTCCAAATGATATCCAAAAGCACGCACGAAAGCTGAGCGGCGGGAACCAGCAGAAAGTCGTGATTGCAAAGTGGCTTTCCACAGAAGCGAAAGTTTTCTTTTTCGATGAGCCAACACGTGGAATTGACGTTGGAGCAAAAACAGAAGTATACCGCTTGATTAACTCTCTAGTGGCAGATGGCGCCATCGTAGTCATTGTTTCATCTGAACTGCCTGAAATACTAGGAGTGTGCAACCGCATCTTAGTCATGTGTGAAGGGGAAATTACGGCGGATCTTTTAAAAGAAGAAGCCAGCCAGGAACTGATTATGAAAGCGGCTACAGGAAAACTGCCGGAAGAAGATCTTTGTGAAGGGGAACAGCCTGCATCACTTGAGAAAATGAGAGTAGGAGGGAAATAAATATGGCAGAATTGGTAGTAGAAAAAAAGAAACTTGAATCAAAAAAGATTTCTAAGGGACTCATGAGCAAGTTTGGATCCTTAATTGGGCTTGCACTGCTGGTCGTAATTTTATCAGCATTGAACAGTGACTTTTTGACGCTGAGTAATATTATGAATATTGCAGGCCAGTCTTCCATTAATGCACTATTGGCACTTGGGCTGCTTCTGCCCATTTTAACAGCAGGTATTGATTTGTCAGTCGGCGCTATCCTGGCTATTTCGATTATGCTGATGGGCGTCGTTACGGTCAACATGGGGCTTCACCCAATTGTAGGAATACTGGTTTGTCTGCTTGTAGGTGCGCTATGCGGTTATTTAAATGGCATTATGTTAACGAAGCTGCGCCTGCCTCATCCATTTATTGCGACGCTTGGAACCATGAACATTGCACGTGGTATTGCTTTAATTATTACGGGAGCAGCACCGATTGCAGGCTTCCCATTCATGATTCAGTTTTTTGGCAGCCAGTCAATCGGTATTATCCCTTACAGCTTTATTCTTGTTATTGTAATGTGCGTGATTCTCCACTTGTTCTTAACGCGTACGATGACAGGCCGTTATATTTATGCGATTGGTGGAAATAAGGAAGCGACTCACTTATCAGGAATTAACGTTGACCGTATATTGATTATTGTTTACGCGATCAGTGGTTTTATGGCAGGTTTGGCTGGATTAGTGATGGTAGGGCGTGTTAATTCTGCTTTCCCTCTTGCCGGTCTTGGCTTTGAGCTGGATGCGATTGCGGCTGTTATCATCGGTGGAGCCAGCTTCTTTGGCGGAGTAGGTACAGTCTGGGGCACACTGATTGGTGCTTTGATTATTGCGGTTCTTCGCAACGGACTTAACCTCATGAACGTCGCGGCAGATCTGCAAATGGCCTTTATTGGCTTTGTTATTATTGCGGCTGTATATGTAGATGTTCTGCGCCAACGTAAAAACAAATAAGGTTCTTCAAAAGTATAGTCATAAATAAGAGTATAAAATACTGAATATTATTATAATTATACCGCAGAAAATGATTAATAAAAGTTGCTTTCCTGCATTGGACGTACACATTATTTTTTTGTCACTCAAGGAAAGGACTTTCCTATTTAGGGATATAGAATTGCCAATAAAAGAGTTAGAACCAGTACTTTAACTAAAATCATATTTATTAAAGGAGGAGCAAAAATGAAAGAAATTAAAGTAGGACTTGTTGGGGCAGGACGTATGGGGAGTTTTCACGGTACTTCTATTGCGCGTAAAGTATATGGAGCATCACTTGTGGCGATTGCTGACCCGGTTCCAGGGTCAGCCGAAAGACTGGCGTCTGAACTTGGCGCGGCCAAAACGTATACAAGTCCAGAAGAGATGTTTCATGATCCAGAAGTGGATGCAGTAGTCATTGCAGCACCTGCCCGCTCACATGCAAAACTGGTTATTGCCGCCGCTAAAGCAGGAAAAGCGGTGTTCTGCGAAAAACCGATGGCCGTTACCCTGGAGGAAGCAGATGCCGCAATTGCAGCAGCCAAAGAAGCCAATGTCGCCCTGCAAGTTGGATTTAACCGCCGATTTGCTTCAGGGTTTAAATCTGCTCGTGACAATATCGCTGAAGGACGTATTGGTACACCGCAGCTGTTAAGGTCTTTAACGCGTGATCCAGGACTGGGCGATCCTACGCCAATTCCAGAATGGACAATATTCTTAGAAACATTAATTCATGACTTTGATGCGCTTCTTTATTTAAATCCAGGCTCAAAACCGACGGAAGTGTATGCAGTGGCAGATGCGCTCGTCCGCCCGGATTTCAAAGACAAGGGGCTGCTTGATACAGCCGTAGTAACAATTAAATTCGATAACGGGGCTATTGCTACCGCAGAAGCAAATTTTCAGGCGGCGTATGGATATGATGTGCGCGGAGAAGTATTTGGTTCAGCCGGTATGGTGACAGCCGGAAGTGTGCAGCAAACGAATATGACCCGCTATACAGCAGATGGCATCAGTATGGACACATACAGAAAAGACACAGAATTATTGCATGACGCTTACGTCGCTGAACTAACATCTTTTATTGATTGTGTGCGTTCTGGAAACAAGCCGGTTGTGACAGGAGAGGATGCTCGGAATGCATTGGCTATTGCGTTAGCTTGCATCAAATCCGTTCAAACACGCCAGCCGGTTAAACTTGAAGAAGTGGAAATGGCAAAAAGCGCTCAGTCATAAATTCTTCAATAGCTCAAAAAGCACTTCATGATAAGTGAAACAAGAAGATCGATAAACAAGAAAGCTATATGGGGGTCAGGCTTTCCGGGAGAGCCTGATCTTATTCAAAATGCTCATACTAAAACAGGAGAAAGGAGAAGCGATATGAAAGCAACGATTTACCATGTGGCAGAAGAAGCGGGTGTATCTACGGCGACCGTTTCCAAAGTAATCAATAATAAGGGATTAATCAGCATGGATACAAAGCGTAGAGTGCTGGAAGCGACTAGAAAGTTGAATTACCACCCTAATGAAATGGCAAAAGCTCTTATAGGAAAAAAGACCAAAGTAATTGGTCTTCTCGTTTCAGATATTGCCTCTCCTTTTTTTGCTGAATTAACCAGGAGCATTAGCGAACAATGCCGATTTCAAGGGTTTAGTATTATGGTCTGCAGCACAGACGGCCAGCCGGACAAAGAGAAAAGCTGCGTATCTGCACTTATTCGGCAGGGCGTAGATGGCTTTATTGTGGCTTCTGACCATTATCCTAAAATTATTGAAGATGAATTGAAAAAGCGCGGGCTGAAAGGGATCTTCCTTTCAACGGAACCAGAAAAACAAGATTACGCAATGCCGCTTATTACAATAGATAACTATGAAGGCGCCTGTCAGGCGGTCCGTCATTTGCTAGCATCTAATCATAAAAAAGTCGCCATGATTGCAGAAAATACAGCGGCCGGGAAGATACGTCTTCGTGCTTTTCGCGACACAATGGAAGAAGCGCAGCTCCCTCTGAAGAAGCAGTTTATCGTTAAAACAGCTTCCTCTGTTGAAAATGGCTACGAGTGTGCAAAACGGCTGCTCGCTTTGAAAGAACGCCCCAGCGCTATTTTTGTATCCAGTGATGTGTTGTCAGGAGGTGTAATCAAAGCGGCCAGAGAAATGAATATCCGTATTCCTCAAGAACTCTCTATTATCGGCTTTGACAATCTTTCAATTTGTGAATTAACTTCCCCTCTGTTAACAACCATTGCCCAGCCCATACGCGTTATGGGGCGTCGGGCCGTTGAGCTTCTTATGAAGCAAATCGACGGAGCAGAAACCCATACGAGAACATACATTATGGAAACTAGCCTGATGGTGAGAAACTCCACCTCATTTCATCATGATATACAAGAGTGTCAAAGTGTGGGATCTTCGACGTAGTTTTTCCGAAATTAACCTATTGAAAAAAACCACAATATCACACAAAAACCTCATCACAAAACAAAAGATGAGATTTTTTATATGTTTAATATAGTACATTTTTCTGTTATTTAGGAGAGTTTCTAAGTTAACGGAGATCGATAGCACAATAAACGAACAAAATCCGATTCTTCCTTGTTTAGCGTGGGGAAAATTGGATTTTTGCTTCCGAAAAATGTATTAGTGTATGTTTTGTCAAAAATCTTGGTACTACCCCTAAGAAGCGGCAAGCGATGTAACGAAAAAATATATAGAAGAACAGGTAAAATAAAGACCTTAGCGCCTAATCCCCACTAAATCGAAGATTTTGAAGGGGAATACTGCACTAATTTTTTGTTCTAATTGATCCTGAATATATGGTTAAGAGTCTAAGGGAAAGACAATCAAAAAGTTATTAAGTATAGGTGTACTTAATCAAAAGTGTACATAAGCAAAAGTATACTTTTGCTTATGTACACTTTTGTTGTTTATAAGACATCTGCACTCAAAAGACTTTTCATGTTAAAGTTCTGACAGATTGCTACAGACGCTATATTGCAGTCCAGAAGTTTAAGGATAAAAGATGTTTCCGTGGTTTATTAAAGGCATGTGTTTCAGCCGGTTATTCAGCGGAAAGCTGCAAGGTTGGAATGTGGAAAAATTGTTTAATGCCAAGTGCACATGCTCCCGATACACAGGCCTGTTTGCCGAGCTCTGATATATACAAATGCCGGTAGTGGTTAATGCTAGATACCAGGTTTTCTTCGATTTTTTTAATCGCTTCTGGATACAGATGCAGAAGATCACTATTTAGCACAACAACATTTGGATTGTATAAGTTAATCATATTGTTTAAACCGATGCTCAAGTGAAAAATAAATTCATCCATCATTTCGATAACAGTCTCGTCTTTAAACTGAATCCCTTCCTGTACATCTTGATAAGAAAAAGTTTCTTTTCCTTTTTTCATTGCAAGAGCATGTAAAAAAGCAGCCTCGGATCCATATTGCTCCCAGCAGCCTTTGTTACCGCAGCTGCACGCTTTTCCATTCGGAACAATAATCATGTGACCAGCTTCTCCGGCAAAGCCGTTTTCACCTTTGAAAAAAGCTTCATTCATTATAATACCAACGCCAATACCTGAAGAAAGGCTGACACCGAGCAGGTTTTTCGCTTCATAGTGTTTGTATACTCGTTCAGCAAATGCACAAAGATTCGCGTTGTTCTCAAGCGTCACGGAAAGACCTGTTGTGCGTTCCAAATCTTCTTTTAAAGACACATTGTTCCAGCCAAGGCGCGGAACAAAATGAACATGTTCATCAAGTGTCACAAGGCCATGAACACCAATAACAACGTTGACCAGACCGTAGCGGCTGTCTTCACATTGCGTTTGAAAACGATGAATATGTTTCGCAGCTGCCTGAACAACGTGATCGTAATCAGTCGACTCAAGGGGAATGGTTTCTAAAGCCACGAGTTTTCCAAGTAAATCTGATAAAGCAAACGTCATCGCCCCGTAATCTAAATCGATTCCAAGCACGAAGCCGGCCTGGCGGTTAATAGACAACATAATAGGGCGTCTGCCGACGGAGTGGTGCTCAAGCTGAGTTTCAATCACCAGTTCTTCATCAAGCAGATCTGCTGCCTGAACGGAAATGGTTGCCCTTGTCAGGTTGGTTAACTTTGAAAGTTCAGCGCGGGAAATCGTTTTTTCTTCAATAATTTTTTGTAAAATCAATGAGCGGTTAATTTGTTTTATATAAGCGGCATCGCCGGTTGCAGCCATCATACATCCTCCTTCGTTCATGATCATATTATACAGTTTTATTGAGCAATAAAAAGACACGCGTTGACGGCTAAAAAGATTGGTGATAAGCTTATCACAATTAGTTAGTTTGGTAAACAAATTAATTATAGTGAACTTTAATTAATAAGGAAAAGGCTTTCATTAAGGGTGCTCAAAGGAGGAAATGAACTTGGTATCATTTTTAGCGAATCATTTTTTGCTTTCCAATCAAACGGCCGTTTTACTTTATGATAAGGCTGTAAAAGACCTTCCGATTTTTGACTTTCACTGCCATCTTGATCCGATGATCCGAAAGAGATATGGGAAAACAAGCCGTACAAAAATATAACGCAGCTTTGGCTGGGTGGAGACCACTACAAATGGCGGCTGATGCGGATGCATGGAATTGACGAAGAGCGAATTACTGGAAGTACGAGTGACTGGGAAAAATTTGCCGCATGGGCAGAAACAGTGCCGCATTTAATTGGTAACCCCCTTTACCATTGGTCGCATATGGAGCTGAACATGTATTTTGGCATTAATAAACCGTTATCACCAGCCACGGCAGAAGAAATTTGGAGAGAGTGTAATGAAAAATTGTAGCAGCCGGGCTACTACCCGCGTGATTTTATTCAAAAATCCAAAGTGATGTTTGTCGGCACAACGGATGATCCAGTATCAGATTTACGCTATCACCAATTGCTTGCTGAAGACGAAACATTTCAGACAACTGTCGCGCCAACATTCCGGCCGGATGGTGCTTTATTTATTGAACGTCCGGCGTTTAGCACCTGGATCACAAAGCTTTCTGATGTATCTGCGATCAAGATTACATCTTTTACTGACTTTTTGGCAGGGTTACGACAGCGTATCAACTTCTTCCATGAGCAGGGCGGCCGGGCATCTGACCATGATGTACAAAAAATGGTGTACCTTCAAACAACAAAAGAAGAAGCGGAAGCCGTATTTACAAAACGAATGAATGATGAAGCATTAACTGAGCAAGACATTCTCCGCTACCGCTCATTCCTGTTAAAAGAGCTTGGCAAAATGTACGCCGAAAAAGAATGGGTCATGCAGCTTCATATAGGCGCGATGCGCAATAACAATACGCCAATGAAAGAAAAAATTGGTCCGGATGCCGGCTTTGATTCGCCCGGAGACGGCGATATAGCAGAAGGGCTGTCACAATTCCATGATGCATTGGAAACAGAAGAAAGCCTGCCAAGAACAGTCCTATTTAATTTAAACCCAAAAGACAATCCTGTGCTTGCGGGCATGACCGGCAACTTTTATGAAGCAGGTGTGCCGGGGAAAATTCAATTTGGTTCCGCCTGGTGGTTTAACGATCATATAGACGGGATGGAGCAGCAGATGAAAACTCTTGCGAATGTCGGCATGCTCAGCCATTTTATCGGGATGCTGACGGATTCGCGCAGCTTTATTTCCTATGTGCGCCACGATTATTTTCGTCGGATTGTATGCAGCATTTTAGGGGAATGGGTGGAACAAGGGAAAGCGGTAAATGATTTGGACTTTCTGTCGCAAATGGTACGCAATATCGGGTATGAAAATGCAAAAAGATTCTTTTTAAACCGAAAAGGAGGCCATAACTATGGGCATTCTGCAGGAACTTCTCAAGGACATTCCAATACCACAGATGATGAGAGTGAGACAGCGGTTCGATAAGGACCAGATTGACGACTTAACTAAGGCGTTAAAAGAAAAGCTCCATCAAGAAAAAATTACATCACTCGTAAAGCCGGGGATGTCAATCGCTGTTGCGGTCGGCAGCCGCGGAGTTGACCGGATTGTTGAAATCACAGCCGCGACCGTTGCTTTTTTAAAAGAACTCGGCGCGGAGCCGTTTATTGTGCCAAGCATGGGCAGCCACGGAGGAGCAACTGCAGAAGGGCAGACCGATGTTTTACGGCACCTTGGCATTACAGAAGAAAGCGCAGGTGCACCCATTCGCTCCACAATGGAAGTTGTGAAACTGGGGGAGCTTGAAAACGGCCTGCCGGTTTATGTAGACAAGTATGCATCCCAGGCAGATGGTATCGTGGTTATTAACCGCATTAAACCGCATACCGCTTTTCGCGGCCCGGTGGAAAGCGGCATGATGAAAATGATCAGCATCGGGCTCGGAAAGCAAAAAGGAGCGGAAGCGTGCCACCAGATGGGCTTTAAATACATGGCGGAAAACGTGCCAGCGATGGCCAAAATCATTATGGACAAGCGTCCATTTTTGTTCGGTGTGGCGACTGTAGAAAATGCTTTCGATAAGGCGGCGGTCGTTGACGTAATGACCAAGCAGGACATTCTTGAGAATGAAAAAGAACTTCAGATCAAGGCAAAAGAAATGCTGCCAAAGCTGTTTTTTGACCAAATTGATGTCCTGGTGATTGATGAAATTGGCAAAAACATCAGCGGTGATGGCATGGACCCGAATATTACCGGGCGGTTCCCCACGCCATATGCAACAGGCGGGCCGGACGTCAGCAAAATGGTCGTGCTTGACTTGACGCCTGAAACAGAAGGAAATGCAAATGGCGTTGGCACAGCAGACTTTACGACACAGCGTCTTGTAGACCAAATGGACCGCGAAGCTACTTACGCAAACGGCCTGACTTCAACGGTCTGTGCGCCGACGAAAATTGCGACGACTCTTGCAAACGATCAGGAAGCAATTAAAGCAGCCATTAAAACATGCAATATTTTAGACTTCACCAAGGTAAAAATGGTCCGCATTAAAAACACACTTGAAATCGGCGAAATTGAAGTGTCGGCAGCATTGCATGATTATGTAAAAAACCATCCGCAGCTTGAAGTTCTAACTGATCCGGCGGAATGGACATTTGAGAAAGATGGCAATTTAACAAAGTGACGGAGGGAAAAAAGTGAATACACTATTTAATTTGAGCGGAAAAACAGTGGTTGCGATTGGCGGGAACAGTGTACTCGGTGCTTCTATGGCAAAAGGACTGGCAGCTCATGGAGCCAGGGTGGCAATTGTGGGCCGAAACCTTGAAAAAGCAAACCAGGTTGTTGAAGAAATCGAGGAAAGTGGCGGCGAAGCGAAGGCATTTCAAGCAGATGTTATATCCAGAGAAGCACTCGAACAAGCCGCTGCCGATATTGAAGCATGGAGCGGCGGCTGGGATATTCTATTGAATGCACCAGGGAAAAACAGTACCACGCCATTTTTTGAATTAGAGATGGATGAGTGGGATGATATTATGGATGTGAATTTAAAAGGAATTGTCGTCACGTGCCAAATTTTTGCGAAGAAAATGATTGAGCAGAAACGGACAGGCAGCATTATTAACATTTCGTCTGTTTCCTCGACAACGCCGCTGTCTAAAGTGTTTACCTATTCCGTTTCAAAAGCGGGACTAAACAGTGTCACTCAATTTTTGGCGCGTGAATTTGCACAAGACGGCATCCGTGTAAACGCTATCATACCGGGCTTTTTCCCGGCAGAACAAAACCGGAAGATCTTAAGCGAAGAACGGACAGCTTCCATTATGAATCATACGCCAATGCGCCGTTTTGGCGACCCGGATGAACTGCAGGGAGCGGCCGTCTTTTTAGCATCCGATCAAGCATCCAGCTTTGTGACAGGGACAACGATTCGAGTAGACGGCGGGTTTGGCAGCATGACGATTTAACAGAAAGGGTGAAAAGGATGGCAGAAGAAAAATACGAAAAACTGCAGGAGATCCTTCGGGAAATGGGCTCTGTTGTCGTTGCGTTTTCTGGAGGAGTGGACAGCACGTTTTTATTAAAAGTGGCAGTGGAAACCCTGGGTGAGGCGAATGTGCTGGCAGTAACAGCAGATTCAGAGACTTATCCATCAAGCGAACTGAAAGAAGCACAGGATCTTGCCAGGCAAATCGGTGCGCGCCATCTGGTTATTGAAACATCGGAACTGGCCATTCCGGGCTATACGGAAAATGATCAAAACCGCTGCTACTTCTGCAAAAGCAGTTTATTCGAGCATTTAATTCCGATTTTAAAAGAAGAGAAGTTTCATAATATTGTCTATGGTGTCATTGCCGACGATATGAACGAGTTCCGGCCGGGCATGAAAGCGGCGAAGGAAAAAGGGATTCGCGGCCCGCTTCAGGAAGCGAATTTGTTTAAAGAAGAGATTCGCCGCCTGTCCAGAGAGCTTCATCTGCCAACTTGGGACAAGCCATCCTTTGCCTGCCTGTCTTCGCGAATTGCCTATGGGGAAAGGATTACAAAAGAAAAGCTGACAAAAGTGGAGAAAGCAGAAGCGTATCTTAAATCGCTGTCAATCCGCCAGGTCCGTGTCCGTACTCATGGAGATACCGCCCGAATTGAAGTGGAGCCCGGGGACATGACCCTTGTGATGGGGTATCACGCGGCGATTGACAAACGGCTTAAGCAGTTCGGGTACAAATACGTATCGCTTGATCTGGCCGGCTACAAAAGCGGCAGCATGAATAAATCGTTGAAAATGGAAGAAACAGAACGGCTAAAAAGTATGTAATCGGGCTCGATATTGGAACAACAAGCGTCAAAGCAGTGGTCTTTGACAGAAAAGGAAAAGTAGTGGCAGAAACAGAACAGTTGAACACTTCTTTTTATCCGAAACCAGGGTTTGTGGAACAGGATCCGGACGTGATTCTGTCTGCTGCTGCTTTCGTTTTAAAATCAGCACTCGAGCAGGCGGAGATAACAGCGGAAGAACTGATATCTGTCAGGTTCTCTTGTGCGATGCATTCGCTGATTTGTGTCGATGAAGATGGCCATGCTCTATCACAAGCTATGATATGGGCGGATGGAAGAAGCAGCGGGCAGGCAGAAGAGCTGTTAAAAGAGCGTGGATTCACTTTTTACGAAAAAACAGGCACTCCCATTCATCCCATGTCGCTGAAAGAGTATATTGTGTATCACTGGTTTAATAAGCGGGTTGTTGACTATTCAATGGCCTCTGCAAGCGGCTTGTTTAATGGGGCATTGCTTGACTGGGATAAAGAGATTTTGGAACACATTGAGGTGGAAAAAGAACAGCTGTCCGCACCAGTGCCGCCAACGTATATCCTATCGGGTCTTCATCCCATTATTTAGAAATACATTGGTTTGCCAATGGATCTTCCGTTTGTGATCGGAGCAGCGGCCACGCTGGAAATCTTAAAAGGTGTCCCGATTGCACAGACATCGATCAAAAGCGAATTGGCGACGCCAACCGGGGCAGCCATTGCGGCTGTACTGGCTGACTCATTCAGTACGATGCCGTCTATGACAGTGGAGAAAATAGGCTATGGTGCTGGTAAAAAAACATTCAAAAACCACCCGAATGTACTGCGGGTGGTGACCGGCTATGAATAAGCACCGTCCGCCAAACACAGAGCACCGGGACAGCGATATGATCAAGATGGAAGTAAACCTCAATGATATATCAGGTGAATGGCTTGGCTATGTGATGGATCTTTTGTTTGAGGCGGGGGCCAATGATGTGTTTTACACACCCATTTACATAAAAAAAAAACCGTCCGGGCGTCCTGCTTCAGCTTCTTTATGCTGCTGCGGCTGTTCCTAACATGGAATCTATTTTATTTCGTGAAACGACGACACTTGGCATCCGCTATTACCCAATCACGGTTCACCGGCTGGAGCAGCAGTTTATGAAGGTAAATACACCTTGGGGGCTTGTTACGGTGAAGTGCGGATTGATGAACGGCGAGATCGTGCAGCGCGCCGGAATATGAAGACTGCAGGAGAATTGCAGAAACACTTAGTGTGCCGTTGAAAGATGTATATGCAGAAGTGTGGAAGAATCATCTATGATTTTTGGCAGTGACCGTAGTCGCTGCTTTTTTATTTTGAATAGACGCAAACATAAAAAAATCACAAATTCTCCTAAAAAAAATGTATATCTTAATTTTTATGTAATTTCTAAAATAAGGTTAAGAAAACGCTTTCAGACAGGAGGATGCAGATGAACTTCATCAAAAAAGCCGGGTTATGGATTGATTCAATTTTTGAGAGGGCAACACTATTATCGCTTGTTGCATTAATTTTTGTTGTCACAACGCAAGTCATGACCCGGAAGTTATTTAATTTTGTTTTTTTCTGGTCAGAGGAAATTACACTTCTATTGCTTGCTTGGTTTGCATTCATGTCCATCGCGATTGGCTTTCGCGAGTACATTCATTTAGGCATTGACTCATTCACAAACCTGTTTTCTAAAAAATTTAACAAGGTTTGGGATAAAGTCATTATGCTGAGCACACTGGCTTTTGGGATGTACCTTGTTATTCAAGGCTGGGATTTCACCGTGCTGATGATGGATTCTACTCTGCCGGCAACAAAACTTCCGAGCAGCATTACCTATTTGGCTATGCCGATTACGGGGATGATGATTTCCGGTTATGCACTGCTTCATTTGTTTAACATTCAGACAACCCGGCATCAGGGCATAGAGGAGGAAATATAACGTGGACATCAATACGGTCGGCACCGTAATATTATTGGTTAGTTTTGTTGGGTTGATATTGCTTCGTTTTCCCATCGCGCTTACACTTGTTGTTTCATCACTTATTACCGTGATCTACCTGAAGGTGCCAATGCCAGTCATCGGACAGCAAATGATCCAAGGCGTTAATTCATTTTCTTTACTGGCGATTCCATTTTTCATATTAACAGGCCAAATTATGAGTGAGGGAGGGCTTGCTTTACGAATTGTCCGGTTTGCAAGTTTGATGGTCGGGCGGATTCGGGGAGGGCTGGCGATGGTCAATAGTGTCGCTGCCTTGTTTTTTGGGAACATTTCCGGCTCTGCGGTTGCAGATGTATCGTCTGTCGGCTCTGTGATGGTGCCGATGATGAAAAAGAATGGCTACCAAGCTGATTATGCGGTTGGTGTTACCATTGCTTCAGCCATTCAAGGGGTAGTTGTGCCGCCAAGCCACAATCTCGTTCTTTACTCGCTCGCCGCCGGCGGTGTATCGATTGCCAGCCTGTTTATGGCAGGCATCGTTCCAGGCGTTATGATGCTGACAGCGCTTATGATCACAAGTTATGTGATTGCCAGAAAGCGCGGATATGGAAAAGCGGAGCCTGTACCGAAATCGGAAATCTCAGGAATCTTAATTCATGGCTTTTTATCTTTAAGCCCCGCTGTCATTATTCTTGGCGGTATTTTGAGCGGCTGGTTTACGGCAACAGAATCTGGCGCACTTGCCTGCTTGTACGCATTTATTCTGGCATTTTTCGTTTATCGGGAAGCGCCGATCTCAAGTATTGGGAATATTTTAAAGCGGACGATGAGAACAGTATCAATGGTGTTTTTCTTAATCGCTGCTTCCGCTTCCTTTGGATGGACGCTTGCTTATTTGCAAATACCGGGCATGGTCACCGATTTATTTTTGCAGATTTCAGATAACCCAATTATCATTCTGCTAATCATCAACATTTTGCTGTTGCTGCTTGGGGCTCCAATGGATATGGCGCCGATGATTTTAATTATGACGCCTATTTTATTACCTGTAGTGACAAATCTCGGAATGGATCCAGTGCATTTTGGCATCATCCTTATATTGAATGCGGGAATCGGCTTGCTGACACCTCCGGTTGGAACCGTGTTGTTTGTGGGTTCAGCAATCGGCAAAGTATCTATACAGGAAGCCACAAAAGCGATGCTGCCATTTTTCTATGCATTAATTGTTGTTCTATTAGTCATCACGTATATTCCAGATGTTGTGATGTGGCTGCCAAATATGCTGGCAGACTAACAGAGCGAATGGATAAAATAAAACAAAGGGGATGTACACAATGAAAAACAAGAAATTTAAGGGGATTTTAGCTTCTGTTATGTTTGCAAGTGCTGTGCTGGCGGGTTGCAGCAGTGAAGAAGGAACAGGCTTAGGAGAAGCAGCTGATGGAAAGAAAGCAAGTTATACATTCCGGCTGGCGGACAATCAGCCGGCTGATTACCCGACTGTTTTGGGGGATGAGAAGTTTGCTGAACTAGTTGAAGAAAGAACGGATGGGCGCATTAAAATTGAAGTCTTTCCTTCCGCGCAGCTTGGTGATGAAAAGTCAGTATTAGAGCAGGTTCAGCTCGGTGCCATTGAATTCACTAGAATCAATGCTAATCCATTAGCTGAATTCAATAAAGATTTCTCTGTCTTGGGGCTTCCATATGTTTTTGAAAGTGAGGATCATTTATGGAACTTTCTTGAAAGCGAAAAAGCAACGGAGCTTCTTGACGGATTAGAACAATCAAAAATGAAAGGGCTTGCGTACTATGATTCTGGTTCACGCAATTTTTATGCAACAAAAAAATTGAAGAGCATGGAAGACTTGGAAGGGCTGAAAATTCGTGTCCAGCAGAGTGAAATTAATATTGATTTCTTAAGTGCACTTGGCGCAAGTGCAACACCAATGCCATACGGGGAAGTATTTAGTGCCCTGCAAACAGGTATCATTGATGGAGCTGAAAACAATTTACCAAGTATCGATTCTTCTAACCATTACCAGGAAGCGAAACATGTTTTATTGGATCATCATCAGCGGACACCGGAAGTTTTGCTGATGAGTGATACAATCTGGGATAAGTTAGATGAAGAGGATCAGGAAATTATCAAGCAGGCTGCGCTTGATTCTGTTGAAACACAAAAAGCTGAATGGGCAAAATGGGAAGAACGTTCTGAAAAGAAATTAAAAGACGAAGGCGTTACTTTTACTGAAGTAAAAGATATAAAACCTTTGCAGGATGCTGTAAAGCCAGTAGTCGAAAAGTATTCAAAAGATTACCAGGATATTATGGATGCTATTGAAGAAGCACGTCCGTAACCGTATGATAGGATAGAAGGCTTGCCTGGCATGCTTACGCGTGCCGGGTTCTATCTATATAAAAGGGGGGGGGGGAAGACAATGAAGCGAAGAAGGAGAAAATGGATTGAGTTTATAGACCGCTTTATTTTACTAAGAGATCAGCCTTTTATGCATAAGCTGTTTGTTTTCTCCAGCTTATTAGTCATCCTCCCTGTTTTAGCGGTTGGCATTATTTCCTACCAGCGGTCAGCGATAGAAATTGAAAAAGAAGTCCGGCTTTCCAGTCTGCAGGTGATCGATCAGGCCGAGTCGAATATAGAGTATTATTTGCAGGATTTTGAAATTACCAGCCTGAAAATTATTAACTCATCTGAAGTGGAAGATTTTATACAAGCGGACGCTGAGAAAAGCGGCAAAGAAGAAATCCTCAGCAGTGCTGTCCGCAATTTCCTTGAACTTCAGGAATACTCTAGACCTGATATTTCAAATATCACAATCATGACAGACTCAGGGAGAGTTATCGATACACTTGGAAACCGGAATTATTATCCCGCTCCGAAGATGAAAGAAGAATATTGGTATGAGTCTATTCCCCATAACGGCATGATTAGGCTTGTCAGCCGGACATTGAAAACAAAAGATAAGGAACAGCCTGTTATTTCGCTCGTACGCAGGCTTTACAGCCCAGAAACGCTCAAGCCTGTAGGGATGCTGGTTATCGATATTAATTTCAGACGGATTGAAGAGATTTCAAACAAAGTCACTATCACCAGAAACGGATCATTTTCTATATTGGACGCAGAAGGGCATTATGTTTATCACCCCGATTACAGCAGGCTGGGGCAAAACGGAGACACGGAGCTGCTATCAAAGCTGAAAGTAGAGAACAGCGATTCGGTCATGCTGAAAAACGAAACGAAAAACTTTGTCACGTATACCCATTCTTCTAATCTCGACTGGACGTTTCTGACGTCTGTTCCATACGACAATTTAACGATGGGTATCAACCAAATCAGGAAAACCATTCTCATCACCATTGGTGTTGCCCTTGTTGCTGCTTATCTTGCTGGCTATGGATTTGCCGCTGCACTCGTCCGCCCGATTAAGCGCTTACAATGTTTTATGAAAGAGGTGGAGGTAGGCAAGCTTGACGGCAGAATACATGTTGAGTCAAAAGATGAAATCGGCCAGCTGACAATGGGCTTTAACAACACGGTTGAAAAGCTGTCTGCCCTTCTTGATGAAGTTTACGTGTCAAAATTAAAAGAAGCGGAGCTTTCATTAAAACAAAAAGAAAGTGAGCTGAAGATGCTTCAATCGCAGATTAATCCACACTTTTTATATAATTCGCTTGAGACGATCCGGGGAATGGCTCTTGAAGGAAGCCAGGAAGATATTGCTGTGATGTCAAATTCACTCGGAAAGCTGTTGCGATACAATTTGAAAAATAACACACTAACAGTCAGTCTCAGGGAAGAAGTGAAATTTTGTGAAATGTATTTGCAGGTTCAAAAGTTCCGTTTTGGCGATCGATTTGATTATAAGCTTTCTATTCCGGCATGGGCGGAGCAAGTGGAAGTAGTAAAATTTTCCCTGCAGCCGATCGTAGAAAATTGTTTTGTACATGCCTTCGGTCAAAGCAGCCCTCAAATAATGATTTCTACCTCAGTGCTTCGCGTGTCCGAAAAAGCGTGCATCATTTCCATTTCCGACAATGGCTCAGGCATGGAAGAAGAGGTGCTGTCCGAAATGAAGTGCAACTTAAAGCGGCATTCTGCAGTCAGCAGTGGGGAGCATATCGGACTGATAAATGTTCATCAGCGCATTATGTATTTATTCGGAGAGGAATACGGGATGGACATTCAAAGCAAGCCAGGGCAGGGCACCGTAGTCTCGATGAGCGTGCCTTTAACTGCCGGCAGCAGGGAGGAGAAGCAATATGAGGCGGATTTTATTAGTGGATGATGAACGTTGGGTCCGTACAGCACTAAAGTGGACGATCAATAAGCTTAATCTGCCTGTAGAAGTCGTTCAGGAATGTGAAAACGGACTCCAGGCGCTAGAGTGGGTAAAAGAAAATCAAGTGGATTTGATCATGACAGATGTGAGAATGCCAATCATGGATGGAATGACATTTGTGAAAGAGCTCGCTAACGTTAAAAAAAAGCAGGATGTCATTGTGATCAGCGTTCATGATGAATTTCAATTTGTCCAGCAGGCACTGAGAAGCGGCGTAACGGACTATCTTTTAAAACCGATTGAAGAAGAGGACTTACGGGCAAGCCTTGAAAAATGGCTTCAAACGGAAGAAGCCGGTAAGCAAATAAAAACAGCTTTAAGTACAGCTAGCAGTCCGGCTGTCCCCTCTACGACAATTGAGCAGGTACTCGAATATATACGAAAAACACCCCTGAATGAAGTAACACTGCATGACACAGCACAAAAAGTCCATGTGAACCCGAGTTACTTGAGCCAGCTTTTTAAGCAGCAGTTAAATAAAAAATTTATTGATTATTTAACCGAGCTTCGTATTGAAGAGGGAAAGCATCTCCTCCTGCACACCACGTTAAGAATGTCGGAAATTGCAGATAGGGTTGGTTATGGAGACGTCGCTTACTTTAGCAACAACTTTAAGAAAATGACAGGATGCACACCATCGGAATTTCGAAAATCAGCCAAGGAGGCATAGAGTTGAAAAAAATTCGTTTTGGTATTTTAAGCACAGCCGGCATCGCCCAAAAAGAGCTGATTCCTGCGTTTAAACGAGCAACACTTGCGGAAGTTACAGCTATTGCGAGCAGAAATGGGAGAAAAGCACGCGAAATTGCACAGAAGAATGACATTCCAAAATCATATGGAAGTTACGAAGACTTGCTGGGTGATCCGGAGATTGATGCAGTTTACATCCCGCTGCCAAACCATCTTCATAAAGATTGGGTCATAAAAGCAGCAGAAAAAGGCAGGCACATTCTTTGTGAAAAGCCGGCAGCACTAAACAGCTCCGAAATAAAAGAGATGGAAGAAGCCTGCTTGAAACATGATATTTTCTTCATGGAAGGTTTTATGTATGCCGTCCACCCACAGCATGCGCGGGTAAAAGAAATCATTGCATCCGGCGAAATTGGTGAAGTGACAAATATGCGTGCCGCTTTTACATTTTTACTCGAACAGCCTTCCGGAAGTATCAAAATGAAGAAAGAAACGGGCGGCGGCAGTTTATATGATGTCGGATGCTACGGTATTCATTCAATTCGAACTATTTTAGGTACAGAGCCGGAAACCGTACAAACTCATGCTGTCATAGACCCAGTAAGCGGTGTCGATACAAGCCAGCTTACACATATGACTTTTCCCAACGGAATCACTGCATACATCGAATCCGGCTTCCACTCTTTCAGACGCAGCGAATATGAAGTGATCGGTACAAAAGGAAAAATCACTGTTCCACGCGCATTCCGCCCTGACTGGCACGGCGGCGAAGGGCTGGTCATTATCGAAAACGATTCAGTTACACGAACAGAGCGATTTTATGCTGACCAATACAAAACAGAAATTGACCAATTTGCAGCTGCTGTTCTTGAAAAGAATGGAGATACAAAAGCTGAATTTAAACAGTCTTATTTAAACTTAAAAGTAATCGATGCCTGTCTGAAGTCAATAAAGTCAAACAAGAAAGAAATCGTTTGAACAAGAACGGCTGGATTAATCCTGTTGAAAGGGGAATCCAGTCGTTCTTTTTTATGGAATTGTGTGAAAAATTAATAGTTATTGTGCATTTCTCTCATATATTCATCTCCTTCGATTTTGTATACTTTAAAAAAAGGGATGGAGGGGGATTTATGAAGCAGCCAAATGAAAGCGCAATCAAAACAAAAGGGGTCGTAAAAAATTCGTTGTTTTCAAAAGAAAAACATAGAAGGAAGCGGTGGGAATCACCAGTAGCCGGCTATTTGTTTCTCTCACCGTGGCTGATCGGCTTTTTCTTGTTGACACTATATCCAATGCTGCTGTCTCTTTATTTTTCTTTCACCAATTACTCACTATTAGAAGCACCTGAATGGGTTGGCCTGGATAATTACAGCAAAATGTTTTTCAGTGATTCTATGTTTTATAAATCACTGTACATTACTCTTTTATTTGTCGTTATTTCTGTTCCATTAAAGCTTATTACCGCATTAATGATGGCCCTCTTTTTAAATCAGAAATTAAAATTTATGTCGATCTACACAACATTGATCTACTTGCCTTCATTGATTGGCACCAGTGTCGCTGTAGCTATTTTATGGCGGAATCTATTCGGCCAGGATGGACTGATTAACCAGCTTCTCGGCATTTTGGGAATTGAAGGAACGAATTGGATTTCAAATCCTGACTCAGCACTCGGTACACTTATTTTATTGGTAGTCTGGCAGTTTGGCTCCTCAATGGTCATTTTCTTAGCCGGATTAAAGCAAATATCACCAGAATTATATGAAGCCGCTTCTGTAGATGGTGCTTCGAAAGCAAGACAATTCTTTTCCATTACGCTGCCTTTATTATCGCCTGTTCTGTTATTTAACCTTGTCCTGCAAACTATTGGTTCGTTTCAAATGTTTACGCAAGCCTTTGTTATTACAAAAGGAGGTCCTGTTCAATCGACTTACATGTTCGCACTGTACTTATATGAACGGGCGTTTGCAGGATTTCAAATGGGTTACGCATCGGCTCTGGCTTGGGTGCTTCTCGTCATTATCGGCATTTTCACTGCGTTAATCTTTTTATCATCGAAAAAATGGGTCTTTTATGAAGCGAAAGGTGGAAAGTAATATGCAGAAAAAGTGGATAAGTCATCTCACACTAGCCGTAGTCTCCCTGTTTATGGTGTACCCTATCCTATGGTGGGTGGGAGCAGCGTTCAAGTCTAATGAAGAAATGAATTCAGCGAGTATTTTTCCATCCCAGCTAATATTTTCTAACTTTACGGAAGGCTGGTATGCCATTCCCGGTTACTCGTTTGGCCATTTCTTTATGAATACATTTGAATTGATCGCAGGTGTATTATTCACAACGATTGTTTCATGCAGTTTAGTCGCATTTGCGTTTGCCCGCCTGGACTTTCCGCTTCGCAATTTCTGGTTTGCTATTGTACTGGGTACGTTAATGCTGCCAAGCCAGATTACACTTGTTCCCCAATACGATATGTTTAACGCATTCGGCTGGGTGGATACGTATTTACCGTTTATCGTTCCGCATTCACTGGCAGGCGGAATCGGCGGTTCGTTTTTTATTTTCCTGCTTGTACAGTTTATTAGAGGGATTCCGAAAGAGCTGGATGAAGCAGCGAAGATGGATGGCTGTACGTGGTTTGGCATTTACTGGCGTGTTATTTTACCACTTATGAAACCGCCTCTCGTCACAGTAGCGATTTATTGCTTTCTTTGGAACTGGGATGACTTTTTGGGCCATTTAATTTATTTGAATTCAGTAGAAAACTATACTGTTGGCCTTGCATTGAAAATGTTTGTTGATGCGAACTCTAGTGTACCGTGGGGCCAGCTATTCGCTATGTCACTCGTATCTGTTATTCCGGCGATTATTATCTTCTTCTTTGCCCAGCGCCATATTGTAGATGGAGCGGCGAGTACTGGTTTGAAAGGCTGACGCGTCAGCCTTTTTTCTGCTATTCTGGTGAATAGAGAAAGGGGGACGCAATGAAAAATCCATTTAAAGAATACCCGATACGGAACGTATTCTTCTTTGCATTTGCCAGTTTAATAATGTTATTGCTCACAGTCTTTGTTTTGGTCAGTTACAGGGTTTCGGTAGCCGAAATGCAAAAAAACACATCTTTTTACCAGCAGAACCTGCTTGGAGAAATCAATGAACAAATCAGCATGCAAAAACAGTCTGTTGAGCAGGTGACGATTGCACTGTCACGGAATGAGGACCTGCAAAATTATTTGCAAGGAAAAAAAGATTCATACGAATCTTACCAGCTTATTTCAGAAATTAATACATCATTTTTCAACACGATGTTTAGTATCCCGGTAGTCGATACAGTCGATGTATATGTTGAATCCCCTCCAGCGAGGGTTCAAGAAGGGCCTATCCGCTACTTTTCATTAAAGGACTACCAATCGATTGACTGGCTTCAGCCAATGGAAAATGCGGATTCTGCCTGGCTGAAGAAGCATATTATTTCATCTCCGCAGGGAAACATTTCGGTGATCAGCTTTGCGCGTAAAATATATAAACGCAACGGCACGGCTGCGGGCATTGTGGTCGTCAATACAAAAACAGACCGTTTCCTTAAGTTAATGAATGGGGAAGTGGATAGCCGCGACCGGCTGTTAATTGATTCGAGCCACAGTATTATTGCGTACAATGGGTCTAGAAATGTAAGCGAATACTTAAATGCTTTTACTGAATTAAGCAATGAGGAAAATGTAAATGTAAATGGCTCCTCGAGACAGGAAGAAAAGTTTGTCGTCTGGTCAAAATTGGCTAATTCAGATTGGATTTTAATTGAAGTAACTCCCTGGAATGAGATTATTAGCGGGAGTGTCAAGCTGGCTCAGCTGCTCTTATTCATCAGTTTGGTTACGATTGGATTTATTGTTATATTAACCTATTATTTATCGAAGCAGTTTACAAAGCCTATTAATCAACTGCTTCAAAGCATGAATGATTTTTCTTTACACGAGCGGGAGCCCAAGCTTCCAGGCGATTACCGGAATGAATTTGGCACGCTTTTTCATGGATATTATAAGCTAAACAGCCGTATTAAAGGATTGTACAACGATCTAGAAGAAGAATATCAGAAAAAAAGAAAAGCGGAATTAGATGCGCTTCAAGCAAATATCAATCCTCACTTTTTATACAACACGCTCGATCAGTTGAATTGGATGGCTATTGAAGAAGGACAGGAGAAAATAAGCCGCGTCCTGGAGTTGATGGGAAGGATGTTTCGAATCGGCCTTTCTAAAGGTGAGGCACTGATCCCTCTCAAAGACGAACTGGTACATTTAGAATCATATATTCAAATTCAGCAAATTCGTTTGGAAGGAGCGCTTAACTATCAGATCTTTGTTCCAGAAAGATATCAACACTATTATATTCCCAAGCTGACTTTGCAGCCGTTTATCGAAAATGCGATTATTCATGGCCTGCGCGGACAGCAGCAAGCGATGATTACTATTAATCTGCACGACGTGGGGGAAATGATGTACATCATTATTCGTGATAACGGGACAGGGTTTTCTAAAGACCAAATGCTAAATAAAAGAACTGCAGATGGGGGATATGGCATTAAAAATGTGCAGGATCGACTCTCTGCATATTTTGGAGCAAATAGTTCAATATCCATCGAAAGCCAGATCGGGGAAGGAACAACCGTTTTTGTTAAAATCCCAAAGAAGCTTCATAAATAAAGGAGGGCCTTTTATGTGGAAAGCGATTATTGTCGATGATGATCCAAGTGTACTGCGGGGCATGAAAAAAGCCATTCCGTGGGAAAAGCTGGGCATCGAATGTGTAGGAGAAGCATCAGACGGCAAAGCAGGGTTTGAGATTATTATGGACATACAGCCGGATATTGTATTAACCGATATTTATATGCCGGTCATGAATGGTCTGGAGATGATGCAGGCTTTGCGAGAAAATCAATATACTGGAAGTGTTATTATCTTAAGCGGCTATTCTGATTTTGAATACGCAAGAACGGCCCTCCGGCTAAAAGTCCAAGATTATTTAAGCAAGCCCATTACCATTCAAACGATGGAAGAAGCATTAAAAAGAGTAACAACAAGATTGGAAGAAGAAAGAATAAAACAAAGCGGACAGGAGGAAATAAAGCAAAAAATCAACTATTATAAATCTTTAATTTCGAATACATGGTTGAAGTCGCTGGTAACGGGGATGGAGGACCAGGAAGTCGCCCGTAAGGAACAAAAAACCAACTATTTGCAAAAACAAAAACACCAAGTGCTGGTATTGAAGCTGGATAAAGAAAATCAGGCTATTGAATGGGACAGTCTGCAGGAAAATATCAGCTGCTTTTTTTCGACTCATGCATTACCGTATTTAAAAAATATGGAATGGATCGAGCTAAATTACATATATTCAGCCATTCTGCTGTCTTATGATGAACAACTGGATAACAAAAGCTGTCAGAAAGCTGCCCAAAATGTAGCTGACAAGTTGATAGAGCTGATGTATTTAAAAGAAGATTATAAGTATAAAATCGGAATAGGACAGGTGAAAACCAATTGGGAAGAAATTCCGATCTCAACAGAGGAAGCCATTTACTCACTTTCAAAAATTTTATCCCAGCCCATTATTCGTTATGAAGACGTACCGGCAAGTGACCAGTCGAATTTTATCTCACAAAAATCAGCTTTCCGTAAGCCGGTTCAATTTTACCGGGAGCTTTCTGACGCAGTCAAACAGGAGAGAAAAGATCAGGCGGTTCGGGTTGTAAACCAATTTATGCTGAATGAACAAGAATCGGCTCATTACTTGCCATCTCATTTGCAGACAATTTGCAAGGATTTATGGGTTATTTTAACGTATTCACTTTATGATAAAGGCGTGAATCTTGAGGAAATTGTCGATCATCAAACAGCCTCACGCCAAATTGAAAAAGTTCATCAGAAAGAACAATTTCAGCGCTGGATTCTTGCTTCTATAGACCTTATTCTTTCACGCATTCAACAAGAGGAAAAAGAAAATGTTCGCCACAAACAGACCGTTGACTATGTAATTGAATACATCGACAGCCATTATCATGAAAATCTCACGTTGAATCAGATGGCAGAAAAAGTGTTTCTTTCTCGCAATTATTTAAGCCAGATATTTAAGAAAGTGACCGGTTTATCATTTAACCAATATTTAAATAATGTTCGAATGGAAAAAGCTAAGTATTTAATTTTAGAAGGCCATTATTTAATTTATGAAATAGCAGAAAAAGTGGGCTATAAAAATACCCCTTACTTCAGCTCTATGTTTAAGAAGCATACTGGAGTCAATCCAACGGAATTATTGAAACAATAATTGGTGTACATTTTTAAAAACAATTGTGCATCTCTCTTATATAAGCATTTATGAAAGCGTTTTATAATTGAGGTGTAATCAACATTACGGGGAATGGGGGAGTGAGGAATGAAAAGAAAATGGTTATCTTTTTTCCTTGCGGCATTGCTTGCATTTACATTGTCCGCATGCAGCGCACAGCGGGCGCAGCAGCAAGAAGAGGAAAGCGGAAGTACAGATGGAAAAGTAAGTTTACGGGTTGTATGGTGGGGCTCGCAGGAACGTCATGATGCAACAATGAAAGTACTTGATTTATATAAAGAAAAAAATCCAAACGTCACATTTGAAACAGAGTTTTCTGGGTGGGATGGGTATTGGGACAAGCTTGCTACACAGTCGGCTGCTCAAAACGCGCCGGACTTAATCCAAATGGACGCCCAGTACTTACAGGAATACGCTACACGCAATCAATTGGCTGATCTATCGGAAGGTATCAATGTAGAGGATATGGATCCGACTCTCGTTGACTCCGGAAAAGTAAATGATAAGCTGTATGCCGTCGCTCTTGGAAATAACGCATTTGGAATGATCTATAACAAAGCAGCTTTTGAAAAACTAGGTGTTGAAACACCTAAAGCAGACTGGACATGGGATGAGTTATTCGCATTGGCAAGAGAAATACAGCCAAAGCTTGAAAAAGGAAAATATGCGATGCGTGATTTTACATTTGACTCAGCGGTATATGAAATGTACCAGCTTAGCAAAGGCAAAGGCCACTTGACGACTGAAGATGGCAATTTCAACATTGATAAAGAAACATGGAAAGAATGGATTTCTATTTTTGAAGATTTGCGGAAAGAGGGAATTGTTTCTCCTGCGGAAATGACCGTAGCAGAAGTCGAATATGATCCGAAAAATGATCTTCTATTAAATGATTCCGTTTTAATCAAACAAAGCTTTGCTGCTCAGTTTCCAAGCTTTGATAGCGTAAAACCGGAAACGTATGCGCTTGTGAAAGCACCAAAAGACGCAGAAGCAGGCGGATATTTGAAGCCGTCTATGTTCTGGTCAGTCAGCGAAAGCTCGAAACAGAAAGAAGAAGCAAAGAAAGTGATCGACTTTTTCATTAATGATCCAGAAGCAGCTGAAATCTTAGGTGTATCACGCGGTCTGCCGGTTTCTAAGAAAATTTTAGATTCAATGAGCAGCAGTTTCACAGATTCCGATAAAGCCCAGTTGCAGCTGGTCCATGACACAGCACCAGATGCACAGCCATTTAATGGCGGTCCGCAAGGCTGGGGAGAATTCCAGAACAATGCCTACAGACAAGTTGGAGAACAGCTTATGTTTGGTGTACTCTCCCAGGATGAAGCCTATGAGGAATTAAAAAACCACTATGAAGAAATAAAAGGACGGTAAGGTGAAATGGATAAATGGATCATCCTGATCGGCAGTATTCTCATGTTGACTGGCTGCCGGCCTGCTGTTTCAGAAGAAAACCATCTCCGGCTTCTTTTCTTTACAGACGAAGCAATGGGGAAGGAGGAGGAAATTGAACAGTTTCTGGCTGAACAGGTCAAATTGAATAAAACGGTTGATGTGTCCATTTATCCGCTTTCAAGGGAAAAGTTCTCTGTATTACTTGCTGAAAGAGCCGGTGATGTGTATGTGGCAGAACCAGATTTAATAGAAGGACTACTTACTCAAAACGGGTTAACACCACTTGATGAACTAATGCCTGTGTCCGCTTATCCGTTCGTGCAGGAACACTATACAACAAACAATAAAACAGGCAAACGCCATCTTTATGGACTGCCATTACAAACCGATCATTCTGCTTTTGACCAACTTGATTTGGCGATGCCGGAAGAGGTGACCGTAATCGTTCCTTCATTCAGCCAAAATAAAGAAGAAGGCTTAAGGGCGCTGCAGGCTTTTATTGATTAATAAGGAGGAACCTGCATGAATCAAGGATATGTAACAGGGACGCTTTACACCGGGATGGAATGGGTGACAAGAATTGTTTATGTCAATGCCCTATGGATTGTATTCACGTTACTCGGAGGTATTTTGTTTGGTTTTAGTCCAGCAACTGCTGCTCTGTTCAGCATTGTAAGAAAGTGGACGGACGGAGAGGAAGTAACATCTTTATTTTCTGAATTTTGGAAAGAGTACAGACGATTCTTTCGGAAAAGTCAAAAGATTGGACTGCTATTAATGGTGATCGGATTGCTGCTTATTGTAGACTTTCAGTTTTTTTTACAAGGAAACTCGACAATTGGCTGGTTAGGAAAAATGATTACCATGCAGTTAATTTTCCTTTATGCAGCAATGCTGCTGTATATTTTTCCGCTTTATATCGATACGAAGCAGCGAACAAGCATCGTGTTCAAAGAAGCATTTCGGCTTTTCTTGCAGGTACCATTTAAAACAATGTTTGGACTGTTCAGCATTATGGCACTTGGACTCTTATTTATGATCGTTCCAGCTGTAGCACTGCTTTGTGGTGCCAGTTCCATAGCAATGTGGCAAGTGTTTTACACAGAGAAGTATGTACTGAAGCATAAAGTTGCGTGAACGAAGTGGAGGAACGAACATGACAAAAGTTAAAATTGGCGTGATTGGTTTAGGGAATATGGGAAGTTCGCATGTTTCACAGCTTGCCAGCGGGCTTGTGAAAGGTGGTCAATTAACAGCGGTTTGTGACTTTAATGAGGACCGTTTAAAAGCAGCAAATGAAAAAAACGGCGGGCAGTTAGCTTGTTTTACGGATCCAGACACATTTTTTAATCAAGCAGATATCAAGGCAGTGTTAATTGCTGCGCCTCATTATGATCACCCGACTCTAGCTGAACAGGCATTTCAAAAAGGCTTACATGTTCTTATCGAAAAACCGGCAGGTGTATATACAAAAAACGTACAGCGTATGAACGAAGCAGCGGCCGAAAGCGGAAAAGTATTCAGCATTATGTATAACCAGCGGACGAACCCCCTTTATCAAAAGCTGCGGCAGCTTATTCAATCAGGTGAACTAGGTGAAATAAAACGGACGAACTGGATTATTACAGACTGGTACCGCTCACAAAGTTATTATGATTCAAGTGAGTGGAGAGCAACATGGGAGGGAGAAGGCGGTGGCGTTTTACTGAACCAATCGCCGCATCAGCTTGATTTATGGCAATGGACCACAGGTTTAATGCCAAAACGTGTACATGCTTTTTGCCATTTCGGTCGTTATCACAATATTGAAGTGGAAGACGATGTTACCGCGTATGTTGAATACGAAAATGGAGCGACAGGTGTATTTATTACTTCAACTGGGGAAGCTCCCGGAACAAATCGTTTTGAAATCATCGGAGACCGCGGCAAAATCGTTGTTGAAAATGATCAATTAATCTTTTACCGGCTGACTCAGTCAGAGCGGGAATTTAATGCAACGTATACTGGTGGTTTTGGTGAGCCGGAACATTGGAAAATAGAGATTCCAATAAAAGGTGAAAACACTCAGCACCTTGGAATTATGCAGAATTGGGTCGATGCTATTTTAAAAGACATTCCACTCTTGGCACCTGGAGAAGAAGGAATTAAAGGACTCGAAATTTCTAATGCCATTTATTTGTCAGCCTGGCTAAAAGAATCCGTAGAGATTCCTATCGATTCGGACCTTTTTTACAAAACATTGCAAGAGAAAATTAAAGCGTCCAATTTTGTAAAAGCGAAATCAGGAAATGTCGTATTATCCGTAGAAGGAACACATTAAATAGGAGATGATCACATGAGCAATCAAGATGGAATGAATTATGCACCAAAAGGAAAACCAAGTCCGGTTGTGAAACAAAATGAGTTTTTTGTAGCAGCAGCGGCTCTTGATCATGGTCATATTTATGGGATGTGTAACGGACTGGTTGAAGCAGGAGCGACAATAAAGTGGGTATATGATCCGGATCCGGCTAAAGTAGAATCATTTTTAAAAGTGTACCCAAGTGCCCAAGCGGCTTCTTCATTAGAAGAAATCTTAACAGATGAAACAGTTCACCTCGTTGCAGCAGCAGCCATTCCATGTGCCCGGGGGCCGCTTGGTGTCAAAGTTATGCAACGCGGGAAAGATTATTTTACTGATAAGACGCCTTTTACAACGATGGATCAGCTGCAGGAAGCAAAACGAGTTTCAGAAGAAACCGGCCAAAAATACATGGTTTACTTTAGCGAGAGGCTGCATGTGGAAAGTGCTGTTTTTGCCGGGCAGCTTGTCGAAAAAGGCGCAATTGGACGCGTCGTACAAGTAACCGGATTTGGCCCTCATCGGTTAAACGCTGACAGCCGGCCGGATTGGTTTTTTGAAAAAGACAAATACGGCGGTATTCTATGTGATATCGGCAGCCACCAAATTGAGCAATTTTTATATTATACCGGCTGTGATGATGCAGAAATTTTGCACAGCAAAACAGCTAACTATCATAATCCAAGTTATCCGGAACTGGAAGACTTCGGCGATGCAACATTGGTTGGCAATAATGGAGCGACCCAGTATTTTCGAGTAGACTGGCTGACACCCGATGGCCTTAGCACTTGGGGGGACGGCCGTACATTTATAATCGGAACAGAAGGAACGATTGAAGTTCGAAAATATGTAGACATCGCCAGACAGCAGCAAGGCGACCATATCTATTTAGTCGACGATAAAGGGGAACACTATTTTGACGTAGCTGGAAAAGTGGGGTATCCATTTTTCGGCGAGTTGATTTTGGACTGCTTAAACCGGACAGAAACAGCCATGAGCCAAGCGCATGTATTTAAAGCAGCTGAACTTTGTCTTCTTGCTCAGGAAAAAGCTGTGCATGTGTACCAAGCAGAAAGTGTAACTATATAAGGAAAAACCTCATTTAAAAATCCAGTGAATCCTGAAACAGATTCCTGGATTTTTTTGTTAAATATTTTATTAGAATTCTAAAGGCGGGTTCGAGCGAGGAGTGCAGCACTGAGCCTGTAACTTGATGAATGAGGTACTTACTCTTACTAGTACAGATATGCTAATTTGGTGGGACATGTTATTTATGAAGAAACAAGTGATGAAATTTTGAGAAAGTATGGCAGCACACCTTTTGGTTTAATCCATTCAAGAAAACAAACAATCAGTTGATGAGCAAAAGTATACTTTTGATTAGTTACACTTTTGTTAATACTGAGTGAAATTCTTATTATAGTAAATATATATTGCATATTTAAAGACAAGAAAAAAGCACTGTTCTAATAAATGAGCAGTGCTTTTTCTTAATTCTATGCAACATTGTGTTAGACAAAAAGAGAATAAGGCCTCTAAGATTTCCAATGAAGCACGCGCTTCGTATAAATGATCGGTGAACTTGTTTAAGAATTTTCGCTGCTTTTGTTTGCTTATCCAGTTTGCTGGTGTCGTGTCTAATAACTTGGAGCAAAGGGTTTTTGCAATGATAGCCAATACCGGCACTATTACGGTTAAGGTGTCTTGCATAACCAGAATCATCGAAATGGACTAAAGCATTTTGAATCAATGGGATCTTTCCTGAAAATATAGCTTTGTGAATAATCGGTGAAAGTCATCTTTGGTATAGCGCGTATCTAGTATATATTAAAAAACTTGAGTGTTAATAAAGATTGAAAAAAGTGAAAATAGTTTAAAAAATATGATATTTTATGAAATTTAATGAAAATATATATTGAAAACCTTTTCAATAGGTGATATATTCTGATTAGTTAAACAAATATATGAAAAAAAATGAAACATTTCAGGAGGAAATATGAAACTTGCTACGAGACTTAACTCATTATTACCAGCAGTAGAAAACAATGTAATGAATGCACTAGAAGAATTGTCTAAAATTGAAGGTATTACGAGCGTAGATTTAAATTATCCTGAACATTTTGAAAATCATTCGGTTGAGGAAATAGCTGAAACTTTGAAAAGGGTCGGCCTAGAAGTAAATGGGTTAGCGCTCCGTTTTCGAAGCAATTTTAAGAACGGTGAACTAGGAAATACTGATGGAAATATTTCAGAGGAAGCGTTTGAATTATGCTGCCAGGCAACAAAGATTTGCCGAGAACTAGGCGGCAAAACTATCACCGTCTGGCTAGGGTATGACGGATTTGATTATGCGTTCCAAACGGATTACCTAAAAGCATGGCATCAAGTGAAAAACTATTTTATCAAAATTGCAGATTTTGCTCCGGATTTAAAAATCAGTATTGAATATAAGCCATTCCAGCCAAGATCATACTCTTTGATTGACAGTGTCGGTTTATCATTACTAATGGTGAATGAAATCGATCGAGACAATGTAGGGGTGACTCTTGATTATTGTCACATGTTAATGAAACATGAAAATCCCGCATTTGGTTTAAACTTGGTTGCCGATAAAGGGAAGCTTTATGGGATACACATTAATGACGGCTATGGACTGAATGATGATGGTTTAATGGTTGGCTCCGCTTCATTTTTGCAGACGTTAGAATTTATTTATTACGCTAAAAAGTTTAACTATAATGAGGCAATTTACTTTGATACTTTTCCTGTCCGGGAAAATCCAATTGAAGAATGTAAACAAAATGTACGGATGATTAAAAAACTGGATGAATTGGTAGATACGATTGGCTTAGAAAGAATAGAAGAAATTGTTCAAAAAAATGATGCCGTGGGTGCCACTGATATTCTATTCGAATGTTTAAAATAAGCTTTCTCTAAAACTTGAAAAGATTGAAAATTCAGACAACATTTATTCCTAATTGAAAAAGCTAGTTAACTTCTACCTATCAAAAGAGTGTTCACTTTTTCAATTAGGATTTATAAGAAGATTAAAGTAACTCACTCGTTTATACAAAAAAACAATAAAAATGAAAACGCTTGCGGGAGGGTAACCAAAATGAAAAACAATCCAAAAAAGTATGCTACAGCATTTGCTGCATGTCTTATGAGTTTTAGTCTGATCGGGTGTTCGGCACAGTCTTCGGGCCAAGGGGGAAGCACAAGTTCAAAAGAAGAAGACGGATTTAACCCGGATTCTGCTGATGGAAAAACAATTGAAGAAGTAAGAAATGACCTGGGTCCAGTTCCAAAACTAGACGAAGAAGTTAGGTTAGGTGCGGTATCCAAAGCTTTTGAAAATGAGTATTGGCGAACATTAAAAGAAGGTATGGAAGTTGGCGCCAAGAAATTCACAGAGAACGGTTATAATGTCTCAATTGATGTAAAAGCCGCTCAAGGTGAGGGTGATGAACAAGGTCAGCTGGCAATTGTACAGGATATGGTCAATAAAAAATATACAGGATTACTTTTATCTCCAATATCTGATAGCAATCTTGTTCCAGGTGTGGAAGATGCACTGAATGAAGATATTCCAGTTATTAACGTTAATGATGGGATCATTAAAGAAGCTCCGAACTTTGTAGGGCCTAGAGCAATTGAAAATGGTGAATTATTAGCCGAGTGGGTTTCAGGCAAATTAAATGGGGAAGGTAAGGTCGCCATTGTAGTAGGGATGCCTAAAGCATTTGCAGCTAAACAACGTACATTAGGGTTTGAAAATTGGATGAAAGAAAATGCTCCTGGTGTAGAGGTAGTTGAAAAACAAAATGCGGACTGGGATCGGCTGAAAGCTAAAGACTTAACTGAAACATGGATTAAGAAACATCCGGATTTAAAAGCGATTTTCGCAAATAACGATACAATGGCACTTGGTGTACAGGAGGCAGTAAATGCATCCGGTAAAGATATATTGGTTGTTGGTGTTGACGGAATCCAAGAAGCATATGATTCTATCCGCAAGGGTGAATTAGACGCAACGGTTGATTCCTTCCCACTCTATAAGGGTCAAATTGCAGTGGAGGCAACTCTGCGAAAATTAGCCGGGCAGGAAGTACCTCGTGTCATCTGGACTCCTCAAGCATTAATCGATTCAACAAACGTTGATACTCCAGCGGAAGAAATTATTAAATGGAGCGAGCCAGAAATTAAGTAAAAAGAACGAGAATGATAGTGAAAGCGGTTATTGCTTTCACTATCATTCTTTCAAAAAGGAGAGATAAAAGTGTTACAACGACCTGATGAAATTATTCGCTTTGAAGGAGTATCAAAAATCTTTCCAGGCGTTAAAGCGTTAGACAATGTAAACTTCTCTGTTAAAAGGGGGGAAATCCATGCGCTCTTGGGGGAAAACGGGGCGGGGAAATCCACTTTATTAAATATTCTTCATGGAGTGTATTCAGAATATGATGGGACTGTAAAAATTAAAGATAAAAAAGTCTCGTTTAAAAACCCTAATGATGCTATCCAATTTGGCATTTCCAAGGTCCATCAAGAAGTAAGTTTAATTCCAAATTTAACAGTGGGTCAAAATATTGTATTAGGCTATGAACCAACAAAATCAATGTTTGTAAATTTTAAAGAAATTCATAAGAAAGCAAATGAATTATTAAAGAAATTAAACTGCCGGTTTAAAAGTGAAGACCTTGCTTCTCAATTAAGTACGGGCGAAATGCAAATGGTGGCCATCGCAAAAGCGTTGTATCATAAAGCGGAAATCATATCATTTGATGAACCTACCGCTTCTTTGACAAAAAATGAGGTCGCTGCTTTATTTAAAATTTTAAATGAATTAAGAAAAGATGGAATCACCATTCTTTATGTAAGCCATCACTTAGATGAAGTTTTTGAGGTTTGTGACAGAGCAACAATCCTAAGGGATGGAGGATTTATTAAAACCGTTGAAATGTCTAAGGTGTCGCAAAATGAATTAATACGAAACATGGTAGGAAGAGATGTATCTGCATTTGCTGTCCGTTCTAAGAAACATAAATTCACCGAAGACATTGTTTTGGAAGTCAGCAATTTATCCCGCAGCGGGGTCTTTGAGAATATATCTTTTAGCGTAAGAAAAGGAGAAATTTTAGGCTTTGCTGGATTAGTGGGGGCAAAAAGAACAGATGTGGTTAGAGCGTTGTTTGGTGCGGATAAAAAGACCAGCGGAACTGTCAAAGTAAAAGGAAAAATAGCAGAAATCAAAACACCGGAACAAGGATTACAGGCCGGTATCGGCTTAATACCAGAGAACAGAAAAACCCAGGGATTCACCAAGTATTTCAGCAATGCTGACAATATTGGTTTAGCCAGCCTAGGTAAGTTCAGCAAGTTAGGTTTTATTAACCACAAAAATAAAAGAAAGAATTGTCAACACTATATAAATGAAATTAATTTAAATCCAAAAGATCCGTCATACATGACGGCAAATTTAAGCGGCGGCAATCAGCAGAAAGTGGTCATTTCAAAATGGCTCTCAGCAGATGTTGACGTTTTAATTTTGGACGAGCCGACTAAGGGAGTAGATGTCGGCGCGAAAGCGGAGATTTACCGCATCCTAGAGGACCTGGTTGATAAAGGGAAGTCTATCATTATCGTTTCATCTGAGTTACCAGAAGTCATTGGGATGTGTGACCGGGTGATTGTAATGAAAGAAGGTAAGCAAGTGGTTGAACTTAACAAAGAAGAACTAAATGAGGAAAACATTCTTCAATATGCAATGGGGGTAAATGCAGATGTTTATATCGAAAGGGTTTAGTCGTGAGTTAAGTATCGTCGGAGCTTTAATTGCAATGATCGCTGTTTTTACCATTATCGACCCTATATACGCCAGCTATGACAATATGGTTGATATTGTTGACCAAAGTATCATCAATGGACTGTTAGCATTAGGAATTACGTTCGCAATCATAACAGCCGGTATTGATTTATCAATCGGTTCTATTTTTGCCATTGTTATTGTAGTAGTTGGTGATTTACTCGTTCGGGGCATGAATCCTTTTTTAGCAATCGTCGTTGGGATTATCCTGGGCTTTGTACTTGGAGTGTTCAATGGAATCTTAATCACAAAATTAAAGCTTCAGCCATTTATCGCAACTCTTGCTACCATGAGTGCTTATAGAGGTCTTGCGTATATTTACACTGGCGGATGGCCGATTGTAGACATACCATCAGGATTTAGACAGCTTCTTGACAGAGATGTGTTCAGTGGTATTTCAGTATCGGTTTTTATCTTGCTTGGGTTCACAGTATTAAGTTTTGTGATTTTAAAGTATACAAAATTCGGGGTCTACGTGTATTCTCTGGGAGGCAATGAAGAAGCTACTCGCTTATCAGGCGTTAATGTAGATAGAAGTAAAATTCTTGCTTACGCTCTTTGTGGTGTAGGAGCTGCTCTTGCTGGGTTGATTTTATTGGCGAGATTAGGAACTGGAGAGCCTACTGCCGGCCAATCTTATGAATTAAATGCGATTGCTGCTGCAGCTATTGGAGGGGCTAGTTTAGCCGGTGGAAGAGGAACAGTTATCGGAACGCTTCTTGGCGCCATCCTTTTATCTGCACTAAAAGTTGGTCTCGTTGTAGTAGGAGTCGATACATTTTGGCAGTATATAGCTACAGGAGCAATCATCGCAGTTGCTGCTTATTTCGAGGTTATCCAAGATAAGCTGCAAAATTTAAATCTAAAACGGAACAAAAATAATATTGCAAAAAATAGTGAAGTTAGAAAGATAAATTAAGATTTCCAGAGAGGAATAAATAAAGTATGGAAAATAAATCTGTAGCAGTTATTGGGAGTCTGAATTACGATATTATTTTCAAACAAAAAAAGTTCCCGGAAATAGGCGAAACCTATATGGCTGACAGCGTTACATTCTGCAGTGGCGGAAAAGGGGCAAACCAGGCAGTTCAATGCTCGAAACTGGGTTTGAAAACGTATATGGTCGGAAAAATTGGCGATGATAACCATGGAGAAATGCTATTAAAATCTCTTCAAAAATATAATGTCGATACGACTTTTATTACTACCTCTAATACAAACACGGGGTTAGGTGTAGTAAATTCTTTGGAAGACGGAAGTGTGGTTGCAACCATTTCAACGGGTGCTAACTATGCTCTTACAGTGGAGGATATTAAAAACGCTGAAGATGTAATCGCAAAAAGCAGCATTGTTATATTACAATTAGAAATTCCTTTAGAGGTTGTTGAATATTCAATAAAAATGGCAAAAAAACATAATTGTTTCATCATATTAAATGCAGCACCTTCTAATGAAATTTCGGAAGAGTGTATAAAACTAGTCAACTGCTTAGTCGTAAATGAGTCTGAGGCAAGTTTTTTTGCAGGGGAGAAGATCGAAAATCTTGGTGATGCAATGAAATATTGTAAAAAAATATATAATAAAATTTCAGACGTTCTAGTGATTACACTTGGGAAACAGGGAAGTCTTATTTATGATGGAGAACAGAAATATTTTATAGAACCCCATAAGGTTGAGGCAATAGAAACAACTGGGGCAGGGGATTCATATATTGGAGCACTTGCTTATGGGATTTTAAATAAAATGACCTATCAGCAAGCGGGTTCTTTTGCTTCAAAAGTTAGTTCTATGACAGTTATGAAAATCGGGTCGCAGGAAGCAATGCCTACACTTAGTACGATCAAGCAATTACAGAATTAGTTTTAAGATAGTCTTAGATTCTTCTCACAGAGCTTTAAAGGTTAAGGAAGTCTAATAAAAACGACAGAACGTAGGTGAAAAGCGAAATCACAATTGAGTGTTCTATCCCTTTATTGACTTCCTTTTTTTTGTATGATCCAGTTTTCGGTGTTAAAATTAAAACAAAATATTGGGATACTAATAATTTTATTATTTTTGAAAAAGGAGCAGGGGAGGTCGGTTAAAATAACCCAATACCCTGCATACTTGTTTTTCACATGATTGCTACTATTAAAGAAGGATTGGGGGGAGATCAATGATACCTTATATTCGAAGAAATAAAATAATTGAAGAGCTGGAAAACAAAGATATTATTTACATCGATGATTTTCTCTCCATTTTTGAAAACGTTTCATCGTCTACAATCAGGAGAGACCTAAAAATCCTTGAAGAAGAAGGACGAATAGTCATGCTCAGAGGTGGAGCTGTTAAGTTAAGAGACAATTCTTTTGATATTCCTGTAGAGACCAAAAAATTTCTTAACATTAATGAAAAAGAGCAAATTGGACAACTTGCAGCTTCATTGGTGGAAGATGGTGACGTTATTTATCTGGATTCAGGTACAACATGCTTGCAGATGGTTAAGTACTTAAACAACAAACAAATCACAGTTATAACATCAGGTACTCAAGTACTGAATGAATTAGACGGGGATAACGTGCACTGTATTATAGTCGGCGGAGAAGTGAATAAAGCAACGGATTCAATTGCAGGACCTCTGACTGACTCAAATTTAAAAAATCTGTTTTTTGATAAAGCTTTTCTTGGTGCTAGTGGTATTAGTCTTGAGGGAGGTATTAATACTCCTGATTTCAGAGAAGCAAGTAAAAAAGCAATAGTTAAAACAAACTCAAAAGAATGTTACGTTCTAGCCGACAGTTCTAAATTTAATAAGAACACATTATGTAAGGCCATGGATTTAAATGAATGTACCATTATTACAGATAAAATAAATGAGCTGTTTGAAAAAGAAACAACATTTATTGACACAAATCATTGGGAAAAAGTGAAATGACCGGGATGATCTATTATAAATAAATCCATTCATCTACTCGCATTACATCTAAAAGATGAATGGATTATATTTATAATTCGGCGTGAAGCAGTATACTTTTCCCTTTTCTAAGGATTTAAGTAATTCTTTTATCGAAAGCGCTGCCAAAAGGAGCTTTTTAGAGCTTTTGACGAGTTTTGGTTTTAATCATAACCGATTATCCGTACCTAGCAAGTATACTGCATCTGAATACATAAGGTTAACTTTGACTAGCTAAAATACTCTTATAACCCACTTTCTAAGTGAACCTCTCCAACAAATTGCTGCGCAATTTGTTGGAGCATCTTCATCAGAGACATGAAATAACATGCTCTGACTTCATTGATTTTCCTGCTTCATCGATGTCTGCCCTGTTCTTCCGAACAGGGTCTTACATCATCTCCACAGGCGTTGTTTTATACTGTTCGGGCGGGAACCTCGACCTACAGTTGTAAAGGGATTAGATTGCCGGGATGAGTCCTATCTGGACCAGCCCGGCTTTTTCGATGTTTAAGGCGGCATTATGATCGCGGTCCAGCACAAGGCCGCAATCCGGACAGACATGTGTTCGGACGGAAAGGGATTTTTTCACCCTTTTTCCACAGTCTGAACAGTCCTGGGTTGTGAAATGCAGCTTCACTTTGACCATCTGGCCGCCATTGAGCTCGCATTTATATGCCAGAAACAGGTGGAACATCCCCCACCCTGCATCATGAATCGATTTGGACACTTTCCAGTTTTTCACCAGATTGCGGATATTCAGATTCTCTGCACAAATGACACTGTAGGTGCTGGTAAGGCACTTTTTTAAGATATGGATGGTGTTTCTTGGATAAGGTCAATAGGGCACTGAGGTCAGATTTAGTCAGGCTTTTCTTGTTCTCTGGGTAGGCTCTTTGTTTATCAAGAAGAGCGGAATTATACCGCTGGCGGCAGAGATTAACCCATGAGTGAAGAGTGCTTTTTTGTTCCTCATTCGGAAAAATTTCAAAGCGGTAATTTAGCATCGTCTCGATCCACCTCCAGTATTTAACAAATACAGCATGCCAAAAAAGGAACATACGTTTCAACCGCTAAGCAGCAAACACAAAAAAAGCGGCCATTCATCTCCTGCTAATTGCGAAGCAATTTGAAGGAGTCTTCTGGCCGGTAAAGCGATAAAAAAGCTGTCTGATTTATTGCAGACAATGGGACCGTCAATAATTTTGTGTAAATGGCGAATCCCTTTTCTTGCAAACTGTCATTTAATCAGTCGTTTTAAACATG
>NZ_JAVJNG010000248.1:0-251 GCF_038806185.1 Domibacillus sp. 8LH | reverse complement strand
CCGGTGAGCCAGTCGAACAGGCCATGGGCATTGGCAAGGAAGGTCCCGTCGACCGAGCTGCGCTGGCGCGAGAGCATGTCCGAGATCGTGTAAGTGGCCTTCGACGAGACGGTGATCTTCGCGAAGGCGTCGAAGAAGACATAGATCCCGAGATAGGCCCAGACCAGCAGGGGCAGCACCAGCACCATCTCGACGGTGGCGCTGCCGCGGCGGTCGGACCAGAAGGCGCGCAGAAGGGGGCGGCGCATGGC
>NZ_JAVJNG010000247.1:0-251 GCF_038806185.1 Domibacillus sp. 8LH | reverse complement strand
ATGTCAGCCAGCTGCTTCTCGTCTACAGACACCTTGCTCAGCACAAAGTTGTGACGGGCCAGAAGCTTCTCGATGGCGTTGTAAAGCTGTGGCGAACGCTTCGTGTCATCCCGCAGGTCTTGCAGCATGAGTCGTGCACGTTCAGTGTCCAGCATCAAAAGGAACTTCTCTAAGTCCATCTGCGTCATGTCTTACCTCCGCTCTTAATCGTCTTGTAAATTAGGACTCCAATCTGTACCACAGTGTATGCG
>NZ_JAVJNG010000246.1:0-251 GCF_038806185.1 Domibacillus sp. 8LH | reverse complement strand
AAAAAGGATGGATATACCGAAAAAATCGCTATAATGACCCCGAAGCAGGGTTATGCAGCGGAAAAGCGCCACGCTTCCCGAAGGGAGAAAGGCGGACAGGTATCCGGTAAGCGGCAGGGTCGGAACAGGAGAGCGCACGAGGGAGCTTCCAGGGGGAAACGCCTGGTATCTTTATAGTCCTGTCGGGTTTCGCCACCTCTGACTTGAGCGTCGATTTTTGTGATGCTCGTCAGGGGGGCGGAGCCTATGGA
>NZ_JAVJNG010000245.1:0-252 GCF_038806185.1 Domibacillus sp. 8LH | reverse complement strand
CTCCTCGACCGGGACTCCGTAGGTCTGGGGCATCTCGCCGCCGTGGGCGTTGATGAGATCCTGCAGCGCCTGCGGCACCGAGGAAGAGCCGTGCATCACCAGATGCGTCGCGGGCAGCCGGGCGTGGATCTCCTCGATCACGCGCATGGCGAGGATCTCGCCGTCCGGCTTGCGGCTGAACTTGTAGTCGCCGTGGCTCGTGCCCATGGCGATGGCCAGCGCATCGACGCGGGTCGCCTGCACGAACTCCAC
>NZ_JAVJNG010000244.1:0-252 GCF_038806185.1 Domibacillus sp. 8LH | reverse complement strand
CCCGTGACTGGTGCCAGCGGCGTCAGCGGGCCGCTGCCGAGGCTCGAGACCAGGTTGCCCGTCTGCGTGACCGCGCCGCCGAGCTGGTTGACCACGCCGCCCGTGCTGGCGAGTGTGGTACCGAGCGGATCCTTCGTCGCGCCAAGCTGGCCGAGACCGTTGCCAAGGCCGTTGCCGAGTGCAGTCACGGCGCCGCCAACGCTCTGCACGATGCCGCCTGCGGCTTGCGTGGTGGCCGGGTTGACACCCGGC
>NZ_JAVJNG010000243.1:0-252 GCF_038806185.1 Domibacillus sp. 8LH | reverse complement strand
GCGCATTAGACATCAATCGTTCGTGGGTTCGATCCGCGCACCTCTCGAGCTAGAGGAACTAATTACCAATCGGTCAAGCGAAGGGGCTGATTACAAGCCTAACTACAAGTGGGTCAACAAACTTGCGGTTAGCGGCAGCATGCCACGCGAAGCTCTTCTGTCAGCCTTTGACAACTTCTCAGCTGCTTTTGACAAGGAGTTGATTGAAGCAAAGAATCGAAGGTTACAGATACAGGGGAAGGAGAATCCCAA
>NZ_JAVJNG010000242.1:0-252 GCF_038806185.1 Domibacillus sp. 8LH | reverse complement strand
ACCCCATGCTCTACAGCAGTCTCTACCAGCTTCCGTGTCATGCCATCCTGTTTCGCACCGGAGACATAACCCTTGGTAAGCTCCACCATATTAAGAACGTATGACTCCACGTCCTCAGACGTAAAGACAATCTTCATGTCAAACTTACAGGTAAGGCGTTTAGTAATAGCCATTAGCTTTCTCCTTCTTCTTCGTTATGGTCTTTCAGAATTTCACGGACGTCACGACTACAAGAGCCGCTGAGATTTGGAC
>NZ_JAVJNG010000241.1:0-252 GCF_038806185.1 Domibacillus sp. 8LH | reverse complement strand
CCCCTGTATCGCCCGTATCTGTCTCTTCATAATTATCATCTGCGTAATTACGGGCATCCTTCGTATCATCAAGTGCTGTTCTATAATGTGACTGAATTCTGTTCATTACCGGGGTAAATGCTATATCTTCCCCTAACAAAAGTTCGTCAAAGTGAGTGATTTGGTATTGAACATACGGGCGTAATGATGATGAACTTCCTGGGGATCCCCAGTCTACAGATTCCATTGCATCATCCGCTCTTTGTAGTGCAG
>NZ_JAVJNG010000240.1:0-253 GCF_038806185.1 Domibacillus sp. 8LH | reverse complement strand
CGTGAACCTCGTCTCCTCCTCGGTGCCGGGCATGGCGCGGCAGGATGTGACGGTGGTCGACCAGATGGGGCGGCTCCTGTCGCGGGGCTCGGACGATCCGGCGGGGCTGCTGAACGACCGCCAGCTTCAGCACCGGGTGCAGCTCGAGACGCTCTACCGCAACCGGATCGAGAGCCTGCTCACCCCCATCGCGGGGCCGGGCAACCTTGCGGTGCAGGTCACGATCGACATGGATTTCACCCGCCAGGAAATC
>NZ_JAVJNG010000023.1:0-65784 GCF_038806185.1 Domibacillus sp. 8LH | reverse complement strand
ATCTGTCCGCTCGACTTGCATGTATTAGGCACGCCGCCAGCGTTCGTCCTGAGCCAGGATCAAACTCTCCAAAAAGTTTGACTTGCTCATTTGTTTCTATATAGATGACGGGCATCTTCTATAGAAGTTTAATTCTTAAAACGTTGACGTTTATTTTGTTCAGTTTTCAAAGATCAATATCCTTCACCGTCGTTTCCGACAGCTAAATAATCATATCATGCAGTGAGTTTTAAGTCAATAACTTTTCTCAAAAATATTATTTTGATAAATGATTATTAAAACTTATAATCACTTTAGTTTGCCACATTTCATCGTGACAGGTAAATAATATAACATATTTACGAGTAGTGAGTCAACAATAATTTTTTCACAATAAATTATATAGAAATAATTAATATCACTGAATGATTTTTGCCGTATACTCATGCTGTCTTAGCGACAGAATAAAAATATAACCTATTGTTATCCCACCGTCAATCCTTTTTTATTCGTCTCTTATTACCACTGTTGGATTTTTAACCCTAACTCTTTCTTTTTTGAACCATAGTGCATAAATATACGGATAAAACAGATAATCATTGGCATACTAAAAACACAGTGAAAAAGCTTGTGCTTTTAAAAGCACAAGCTTTTTCACCAACAGTTTCCCTTCGCGAAGATGGGCAACAAGTAATTTTCTGTCCGGATATGGTTTTGTGTATGCGCAAAGTAAAACATGAAAAACAGGGTCATAAGCATAGCTACAAATCAATTGTAGATTTTCTTAATATCACTTAACTTCTTATTACCTTTTCACCAATAACATCAAAGACAGGCAGTTGATTGGGTGTTTTAAAATCCTTCTTCAGATGGCTGTAAGCTGAATGTCTCCGTTTGTCCGCCCCATTTGATCATCACTTTCACATCCTGATCCTCTTGAGTTATCGCACAGCCGTCACACCAACCCCCTGTTTTGATTAAAACACCATCTTCATTTAATTCATCTGTTCCTTTTGAGCTTCCAGAATTCGTTTCAATAGAATAGCTGATTTCCGCTGGCGGTGCACCTTTTCCTGTATATTGGATTTTGTACTCCGTGGATTCACTTTTTTTACTTTGGGGCGTTACTTGGTAGTTCACATACCAATTTGTACTTTCCCCTGCAAAATTATAGCGCGATTCCCATCCGCTTTGACAGCCGCTTAACAACAAACTTGCCATGAAAAGAAAATAACAAAGATGTTTTTTCCTCATAATGCTCGCCCCTTGTATTCTAACTGCTCTTTCTTTGTACAATATAGAGCACCTTATTACACAAATGACCTGGCTGGTTCAGCTTTCGAGTTACTGCTGTTAAGATTATTTTAGCACAACATACTATAAAAGTAATTTTTTCTATATGATTAAATCGCTTAGAGATACCTCTCCCCATACATCGCGCATTGGTACTAAAGGTTATTTAGCCGAAAGTTCACTTTCTGTTACCCATTTATGATTGGTTACTTTTTCTCCACCATTAGTCGGCGTGTAATCAATCATATACACTGTGGTCTGCTCAGCAGATTCAATTACGGCTTTAGCACCTTTCATGCCCTCCATATGACCATCTCGAATAATAGCCTGGCTTCCTATTTTAAAAGCTGGATTTTCTGCTTCTTTTAACCCTTCAGGAACTTCGGCTGAGCTAGAATGATTCATCTCTTCGTGGCTGGCTTCTTCTGTACTTTCTGAATGATTCATTTCTTCATGGTTCGTTTCTTCTTCTACCGCGTCGCTCCCGCATCCACTTAAACCCATGATTGCTGCAATACCAAGCATATAGATTGTCTTTTTCATTTTTTCACCTCTTGGTTGTTAATATGAGTAGGCTTATCCGTAACTGTTTATGTATTAAAAGTATTTTATCATTGCAATGGTCAAGGAAATAAAAGATTTCTCCTTGGATCAGGCTAATTTATCTTTCAACATCCTTTATATATTGCTGTACTACTTTTAACATCGCTTATATTTTTCTCTTTAATCACAAAAAACTATATTTCATAGAATTTGAACAATTTTTCTGTTTGAAAACCATATTAGAGGCAAGAAAATACAGCTGCTTTGCATATGCTCTTTTTAAGATTGAATAGCCGCCCACACAAAGTTAACAATTAAAACTTTTTGCATAAACTGTTCAACAATGGTCCATAATGGTACTGTTCGTCCCAAACCCAACTCCTAAAGCTCGAAACTATTTCTGCAGCCAGGTCCCCACCTGGCTATTTTTTTGCCTTCCTTTATTTTAAACTTCTTTATTCAGGATAAGCATAAGCCGCTAATAAATTGTTTAAGGTTTCCCTATCTGGATATTTATCCAACCAAACCCTCCAAAAAGCGGAATAGCTGCCTGGCAGCTGTCCCGCTTTTTTATTGTAAAGAATAGTATTGTAAATAATAGGTTTGTTTTCCTGCTGTTGGGGTATGGTTAGTAAAGTACCACCCCCACCTAAAGCTTACTCATCTTTTTTTCCGGAGAGCGTTTAGTTCTTCGGTTCTTTTTTGTTTATTTTTCTTTAAAAGACGATTGTGAAAATGCACCGAATACCTTCGCTTAAACGGGATAAACGCCTTCTTTTTATACTTTACATTTCAAGAATAACCCATCTCTCGATCATTTCGCTTTTGTATTCATCATTAAGAAGTATCGAATAAACTTGAACTCAATTACACATAATAAACCGAGTTAAATGATATGAAAGGAGGGGCACACATGGAAAAGAAATACTTATTAACTGTGATGTCTGCTGTTTTGTCGCTAGGATTACTGTCAGCATGTAATGGCGGCGATGATAATGAGCCAGATACTTCCGAAGAACCTTCCGAGCAGCAGCAGCAAAATAATGAGGAACGTGAAGAAGAGGATGATTAATTCTTCTGTAAAAACGGCCTATCTCCTTGTTTTATTCCCTGCCCGCCTCTTTAGTGCGGGATTTTAACATTAAACCCCATTTTTTGTAAACCTCCTCTATTTTCTATCAATACTTCAAGCAGGCTTTATACTGGGCAGCATTTATTTTAACATTTGCAGTTAAAACTGCAGGTTCAATCAGCTTCTTTAGAAGCTTGTTTTATTGTGTAAACAGAATGCTTTTAAAAGGTGCTTTTTCTTCTCAACATTTTCTATACTCTTTTTCATGTTCATTGTTCGGACGAAGCGTTAAAAATGACACATTCATACCCTTATCATTTTCAATCCCTCATCCAAATATTCTATCATCTAGTATTTACTGGTAAAAATAAACAAGTAAGCGTATAGTGATCGTTAAAAAGGATGATGAACGATGGAAAAAACTTTAGTTGTTAAGCATGAAGAAATGCTTCGACAAGCAATGCTGACTAGCAATGTAAAGGCCTTAAATGAGCTGATTGATCATGACCTTATCTTTGTTAACCACTTTGGACAAATCCTGACAAAAGAAGCTGATTTAGAAGCTCATCGTTCGGGGGTATTAAATTTCACAGCTATTACAGTGATGGAGCAACGAGTAAAACTTTTATATCTTCGTTAAAAGGAAATGCAGGTACTGATTCAATTGAAGAGGAGATGTGCTACACGCGGGTTTGGCAGCATGCCGGTGGGAAACTCAAAATTATCTCCGGCCATTGCAGTTCCGTTAAATAATCTTGAAAAGGTGAGCAAATTTGAGACCGGTATTAACAAAAGAACTCTCTGCAAAAGAGTTTCGCTCTTATTATTGGCTGAAGGAAGAGCTGCAAACTTTTTGCAGAGAAAATGGAATGAGTGCTTCTGGATCTAAACAAGAAATCACTGATAGAATTGCTGTTTTTCTTGAAACAGGAGACATTCAAAAGCCATCGAGAAAAACAAAACAGTCTGCTCCTAAAGCTCTGCAGGAAGAATTGAGCCTGGAAACGGTGATTACTGAACATCACCGCTGCAGTCAAGGAGTGAGAGCTTTTTTTAAATCGATTATCCCGAACTTTCATTTTTCTACATACATACAAAACTATTTTAAAGAGAATACCGGTAAAACGTATAGGGATGTTGTCAACGCCTGGCACAAGGAGCAGCAGCGTTTAAAGGATCCTGCATATCAAACCGAGATTGCTCCCCAGTTTGAATACAATCAATTTATTCGGGACTTTTTTGCGGACCCATATAATAAAGGTAAAAGCCGAAAAGATGCCATCAACGCATGGAATGCTGTTAAAAATCTCCCAGGAAGCCATAAATATATTCCTGGTTGAAAGATAAGTCCTGCACTTTTTAGCTTTTAACAGGATGCCAAACAAGCAAATCAGAAGGGAAATTAAAAAATTCAATTTTGCTTTTCAATGCCCTGTCATACACGTATTTCTAGATTGACACATAAATCCTGCAAGAAATTATTTAAGCATCACATAAGAGACACAAACTGATTTCTGCTCCTTGTATATTTCTGTATGAATTCTCCTCAACGTGTACATAATAGGTGTAGTGAGGAAACCCCCATTTCCTCATGCAATATCCCAGTCAACATGCGCAGTCAGAGCCCCCTCTGGCTGTTTTTTATTACGCCTTGTTGTTCGGCAAGCATAGTAAAGTGACGGTGATAATAATGAATTTTCCGACCATACATACGAATTTCTGGGATGCGATTATTGCAGTACCTTTAGTAATGATCTTAACTCAGATCATTAAATTGAAATTCAAGCCGCCCAAAGCTATGGTTCCCACTATTGCATTGGTGATCGGACTTCTTCTTGCTGTCCTCATCAGTCACCCATACCATTTTTCATCTGGTTTATTTATGGGCTGGTTTTATGGATATGCGGCAGTTGGCTCATATGCTTCCTTAAAAGCAAACGTCATTGCTTTTTTAAAAAAATTCCATGGTAAGAAACACGAGTGAACAGCTCGTATGGTCCGTACAAAGAACTCACCCTAACTACTTATCTCTTGCTTTGATGTTTTTAAGACACGCTTATCCCTTTACGCAGCCAGGTATTCGGCCAGGCTGCTTTTTTATTCCTCTGGCTTTTGGACTTTTAAACGGAATAGCTTCTTTAAATAAACACTCCCTCGCATCTCTTTGGAGTTATCACCTCTCTGATATTGCCTATCTTCTTTGCGGAGCACTGTGAATATGCATCGTTCTCGTGAGTACGTTATGCTACAAACCAAATAACAGACCTACATACCGAATAATGGATGGCAGCAGCACGACCCACCAGCTCCAGTCGATTACGCCCAACAATTTCAAAACAACCAAAATCATCGTTAGTATATTTAAAATCCCCATCGCGTCCTCCTTGTTTTTTAATAAGTAAACTGTTTTTCCCTATTAGGCATGTCACGAGCTGTATCTGCCCTTTTCCGTTCATTCAATAGTTATATTTTGTATATGCAAGAGAAATCTTACTCCTTCTTTTCGAAACCTCAAGCATAGATCACCTGCAATGGCGTGCAGAGAAGGCCCATAATTCCTTTTTCTTCACTGTATATTCGTATATCTGTAGACAGCAAGGCTACATCATATTACCTGTCTTGATCTATGGGGGATTCAATCAACACATATGATATGATATTTAATATCAATCCATAGGAGGTCATTAGAATGTTTTTCGCCAACACTCCACCTCCCCCTTATTATGCAGTAATCTTCACTTCGCAAAGAACAGATAAGGAATCGGACAGCTACCATAAGGCGGCTGATGTAATGGTCGAACTTGCTTCTAAGCAGCCGGGCTTTTTAGGCGTGGAAAGTGCAAGAGAACAAAACGGATTAGGGATCACGGTTTCCTACTGGAATTCATTAGATGCTATTGGGCAATGGAAAGAAAACTTATCGCATCAGCGAGCACAAGAAAAAGGCAAAAAAGACTGGTACTCATCCTATATAACCCGTATTTGCAAAGTGGAAAGAGACTATGCAGATGAAGACCAATGATCAACTTTGTGTTTGGCAGGAAAGAAAAAAACTTCTCCTATAAGGGAGAAGTCTTTTTTGATCGGCATCATTTTATTTACGCTTCTTTGAAACTAACGGTGGATACCGGAATGTTTTCTGGCACATACACTGAAGGTAAAAAGGAGTTTTATACTTATGACAAATGGAGCTCAGCTATCCAGTGAACAGTTAAATACGATTCGATTTGCGCAGCAGAATTTCTTAAAGCATGCCGCTCTTGAACTGCATTATGAGCGATTAAAACTCGCCAACGCGAGTGATCACCAAAAGTATTATCAATATGCCGAGTTACAATATTTCCATAAATCCAGGGCTCTTCATTTTAAAGGCCAGTTTTCAGCTGCTTCTTTTATGTAGAAAGTTACATAAAAGCACAAAAAAGCCAGGATATCCTCTTATCCGGGCTTCTTTCCTTTTGATTCGTCTATTATTTATTAATCACAATCGATAATTTATAGTTTGCATGCTTATTTAAGTCCACCGAAAATTGATCTAGTATTTCATTGGATGGAAATTTGCATTCAAGAAGATAACAGCCATCACCGCTGATTTTATAATTGTTTATTACATAATTATCTTGTGTTTTTATAAATGAGAGATATGGCTGATGATAAGGACTGTTAGTATAGATTGTGATCAAAGCATGTATAAGACAACCTAATTTAACTTGATTGACTTTAATAGTATATCCTTCGATTACTCCATTATCCTCTAATTTTGATACTCTAGAAGCGGCTGCTTGTCCCGTCAAATGGACCTTCTCACCCAATTCTTTCATGGTAATACGGCTGTTTTGAGATAACTCTTCTAATATTCGCATATCTGTATGATCCAGCATTCAATCAATCCTTTTCATAGGGTATGAAGTATTTTATGTAAATGAATTCTCCTCAATGAATGGGTCCTATATAAAATGGAGCTTATCCACTGAGGCGATCAAGCCATTCCTTCTCCTCCTTTTTTTGAAGAACATAAACCAATAAATAATAGCTGAATGAAAACCCGACACAACCAATTTTTTATGGTAAAAATCAGACCGGCTTCCGTTCTTTGAACATGGCTTTAAATGGCCCCCTATTATTCTCCCTAGTGAGGATGTAGGTTCACTTAGTTTAATACATAATATGTTTTGCTTTCAAAATTCAAGTCAAACGGCCAAAAGACTTGAATTTATCCATGTAAACGTAAACGGGCCACAGTATAAACTATACGTAGTCTAATAAAAGGAGCTAAGAACATGAATATACAACAAATTCGAAATGCAACAATCGTTGTCCAATATGCAGGAAAGAAGTTTTTAATTGACCCATTTTTAGCGGAGAAAGGTACGTACCCGCCTTTTCCAAATTCGGTAAGACAAGATCAAAACAATCCTTTAGTCAGCCTGCCCACATCCATTGAAGAAATCATTAACGTGGATGCTGTTGTTGTCACTCATCTCCATTTAGATCACTTCGATGATGCGGCCAAAGAAGCACTGCCGAAAGAGATCAAAATGTTTGTTCAAAATGAAGAAGACGCTGTAGAAGTGAAAAAAGCCGGCTTCCAAAATATCGAGGTACTGCAGGAAGCTACCATCTTTGAAGGAGTCCAATTAATCAAAACAAAAGGCGAACACGGAAGAGGAGAAATCTTAAAACTTGCTGGCCTTGTGTGCGGTGTTGTTTTCAAGCACCAAGATGAAAAAACACTATATGTAGCCGGGGATACGGTATGGTATGAAGCAATCCAAGATGTGATCGATACGCATAAGCCGGAAATCATCGTAGTAAATGGTGGAGACAATCAATTCCTAGAAGGCGGTTCTCTTGTAATGGGGAAAGACGATATCTATGAAGTGTATAAAGCTGCTCCTAACGCTAAAATTATTTCTGTCCATATGGAAGCTGTTAACCACTGGACATTATCCAAAGAAGAATTAAAAAGCTTCGCTGAGGAAAAAGGATTCTCTAAGAGCCTTTCAGTGCCAGAAGACGGCGAATCTTACACATTTTAAGCTAAAAGACGTGCAGACACTGTCGTTTTCATATTATTTTGTCTAATTTTTAAGCATTCATTTGCTCTTCCGAAATACAAGAAGCTCGTGATTATATCATTGATAATCATGAGCTTCTTATCTATTTAATTATTAGTCAACAGCTGACCAAAACGGCTGATAAAACGGTGACCTTCCAAGAAAGGACCGACAAAAGGAAGTTTAAAAAGCTAAATTTATTCTGTTAGGAAGTGCAGTTTATGATAAATGAAATAGAAGACATCAGCGGGTCAAAACAGCAGCCTGCCTGGCTGCAAGGTTATATTGATTCACCAGAAAAACAAAAACAGCTCTATAAAAAAACATTAAGAATTGTCATTCTTTCACAAATCTTTGGAGGAGCAGGGCTTGCAGCTGGCATAACGGTAGGCGCCCTTCTCGCGTAAGATATGCTGAGGACAGAGAGTGCAGCAGGGATTCCGGTTGCTTTACTTACACTAGGATCTGCAGGAGCCGCACTGCTCGCAGGCCGGCTTTCACAGCGTTTAGGACGCAGAACAGGGCTTGCAGCCGGTTTTCTTGCTGGCGGACTGGGTGCGATTGGCGTTATTATCGCTGCCTTAATCAACAGTATCGTGCTTTTATTCGCTTCCCTGCTGATTTATGGAGCCGGTACCGCCGCCAATCTGCAAGCACGATACGCGGGTGCAGATCTGGCGACACCTAAACAGCGGGCAACAGCTGTAAGCATGGCCATGGTTTCCACTACCTTTGGTGCAGTTGCGGGTCCTAACTTGGTTAATGTGATGGGAGAATTTGCGAGGTCTATCGGGATTCCAACTTTGGCTGGTCCCTTCATCTTAGCGGCCGCTGCTTTTATCCTTGCCGGACTGGTTCTCTTACTTTTTCTTCGTCCAGACCCTCTAATTGTATCTACAGCGATAGCGAATGCTCAGGAGAAAGGTGGGACAGTGCAGGAAAAACCACATTCGGAAAGTGCTGTAGTAAATAAAAGAGGAATTGCTATAGGCGCTGTCGTTATGGTTTTAGCTCAATTTGTGATGACGGCCATTATGACCATGACACCGGTTCATATGGAACACCACGGCCACGGTTTGAGTGAAGTTGGGCTGGTCATAGGTTTTCATATAGGCGCTATGTACTTTCTTTCGCCTTTGACAGGCCTGCTGGTAGATAAAATCGGCCGTACGGCGATGTCTATTGCCTCTGGTGCCACACTTCTGGTCTCCGGTATGCTGGCTGCTTTTGCGCCGGCCGATTCAATGGAACTGCTTATCTGCGCACTAGTCCTGCTTGGTGTTGGCTGGAACTTTGGCTTAATAAGTGGAACGGAGCTCATTGTAGATGCAGCACACCCATCTGTTCGGGCAAAAACACAAGGATTGGTTGATGTCCTGCTTGCATTACCAGGTGCCTCCGGCGGTGTGCTATCAGGCATGGTAGCCGCTCATTCTAGTTACGCGGTACTATCCCTTTCCGGAGCTATTCTGTCACTGTTGCTTATTCCTGTAGTGATTTGGTCTCGAAAGACTCAAAGCAAAGACTCGATATAAGAATTCTCTACTCTTTTAATGAGTTAGTCTGGCGTCAGTGCAGCGTTTTATCTAGGAAGGGACGATTAGGTTCTAGTGGATAAAGGCAGCTTTCAGCAAGTAACTGAAAGCTGCCTTTTTCTTATTTCCCCGCCCCATGTTTAATCATGAGAAACAATGTTTAGTTAATTTCTTCACACATGCAGCTGGTTGCCCTAACGCTGGGCAGCATTGTCATCCCTTCTTTGATCAATATACAAAGAACCATCCTGCTGCACCTCTGCATAGAAAATATCTGAGCAGGATTGAATATTTGCTTTCTGTAACTCTTGGTGCAGCCATTGTTGATCAAGTTTTAGCTTTTCGAGGTTCCGGCTATTCACTACCCCATCTGTTATAACAGATGCTGGCATTGGAAAAGCATACTGGGCTTCCGGTATATTGAGATCTTTTTTAGTCGCAGGCTGTTTTGTTTCTTTCTTCATCACAGAAAGGCTGCCGTCTGTTTCAAAAATTGCATAGTCTACATCCGATACGGCAAAAACATCTTTTTTCCGCAGCAAAGAACTTAATGTTTCCATATCTACCCGGACTTTGCGCAGGGCACTTTCCATGATCTTTCCGTTCTTGATCAAAATAACTGGCTGCCCCGTCATGATCTTGCGAATCTTTTTAGACTTGATATCCAAATACCCAAGCAAAACGGTAAATGCACTCCAGCTCGCTAAAGCGATCAGTCCATCAATCACCCTAATTGCAGGATCTGTTGCCAGAGAAGCACCAAGCGTTCCAAGGACAATGGCTGAAATAAAGTTCACAAAGGTCATTTGGGCAATTTCTTTTCTTCCCATGATTCTTGTTAATACTAGTAAAACAATAAAGGATAATGTAAGCCTCAGCAGCAATTCTGGGATTGGCATTGTTAAAGGATACTCCTTTCTCTAAAAAAGTTTCTTATTGGGTTGTATCTATTTAGATTCATAAGTGTTATACGGGAGTTTGAAATGTACGTTATGTATCAGGCTTTTTCTCTTGGCCAATTTCTGCTTATGATTATCATCGCCATACTTTTTGATATATAAACGAAAGCCGGGATGAAGTTGTTACTCTCCATCCCGGTTTCTTTTTTTGCGCTCCCTGTTTTGCTCGTGCCGCTTATTTAACATTTACAAACTTCCAAACTAGAAAAATCTGCTAACAACAACCGTGGTTCCTAAAAAGAGACTATTCGTTAGCAGCTTTTTATAGAAAATGACTGGACTGGATACCGCACTTTTTCTTACTGTTCTCTCGGTAAACTGGGGCGCATGCTCAAATGCATCCGGCAGGATGATTCTCCCAAAACAATATCAAAAAGAGTGTTGATTCCATGCTCATATGCCAAGTCGCTTTCTAGAGATAGGTCCGGTAAACCCAATGACGTTCACCTTATATTTTTCGTCGCTTTGGCCACGCCGATTGTCTTTTTTTCACAAATTGTATGTCTATCAATTCGACTTTCATCGGGGATGACAAGGTCAGCATCTTTGACTGCTTTCTCAACATCCGCCGCTTTCCGTACACTATTAACTCTTCTTATTGTTTTCTACAAATAATAAATGCGGTTTTTATTTTGTCATCCTATTGATATTGTTCTAACTTTATCCCCGCATCCTTCCGCTTCTGTTCAATTATGCTTCCCTACCCTGAAAATCCTAACCTAATCCCTTTTCTCTTTTATTTGTTTTTAAAGTATAATAATTGATTCTTTCGTATCAATCTTCTGGGAAATAGTTTTATAAAGTAACAGGCGGGTAACATACATACTGTACACCACAAATCTTGCATTTACTGAGGAGGAATTTTTAATGGCTAACAACAACGATAAAATGAGTCGTGAAGAAGCAGGACGCAAAGGCGGAGAAGCTACTGCAAAAAACCATGATAAAGAATTCTACCAGGAAATCGGAAAAAAGGGTGGAGAAGCCACTGCTGAAAATCATGATAAAGAATTCTATCAGGAGATCGGTGAAAAAGGCGGGGAAGCTCGCGGCAAACAACGCAGTGATGATTAATTAATTGGATTAGTATGAACATATGAAGGCGGAACAAGAACCGTCGTTAATTATTTAAAAAGGGAATGCTTTAGCATTCCCTTTTTACTTTTTCATTTGGCATATTTGCAAAAACTTATTTAGGTATAAGCATCCTTTCTATTCTCCATAATAATTGAGAAAGATAAGTCATTATTGAAAATCCGGGTTTTTATTTTCAAAACCATATTTATCAGCCGCCGCAGCAATCTTCAGCTGTATTTTCTTTAGATAACTTTGGTCTCATTATTTTGTGCCTGCGCTCACGCCCTGACTTTTCTTAAACACGTTGACTAAAAAGAAAAAGGAATTTAATTCATGCATTTTCCTTGACAAGAAAACAAGTCCTATATAATAATTAATGTCGAATTAGAATTATTATAGTTACTTGCAACAGTCACGGTTTTGATTGCGCAGGCTGGCTATAATACCTACAACCACTACATAGGAGGAATTTTATTATGTCTCTAATCGGAAAAGAAGTACTACCATTCTCAGCAAAAGCATTTCACAACGGTGAGTTCATTGATGTTTCAGAACAAAACTTTAAAGGCCAATGGAGTGTTGTCTGCTTCTACCCTGCAGATTTCACATTCGTATGCCCTACTGAGTTGGAAGATCTTCAAAACGAATATGCCACACTTAAAGATCTTGGCGTAGAAGTATACTCTGTTTCAACAGATACACACTTCACACACAAAGCATGGCACGATCATTCAGAAGCGATTGGCAAAATCGAATACATTATGATCGGTGACCCTTCACAAAAAATCTCTCGCAACTTCGACGTATTAAACGAAGAAGAAGGTCTTGCTGACCGCGGTACGTTCATCATCGATCCAGATGGCGTTATCCAAACAGTTGAAATCAACGCTGGCGGTATCGGCCGTGATGCAAGCACAATTGTAAACAAAATCAAAGCAGCACAATACGTTCGCAACAATCCAGGTGAAGTTTGCCCGGCTAAATGGCAAGAAGGTGCTGCAACACTTAAGCCAAGCCTTGACCTTGTAGGCAAAATTTAAGGAGTATAACTAATGATATTAGATGCAGATATCAAAGCACAATTAGCCCAATATCTTGAAATGATGGAGGGCGATGTGCTTCTTAAAGTGAGCGCAGGATCCGATGAGGTATCAAAGGATATGCTGGCACTTGTGGATGAATTGGCTACTATGTCTTCTCGCATTAAAGTAGAGAAAACAGAATTGCCAAAAACGCCAAGTTTTAGTGTCAACCGTATCGGCGAAGATACTGGTGTCACTTTTGCTGGTATCCCGCTGGGCCACGAATTTACGTCGCTGGTACTGGCTCTCCTGCAAGTGAGCGGAAGAGCGCCAAAAGTTGACCAAAGTGTCATTGACCAAGTGAAAAACATCAAAGGTGAATATCATTTTGAATCTTACATCAGCTTAACTTGCCACAACTGCCCTGATGTTGTACAAGCCCTGAACCTGATGAGCATTTTAAACCCTGGTATTTCACATACGATGATTGACGGAGCAGCATTTAAGGATGAAGTGGAAAGCAAGGGCATCATGGCAGTACCGACTGTGTTCCTAAACGGGGAATCTTTCGGCAGCGGCCGTATGACTCTTGAAGAAATTCTTGCTAAAATGGGAAGCGCTCCGGATGCATCAGAATTTGCGGACAAAGAGCCATTCGATGTGCTTGTTGTCGGCGGCGGACCAGCTGGTGCAAGTGCAGCTGTTTACGCAGCACGTAAAGGCATTCGTACAGGTCTTGTTGCTGAACGCTTTGGCGGCCAGATTATGGACACAATGGGTATTGAAAACTTTATCAGTGTGAAATACACAGAAGGTCCTAAGCTTGCTGCAAGCCTGGAAGAACACGTAAAAGAATACGACATTGATGTCATGAACTTACAGCGTGCCAAGCGCTTGGAAAAGAAAGACCTAGTCGAGCTTGAACTCGAAAACGGTGCGATTCTAAAAAGTAAAACGGTTATCCTTTCAACGGGTGCCCGCTGGCGCAATGTTGGCGTACCAGGCGAAGCGGAGTTCAAGAACAAGGGTGTAGCATACTGCCCTCACTGTGATGGTCCATTATTTGTTGGAAAACACGTAGCTGTTATTGGCGGCGGTAACTCCGGTATTGAGGCAGCCATTGACCTGGCAGGTATTGTGAAGCATGTAACGGTTCTTGAATTTATGCCAGAGCTGAAGGCTGATACTGTACTTCAAGATCGTCTGTACAGCCTGCCTAACGTCACTGTTCTCAAGAACGTGCAAACAAAAGAAATTACCGGTACTGACAAAGTGAACGGTATTTCTTATATCGACCGTGAAACGGAAGAAGTTCACCACATTGACCTGGAAGGTGTATTCGTTCAGATTGGTCTTGTACCAAACACCGACTGGTTAGGTGATACGATTGAACGTACTCGTATGGGTGAGATCGTAGTCGATAAACACGGCGCAACAAACACCCCTGGTGTATTTGCTGCAGGCGACTGCACAGACAGCGCCTATAAGCAGATCATCATTTCAATGGGATCAGGTGCAACTGCTGCCCTGGGCGCATTCGATTATCTTATCCGAAATTAAGGAACAGAAGATTAAGCAGTATCAATTATCTTTCTTTCCCAAAACCAAAGCCGCTGTACTGCCTGATGGCCGTACAGCGGCTTTTTACTATTCTGGGAGTTTATCTTATTGCTATCTCCCATTCATGTTTAATTGATTAAAAGGCGGTTTTTAAAAAATTAGTTCATATGGTTTTTAATTGTAAATTTGGATTTCACTATATCAAACCCAGATAATAATCTGTTCATTCGCATTCACTAATAAGAAAAAATGATTTACTCCATTTATTGTTATATATCCTGCATTTGTTTAACAACCATCAACGCCGCACGCCATTCCTTCGGGAAAATCCGGTTTCTGCCTGCCGATCTCATCCTTGATCAGCTGTTCTAATGTTTCTTTTGATTGAACGCCGGCCGCTTTCGCATCACCAATCACAAAAGTCGGTACCGCTGTGATATCCGCTTCGTTATAAGCTTGCTTAAGTGCTTTCTGATGGACTGCTTTATATTTTCCTGTTTCCAATACTTCGCGGTATTCTGTTTGATCTAAACCAATCTCACCCGCTAGTTTCGTTAATACATCAATGCTGCCAATGTCCTGCTCTTCCTGGAAAAAAGCCCGCAGCATGCGGTCATTGTATTCATTGCCTTTCCCTTTTTCCTTAGCGTATTGGTAGCCCTCAAACGCCAAGTACGTATATGGCTGAGGTGACACTTTTGGCAGGACAATCTGAATGCCCATCTGTTCAGCCATCGGATACACGGACTGTTTCCACGTGTTTTGCAAATAATCGCCTTCCGGCTTTAATGTTTCATTTGGATATGGACGAAGCTCATAGGGCATCCATTCCACTTCAACATCTTTTCCTTTTATCGCTTCTTCCAGCGGTTTTTCTGCCAGGAAACAAAAAGGACAGACGTAATCTGAATACACTTTTATCTTTAAGGTCATATTGATTGCCTCCTATTTTCTTTATAGTGGTGTAGAGATATTATGGGCCTTTACCCTCTCTTTCATAAATCATTCTTCAAATGAAGATAAAAATATATTGGTGACTATTTCCATAGAGTAAGACAAACGAAAAACACCTCTAAGTGAATAATTAAAAGTGTTTTTCTATGTATATCACTTATTGCACATTCTTTTTTCCTTGTACCTTAACTCTTTAATGAAGACAATCATAGACATTTTTGCAATCAACAAAAAGGTTACGGTATAAAAAGTGAACGAACGTAGCTGCTTCTTTTTCTAATCGCAAATTTTGATCCCCAAATAGCTCCTGCAATTCCTGCCAGACCTACCGGTAAACTGTAAAGAAAATGGGCCTGCCCTAAATACATGAACATCAATAACCCTGCAACATTACTTCCAAAACTTAAAAATTTATTTTAAAACAATATTCCCTCATTTTGATTTTCCACCCTTATGTTTTTGATTTGGCAGTCAATAATTCCAATTGACTCATTCTTCTTTTAGTAAGTTCTGAAGCCTTTTTAAATGACCTGCCCGGTTATTTTACTAAGCAAATGAACATTGTCCTTTGACAGAGTGTCTCTATTAAAAACCAGCCTCGTCTCCACGGAATCGATCGGTTTAACTGTTCCTGACCATTAGATACAACAAAAAAAGAAGGAAAGCTGCAAATGTGCTTTCCTTCCTGGTAGAACTTATTGTTTTTCTCCATTTGTTGCAATTACTTCTTTATACCAATCAAAGCTCTTTTTCTTTGAACGATTGAGTGTGCCATTGCCTTCGTTGTCTTTATCCACGTAGATGTAGCCGTAACGCTTTTTCATTTCACCTGTTGATGCACTGACAATATCGATCGGTCCCCAGCTTGTATAGCCGATCATTTCAACGCCGTCTTCAATCGCTTCAGACATTTCCGCCACGTGCTTTCGTAAGTACTCGATACGATAATCATCATTCACTTCTCCATCTTCTGATGGAACATCCACGGCACCTAAACCATTTTCTACAACAAATAAAGGTTTCTGATAGCGGTCGTACAATTGGTTAGCTGTTATACGGAAACCTTTCGGGTCAATGGTCCAGCCCCACTCGGATTTTTCCAAGTAAGGATTTTCAATAGATCCAAACACATTTCCAGAGGTGGTCTTGTTGATTTCCGGGTCTGTGCTTGTTGTACGGCTGGCGTAATAGCTAAAGCCAATGTAATCTACTGTGTGATTTTTGAGCAGCTCTTCATCCTGCTCTTCCATTTCGATCTTTAAATTGTTGTCCCTAAAAAATCTCTTTGCATAGCCAGGGTATTTGCCCCGGGACTGAACATCAATAAAGAAAAAGGAATCGCGGTCTTTTTCCATCGCATCAAATACATCCTCAGGGTCACATGAATAAGGGTACGTCTGCCCGGCAGCCAGCATGCAGCCGATTTTGGCATCAGGAATCATTTCATGTCCGGCTTTCACAGCTAGTGCACTGGCAACCAATTGGTGGTGGGCCGCCTGGTACTTCACCTGCTTCTGGTCTTCACCCTCTTCAAATACAAGGCCTGCTCCGACAAACGGCAGATGCAAAAGCATATTGATTTCATTAAAGGTCATCCAGTACTTTACCTTGTCTTTATATCGCTTGAATAGCGTTGTCGCATATGTTTCAAAAAAAGTAACAAGCTTGCGGTTTCTCCAGCTGCCGTAATTCTTTACCAGGTTCACTGGCACATCAAAGTGCGCAATCGTTACGACCGGTTCGATCCCGTGCTTTAACAGTTCATCAAACACATCGTCATAAAACTGCAGCCCTGCTTCGTTCGGTTCAGCGTCATCTCCGTTTGGAAAAATTCTCGCCCATGAAATCGATAAACGCAATGCTTTAAAGCCCATTTCTGCAAACAGGGCAATATCTTCTTTGTAACGATGGTAGAAATCAATTGCTTCATGCGATGGATAGAACTCTCCTTCAAGTGGTTCATACGTAGGCAAGTTGCCAAACATGATATCGAAGCGCTTCTTCCCTGTTGGCAGCAAATCGACTGTCGTTAATCCCTTCCCATCTGCTAAATACGCACCTTCTGCCTGATTAGCGGCAATCGCGCCGCCCCATAAAAATCCTTTTGGAAAAGCCATTATATTCTTCCTTTCTTGAATACCAGTGAGAAAGGAATTCGTTTCTTTCCTTTCTCTTGGACATGTAATGGTTTAGTGTACAAGTTTAAACAATGAATCGCCTGTTTTTATTTGTTTCTGGTCAGTCAGCTCTAAACCATCTTCATTATGGTTTGTTACCACAATAGGAGTAGTGAGCGACTTACCCGCTTTTTTAATTTGCTCGATATCAAATTCGATAAGTAACTGACCTTTTTCCACGTATTCACCCGAAGCTGTATGGGCTGTGAAGTACTTCCCTTCAAGCTGAACGGTATCCATTCCGATGTGAATCAAAACGTCTGTACCTGAGTCCGTTGTAATGCCGATTGCATGATTTGTTGGAAACAATGCCGAAATGGTTCCTGATACAGGGGCACGTAACTTTCCTTCACTTGGTTCAATGGCTAGACCAAAACCTAATGCACCTGATGAAAACGCCGCATCTTTTATTTGTGATAATTTTAGTACTTCTCCGTTTAATGGACTTACCACTTCTTCCGTCTGAAGCTTTGTTGCTGCTATTTCATGAGAAGCCGCAGGGCTTCCTGCCGCCGGCGTAGTTACAGATTGCTCCTTCTTAATTCCGCCAAATAACATGGTTAAAATGAATGCTGTGACAAAACCAACGGCGATTGAGATAAGCGCACCCCATAGGTCCATCCCCAGCCCATCAGGACTAATATAAGAAGGAATTCCAAAGATACCAAGACCGCCTATAATGAAACCCTTTACATTTGTAAAGCCGGCAATAGCTCCACCAATGGCTGCACCGATACAGCTGATAATAAATGGCTTCTTTAACGGCAGGGTAATTCCGTAAATAGCCGGCTCTGTAACACCGAAGATGCCCGAGATAAAGGCTGGAATACTTAGTGATTTTAACTTTTGGTTCTTTGTTTTGATCATAATAGCGAGAACTGCCCCGATCTGTGCAAAGGATGCCGCAAACACAGGAGCTAGGATTGTATCATACCCCATTGTGGCCACGTTGTTGATCGCAATCGGCACCAATCCCCAGTGAAGACCAAAAATAACGATGACCTGCCATAGTCCGCCAAGCAAGATTCCTGCAATTACTGGACTTAAGTTATAAAGGAATAATGACCCCTGGCCTAACAAACTGCTTGCCCATGTAGCTACTGGGCCGATCACCATAAACGTAACGGGAACCACGATCAGTAAAGTGAACAACGGTACAACAAAAGCTTTTACTACATCCGGAATGAAGGTTCTCAACCATTTTTCTACTTTAGCCGCAAAAAAAGTGGCAAGGATAATCGGAATAACAGATGATGAGTAAGACATTAAAATAACTGGAATACCCAAGAAGGTTACAAAAATCGGTGACGCAAACATCGTTCCTTCAAATAGCGTATAAAGCGGCTTGCCAGCTGTTAATGTAGAAAGTGCCGGATACACTAACGCAGCCCCTATAGCCATCCCGATAAACGGTGTGCCGCCAAATTTCTTAATTGCTGTATAACCTAAGAAGATTGGCAGGAAGTAAAACAAAGCGTCTCCAGTGGCATTTAAAATTTGATATGTTCCGGAAGTATTCTCGATCCAGCCAAGTGCTACAAATAAGGCATTAAAACCTTTGATCATCCCGGAAGCTGCCAGCACTCCTAGAACAGGGGTAAAGATGCTGGAGATCATATCAATAAAGCGATTGAAAAGTGATCCTTTTGGACCTTCTTCCTCCTCGACAGGTGACTGGCCTTGGAATCCGCCTTCCGCCACTACTGCTTTATATACATCTGGTACGTGATTGCCGATCACGACTTGATACTGCCCTCCGCTTTTCATCACAGTTACAACATCATCCATGTTTTTAAGAACTTCGGTATTGGCTTTGCTTTCATCTTTTAACTTAAAACGCAGACGTGTAATACAGTGAACCACACTGGAAACGTTTTCTTTTCCGCCTACATTTGCAATAATCTCTCTTGCCAACTGCTCGTACTTCATTTTCAACCCTTCCTTCTTTATTTGATTTTTTCAAATAAAAAACCTGAACTGCCTAAAACACACATACGGATTGCATGTTTTAGTCAGTTCAGGTTATGCCCACTTAAGGTAACATTCCTTGAGGAATTTATTGAGTTTTATTTGATACATGTAATTTATCATGGGTATTCCGTTTATGTCAACGCTTTCATTTTAATTTTTCAAATAAAATATTGTATTTCCGAGAACCATCTTATGTATATTAATTGTTAAGAATAGCGTTTATAATTTCCTAATTACGGAAGGCACACCCGAGTGAAAAAAGCAGAATTAAGATCGCTTGATCCCTGCTTTTTTATGAGAACGACAGATGAGATGAGTAATGGCCAGCATGATGACTCCATGCATATTGACAACCCTCATTAAATGTGGTAAAAAAGTAGTAACCGTTTACAAAATGAACGTCAATCAGGATTGTTACTGGTAAGCAGGCAAAACCTGAATTTGTGCCGAAAAGGCTTATTGCCTATGGTCAAATTCAGGTTTTTTTGTTTCCAATAAGATAAAGGTATGGTGCAGATGGAGATTAAAAAGGTATTCAACAATAATGTAGTGCTGACGCAAAATCGCGAAGGACAGGAAATGGTAGTCATGGGACGCGGCCTTGCTTTTCAAAAAAAAGTAGGTGACACGATCGAAGAGGATAAAATAGAAAAAACCTTTGTTCTGGACAATCACGGAGTTTCTGACAAAATTGGCGAGCTGCTGCGTGAGGTACCGGAGGAATACTTAACCATCGCAGACCGGATTATCTCTCTAGCCAAAGCGCGGCTCGGTGCTGGGCTTGATGATTATGCTTATGTGGCGCTCATGGATCATATCAGCTTTGCTGTCACCCGCCACAAGCAAGGCATGGTTCTTCGTAATGCGCTTATTTGGGAAATTAAAAAGTACTATAAAGAAGAGTTTGCTATTGGCTTGCAGGGACTTGACATCATTGAGGAAGAAACAGGGATCCGTATGGAAGAAGATGAAGCAGCTTCTATTGCCCTCCACCTTGTAAACAGCCGTGTATCAGGGGAAGGTCTGGATGCCGCTGTGCAAATTGTTAAAGTCGTTAACGATACGCTGAATATCGTCAAATATCATTACAAAATGGAAATTGATGAAAGCTCTATTAATTACGAGCGCTTTTTAACGCATCTCCGCTTTTTTGCCATCCGGCTTGTCCGGCAGGAAAAAGCTGATGCGCCTCCCGGGGATGATTTTATGTTTACGCAGGTGCAAAGACGCTATCCTGAAGCGTTTGCCTGCAGCGAAAAGGTCGCCTCTTACGTAGAAAAGACGTTTAACTGGTCTATCTCAAACGATGAAAAAGTTTATTTAACGATTCATATTCATCGTGTAACGTCACGGCAGGAATTGAATCGGCAGGGATAATTCATATTTTATTAGCTGAAAAAGACAGAGCGGCCTCACACTAAGAAGGTGAAAGCCGCTCTGTTCTTATCTCTTTATTCAAAAAATAAATCTAACCGCAGACAAATAAAAATAGTTGTTATTGCCGCTTTCTGCTGTTATCAGACTTATCGAAACGTTTCCTTACACCAGCTTGCAGCGCAATAACCACTCCACCAAGAGTATCAGCAATTAAATCTTCCATCGTGTCTTTATTTCCGCCGCCCTGTAAAGTCATTCCGAAAAATTGATCCATGCTAAATTCATAAAACTCCCATACGACGCCGCCCAGTACAGCAAAGGAAAGGACAAACAGAGCAACAAACCAAGATGAGACCTCTTTACCTGCTTCTCTATGAACAAATCGCTCGTACAAAGCAATGCCCGTGAATGCAAGTAAAACACCGCTCACAGCGTGCATAAAGAAATCCCACCAGCCAAGCCCGTACCAGCCTAAAATTGACCCGAAATATTGTGAACCCAAGAGGAAAATAAAATAAAAAACGATAAGGGGCAAATTAAATTGGAGCCTGGTGAAAAGAGCCAAAATAAGAGGAATTAATCCGCATGCAACACCACCTGCTGCAACAAGCGCCTTTTTGTCATCACCTTCCGTGTAGTGAACAAAAGCCAGCACAGCCATGAAAAGAACATATGCAACACTAAGGAAACTAACTATTCGTTTTTTCATCTTTTCCTCTTCCCCTCTTGCTTCTCATGCCTTTGTTTTATTTTGTTTGTGTAAATCCCTTCCAAAAATCCCTGTTATCCCAAAAAGCAGGTTATACATAGTATGCGTATGCAGCCTTTTTGTATAGTTTGAATAGCCGTCTGGCCTCTTATAAACTCATCTATTTTTCAAAAAGCGCTCGCAAATGTTTTAACCATAAGAACAAAAAGAAAAAGGACTTAGTATAACACATCATCGATACCTTTTATGGGATAAAAGTTTATAAAGCGCAACCTAATCAATCCCGCAAAGATTCCTCAAAAGTCTCTGCCCCCTATGACAACACAACGGTCAGAGTCGATATCAAATATGAGGAGAATGATCAACGTAACGGTCATGAATTAAAACAACCACGATACTTAAAAGATGATTCGCTTACGCTTCACCTTATCGTTTGAAACCCCCTACTCATTATGTCCCTTATAAAGGAGACGCAATCATAAGAAAAGATATCAGGAGATGGTGAAACATGAAACAGGCTCTTGAGAAATAGCATGAATGCAAACAGTACATTCTTTTTGACACGCTTACAGCTAAAATAAAGAGGATTCTAAACCCTATGAACGTTAATTTTCTAGAGAAACAATCTTCTTCATTAACGTGATGTGCGCTTTTACTGTTACACCGGACAATCATTTCGTTTATTTTCAATTACTCAGCACATATGGTGGAGACATGCTTCTCTTTACCGTTCTATTTGGAGGCGGTTTATTACTTTCCTTTTGTTCCTTCTTTCACCCGGACAAATGGAACTTTTAGTAGTGATGTCATTCGAAAAAATAGGTAAAAAAAGAGCCAGGGGCAAAGTTTTTCCCCTGGCTCTTCCGCTTACTTTGAGAATCCTTTTTAACTCCCCAATACATTCATTTTAATAAGCTAATCCATTTGGGCTGTGTCCCCAATCACTGTAAGAATTTCGTTACGCGCACGATTTCGATGTGACCGCATTAAAACACTGGCGGCATGACCGTCCTTTGCTCTCATACATGAAACAATGGCTTTATGTTCCACTATAGAATGAAAAGGAAGCGGCCGCTGATTGATTGTAAATAATCGGGCTCGATATAATTGGTCTGAATGGCTGTCTATTACCGCTCTAAGACGTTTATTTTCTGCGTAATCAATAATGAGGTGGTGAAACTCGTCATCTAGAATGGCCCATTTTTTCAAATCATTTTGCTCAAGTGCTTCTTCCTGCTGCTCAATCAATGATTCAAGTTTGCTTATCTCTTCTTCCCCTACCTTTTCAGTTGCAAGGCCAACAGCAAGGCCATCGAGTGTTTCTACAATTTCATAAACTTGTTTTAGGTCTTCTCTCTCGATCGGCTCCACAATAAATCCTCGTCTCGGGATAAGACGAACCATGCCTTCTGTTTCCAAACGCACGAGCGCTTCTCTTACAGGAGTACGGCTCATTTGCAGCACTTCAGCCATTTCCCTCTCTAATATTGTTTTTCCTGGAGAAAGAATCAAGTCACGGATCGCAAGGCGGATAATGTGGTATGCCCGCTGTGGCAGACGGTATTCATCCAGACCTTCCAGGTTATCAATAAAGAACAGAATTTCCTTCTCCATGCCTGTTTCGTTTAAGGAAAAATTTTTTTCATTACCTTTTTCAACCATATCATTTTTCATTTTTGCCACCTGCTTCATTCTTTATTTCTCAAATCATTCTCTAACCAATAAGCGAGGCTTCCAGGTGCCTGACATATAGGATTTTACGTTCCGGCAGAGAAAAAAGTATACCCTTTCAGTTTGCAAACCAAATGAGGCAATGTCAACTAAACAGTCCAGATCCTATATACGCCAGCTTCCTCTTACTAAACATTTTTAAGATCATAAAAAATAAAAAGGCTGGGGAGTTTTTAGAAAACCTCCCAGCCTGCTTTTTATACTTCTGTTTTAACTTTAGACAGATTTTCGATAATAGCGTCCGTTATTTCGCTTGTGTTATATGTTCCTCCCAGGTCACGAGTAAGAATGCCCTGGCGTGTCGTTTCGGCAATAGCTTTGTTGATAAGCTCTGCTTCTTCTTTTAGTCCTAAATGATCCAGCATTAACGCGGCACTTCCAATGGCTCCAATGGGATTGGAAATTCCCTGTCCTGCAATATCAGGTGCTGATCCATGAACGGATTCAAACATACTTGGCGCAGTTCCTTCAGGATTAATATTTGCGCTGGCAGCCAGCCCTAAACTTCCTGCAAGAGCACTGCCTAGATCAGAGAGGATATCTGCAAACAAATTAGAAGCAACCACAACTTCTAGTTCCTCAGGTTTCAATACAAATTGTGCAGCCGCTGCATCAACAAGCCATTGATCCGTCTCTACATCCGGATAATCCTTGCTTACGCGGGCAAATACTTCATCCCAGAGTACCATCCCATACTGCTGGGCATTGCTTTTCGTAATACTCGTTACTTTCTTTCTTTTGCGTGTCCGTGCAAGATCAAAGGCATAACGGATAATACGTTCGCAGCCATGTTCTGTAAACAAAGCGGATTGCACAGCTACCTCTTTTCCAGGTCCACGCCCGGAGAAATTCCGGCCCCCGATTCCTGAATATTCTCCTTCAGAGTTTTCACGAATCAATACCCAATTTAGAGAATCCACGTCTGGGTGATTAAGTCGTCTTGGAACACCAGGTAGAAATTCGATAGGGCGGATATTCGCCCATTGATCAAATCCCTGGCAGATTGCCAGACGCAAGCCCCATAAGCTAACATGGTCTGGTACTCCAGGAAATCCAACCGCTCCAAAATAAATCGCATCATAATCTCTTAATTTTTCTACTCCATCTTCATCCATCATTTTTCCATGTTCTAAATAGTATTCGCAGCCCCAAGGGAAGAAATCGCTTTCAAATTCGAACTTACCGTTAGAATTTTTTGCTAAGTGGTTCATTACACGAAGACCAGCTTCAACGACTTCTGTACCAATTCCATCTCCCGGAATAACAGCTAAACGGATTTTTTTTGTTTCGCTCATTAAAATATCCTCCTCTACTAATTCTGCCAATTTAATTGGCTTAGCTTAATGTGAATCTTATAGTCATTATATTAAATAACGTATACGTTAATGTCAATGTTTTTTCTGACAATTTTGAATTACTCTTTATTGTTTCTATATACACGCAAAACAAAAATTGAAAATCCAGAAAAACCAATATATTTTCAATAAATGAAGGGATTATCTTTATTTAATTCAATTATATCTTTTGAAATAAAATAAAATATTCAGAAACTTATTGACTTAACGTATACATTAACATACAATTTGATCAGTGAAATTCTATTGGTTTGTTTCCTTGCATCATTTGATTTAGAAATAAAGGGGTGATACTATTGGATGCGCTTCCAAAAGATTAATTTTTCATTTATGATCATTCTTAAGCTGGATAACCTGGAAATTAGAGAAAAGACCCATCAGACAATACAGTGGTGCAGGTGAAGAGAAATCATTTAAGCAGCATTGCCCTTTCAGTTTATTCTCCTGCATGATACAATTTTTCTTCGTATTATCATAAGGGATGAACATTTTTGTATGCGCTACCATTTCTTTTTTTGCAGACTATTCTATATAAAGCAGCAGTTTAGAAATAAAAATGGCAGATAATTTGGTTTCATTACTTTTACAGGAGGTGGTTTGTATGTTAACAGTCTTAGCATTATTAATGATCACTGTATTCATTGTACTTCTCTCAAAAAATAAATTAACTGTATTCGGGGCATTAACCATTGTTCCATTTGTTTTTGGAGCCATCGCTACCTTTGCAACGGGTGCTTCCTTTTGGGATCTCTTCGAATGGATTAAAGAAGGTATTTTATTTAGTGTAGATGAAGAAACAGGAGAAGTTTCTACCGGGGTTATTTCACCCGCTATTGTGATCTTATTTGCGGTGTTGTATTTCGGTGTCATGCTTAATGTCGGTTTGTTTGACCCTTTATGTGAATTCTTTATTAAAAAAGCAAAAGGGGACCCATTGAAAGTGACAATAGCAACCGTTTTAACGGCGACAGTCGTCACGATGAATGGTGATACGACTACAACGATTATTATTTGTGTCGCTGCTTTCCTTCATCTTTATAAACAAATGAATATTAAGCTGATTTATTTAGCTGTCATTATTGTGACCCCTATTGGCATTTTTAATCAGCTGCCATGGGGAGGCCCGACCATTGCTGCAGCCACAGCCATGAATGTAAGTATCAGCGAATTGTTTGCAGACTTATTGCCAGGAATGCTGGTTGCTGAAGTATTCGCCATCTTTATGGCTTATTTTATCGGTATAAAAGAAAGAAAACGCTTAAACTTTGATCCTAAGACCGCTAAAGATATTTCCCCAGAGCAAATGGAAAGCATGTTAAACGCAATTCGTTTAAAAGATCCTGAACTAAAGAGACCTAAACTATATGCGTTTAATTTGATTTTAACGCTGGTTATTTTAGTGATGCTTGTGATGGATCTTGCACATGGCGGTGTTTTATTTGGTATAGGTGCCGCAATTGCCCTTACGGTAAACTATAAATCTGCAAAGCTTATTAACGAACGGCTTGATGACTTGGCAGCAGATTCTTTAGCACCCGCTTTGGCTACTTTGGCCGCCGGGGTTTTCTCTGGCGTTTTAACAGGCAGTGGAATGTCAACTGCTTTAGCAGCATCTATTACCGCTATGATCCCAGAATCATTAGGCTCAAATATGGCACCTATCTACGCGTTAATTGCAGCACCCGCCATTACATTTTTACCGCAGGATGCTTTCTACTTTGGAATTGCAGGCGTTATGGCAGATGTTATGGGGCAGTACGGAATTTCCGCTGGCGAAGCGGCTGTAGCTTCCATGGTGGGACAGGCATTCCGTTTAATTTCACCCGTTATTCCAGCTCTATATATGTTAGTTGCTTCTACGGAGACAAACTTTATAAACTTTCAAAAAACGTATATATTGTATGCCTGGCCAATTGTATTTATATACCTGGGTGTTTATACATTAACCGGGGCATTGCCGGTTTAGAAAAAAGTCTTTTTAAGCATTCTTTGTAGTTTGCTATATCATGGCTCAAATCAATACGGCAATGCACCAGGCTGGTCGAGTAAATCTTTTTGCAACATGATTCATTATCTACCTTTAGAGACATTAATTTTTGCGTCATTAACATTTTAACTACGCTCCGATTAAATTTTGTATTCTCTCATTGTACTATATTTCGATCTCTCTCTTTTCATTGTTTAGGTTATACAGGATTAAGCCAAACCGTCCCGTTCGATTAACAAGAAAGCCAAGAATATTGTATAACAAAGCTTAATAAAAAAGCCTCAACGAATATTTTCATATTCGTTGAGGCTTTTTTCCCTTGAGAGTTTTCTGTTAATAGCGCTTCTTTTCACCTCAGTAAGGAAGCAGTGCGTCGCTTACCATTTCCCATTCGTGAATGTCAAACCCTCTTGCTCCTTGAATCACATACGGGTCTTGTTTCACGATTTGTTCCACTTCTTCCAGCGAGCCGGCTCGATAAATGACCAATCCCCCGGCACCGTCAGCAAATCGGCCATTGGCAAATATTTTTCCCTCCCGACGTCTTTCTTCTAAATAGTTAAGGTGCTGCACACGATACTCCTGACTCTTTTCCTCATTCAACATAGGCAAAAAAACCGCAAAATATCTCATTTTATGATCATCCTTTCCAGAACTTTAACCGGTTACATTTTTACACCTGTTCGAACTGCTTGAAGCAGCCTGAATAATTGATTGGTCGTTGATTTTAAGTTGTTGAACGCTACTTTTGGATCCATTGCTTCCTCCAGCGTCATCGGTGCATTCACAATGGAAAAATAAGAAGTGACGCCAAGTTTATTTAATACTGCTGTTTCTTCATTTACACCGCCTGCAAGTGCAAGAACCGGGATCTTATGCTTTTGGGCAAGCTGCGCTACGCCAAGGGGAGCTTTTCCCATCGATGTTTGTCCGTCCAACTTTCCCTCACCTGTAATCACGAAATCAGCACCCTGCATGTTCTTTTCCATATTGACTATGTCTAATACTAATTGGATTCCGGATTGGAGATGTGCGTTTAAGAAGCCTGAAAATGCAGCGCCTAATCCCCCGGCAGCTCCTGCACCCGGAGTGTTATGAATGTCGGTGCCCAGCGCATGAAGAACAATTTCTGCAAAATGTTTAAGTCCTTTATCAAGCTGTTCAATCATGTCGGGTGCAGCGCCTTTTTGCGGCCCAAAAATATAGGCAGCGCCATTCGGCCCGTAAAGTGGATTATTTACATCACACGCGACTTTGAAGGTGCATTCTCTTAATTTCGCGTGTACCTGGCTCAAATCCATTTTCCAAATGTCATGCAGTGCCTGTGCACCCAATCCAACCTCTTCATTTTGTTGATTCAAGAAGCGAAAACCTAAGGCTTGAAGCATGCCAATTCCTGCATCGTTTGTAGCGCTTCCACCAAGCCCAATGACAAACTCACGACATCCTTTTTCGATGGCATCGGAAATAAGTTCCCCAACGCCATACGTTGTGGTAAGGAGTGGATTACGCTGGCTGTCAGGAACAAGAGGCAAACCGCAAGCTGCAGCCACTTCAATAATAGCTGTTTTCCCGTCACCCAAAATCCCATAGGCTGCATGTACTTTTTCTTTTAGAGGCCCTGCTACTTCTTTTTCGACTCGTTTCCCATCTGTTGCTTGCACTAACGCCTCAACGGTACCTTCTCCTCCATCCGCTAATGGAAGTGTTACAATCTCTGCTTCAGGATAGATCTCTTTTATGCCTAAAGAAATGGCTTCGCTGCCTTCAATAGAAGAAATGCTTCCTTTAAATGAATCAATGGCAATTAACACTTTCATCATTAGAACCCCCTTTACTTATCATTAAGTATAGGGAAAGAAACACAAGGATGTAATAGTCCAGATAACAAAGGATTCAGAATCATTTTGTTATCTGTAACAAAAGCTTCAACCTAAAGAGTTTGAAGCAGAAGAGCAATATACAATTTCACAGAATCATGGTAGTCTCTTGGATTTACCCCGGTTTTTTCAGCAATTTTCTCAAGACGATACTGCAGCGTGTTTTTATGGATAAATAGTTCTTCAGCTGCTCTCTTCAACGAGAGGTTATGGCGATAATAAGTATGTAAAAGGTTTATTTCCTCTTCTGAAAGGTTACCGATAAGTTTTACCGTATAGTCATTTCTTATATGGGAATCAATATTTTCCATGATCATTTCTAAATCCAGCTTTTCGTATTCGCATACCGTTTCCTTTTTTGAAAGGGCGTATTTTAAGGCAAGCTTTGCATGGGCATAGGATTCTGTGAGCTCCGCTATAACGCCAAGGCTGCCTATCCCTACCGAACAGCTTACATCCATAGAACGGAAACGGGTATGAAGAATTTGTAGCGCTGCTTTATACTGTGACTCATTCATAATCAAGACGTACTGGCTGGGGAATAAGTAAGTAAAAAGCTGAATGCCTTGTTCGATTAACATCCCCTTCATTTTAACAGAGAGTGACGAGGCGTTATTTAAACCTTGCAGGTGAATAACAGCGACAAACGCTCTCTCTTCTAATTCGTATTGCAATGGCTGCAGGTGTTCATTCATGAAAGTATCTTCTTTTTCATTTTCAAAAATAAGCATGCGAACAATGGAAGAGCGTAATTCATCTAAAGATTGAACAGCCGTTTTGATCATTTGTTCCTTGATTAACACCTCTGTGATTTTGGTCAGCAAAAATCCCAATGACCTGCATTCTTCCGGATCTCCAGATATGCCGATCACACCAAGCAATTTCTGATTGATCATGACGGGATAATTAATGCCTTTTCTTGCGCCCTTAAACATCTCGTTCTCTGAAACCTCTATCACACTTTCTGTTTCCCGCACTTGAAGGGCCGCAGCATGAAAAGAGCCGATTCGGCTTGAATCCGTACTGGCAATCACTTTTCCATCCAGATGAATAAAGTTTATATCCTTTCCAATCACTTCTTTTGCCGCATCTACAATCATTTGAGCTAAAGAAGGACTAATCTGAAAATGTTCTTTCATCTTTATCTATTCCTTCTATAATGAATTGGGTTTCTTTTTTCATTTTATCATTCGGAGAAAGAGAATGTCTCAAGTGTATTTATTTCGTGTCATGCACCTTTCTTGCTTCATCTTTTAAACCTGCTCACCGCTTTACCAAACTGCTTTAAAACTTGTTCAGAGACAGGTCTTCATTATGTACGAAAAGACGGCTTTAAAGACAGGCAGCACACTTTCTAGTTCGGTAGAAATCTATATCACCATGCCATTTTCAGCCTCTCGATTAGCCTATGCATAAAAAAGGAATGGTTTTTCCATGCTACAGGAGTACGATTATTTAATACGAGAAAGGAGGACTTGCTATGGCAGAACATACAGGAATGAGCTGGAAAAATAAAAACGTGATTACACAATTGAACAATTCTGTAGATAACGTAACGCTGGCTTTACAACAAGCTCAATCGCACCCTACTCAGCAAACGATTCAACAAGTCCAAAATGCGCTTGAACATGCAAACAATGCGCTTGACGATGCGCTTCAAAACAGTGAGCATCAGGAGCCTATTGACCGGCTTCAAGAACAGCTCAACCAAAATAAAGAGCAGCTGCAGCAGCTTCGTCCTTCAGAAGATTGATAAAAGACCTGTATTTATTGTGCTCGGTACAACGTTTAAATGCCCGAAATAAGTAACAGAGCGCTCTTTTTCTATTTCGATGCTTCATTCTGCTTCATGAAAAGAATCCACATTTGTTTTTGCTGCAAAAGAAAGAGGCAAACCTTGAAATCAAGGTTTGCCTCTTTGCGAAGCTGTTAGCTCAATCTGTATGAGACTGAAGGCAATTTTCTTCCGGAATATACTAAACACATACTCCATATCCGCATAGACCGCCTATAACAGCCGGAAGAAGCCTGCCAAGTCTTTTCTTTTTCATTAAAAAACCAATTGAACCAAAAACATGTAAACAATTGTTCCTCCCGCCATGGATAAAAGCATCTTTTTTTTCCAGAAATGAAGCAAGGCCACTACTGCCACCCCAATCAGTTCAGGAATGCCATGACTGCCGGATAGAAAACGCACATCCTTGAAACAATAAATGACCAAAAGCCCTAAAACAGCTGACGGCAGCACTTTGCCGAGGTATTGAACATACGCCGGTGTAGGTTTACCTGCTGGAAAAAGAATGAACGGAAGGAACCTTGTCAGCATGGTTCCTAATACAACCATCGCAATCATTATAATCTGCTGTGCTAAGCTCATCGTCATGCTGCTACCTCCACTTTTCCCAAAGGTTTTCTAAAAACAGTCAGTATACTTAAAATCGCAATCATAGCCGGGATAATAAAGTCGCTTCCGCCAAAAACCATGAGACTGAGAGCTGAAAGTCCAAGTCCTGCAAGGGCACTATGATGCTTTTTCTCTTTCATCCACTGTTCAATAAAGATCACAACAAAGAGAGCCGTCATGACAAATTCAAGACCTTCTGTATTGAATTGAACAAGAGAGCCAAACATACCGCCAATCGCTGCTCCCACGACCCAATATAAATGGTTCAGCATTGTGACGAAGAACATAAACCATCCCTTGTCTACTTCTTTTGGAGCATTCACTGTGTAATTGATCGAGAAAGATTCATCACACAGGCCATAAATCAAATAAAACTTCTTTTTTCCAGTTCCCTTGTACCGATCCAACATGGAAAGACCATAAAATAAATGCCGCGCGTTGACCATCAAAGTGAGAAACAGTGCATTCATCGGGTTAAACCCTGCAAGCAAAAGATTGGCTGCCACAAACTCAATGGAACCTGCAAATATAAATAGACTCATTAGGATCGGGTAAATGGCACTGAAGCCTAGTGAATTCATGTAAATGCCATAAGCAATTCCTAAAAATAAAAAGCCGGCAAAAATGGGAACTGTATAGGGAAAAGCCGCAAGAAGTGCTTTCCATATCGTTTTTTTTCTATTCATATCATTCACTTCCTAATAGCTGAATTTCTTTTAATGTAACATAGTAAATCCATACAAAAAACAAGATAATTGTATGGATTACAATTATCTTTAAACAAGTAAAAACCGTTATTTTTAGTGAAATAACGGTTTTTAGCATGGTGTTTTTCTTTTTATCGCGTGATATTTCAATAGGCTCCCTTTTTTAAATCACGCTCTTCCCTGTTAGAATTCCATACAATTCATGATATGATTGTATGGAACAAAAAGACAAGAGGTGCTGTATGCCCGTAAACTCATTTGAACATTACCCAATGTCCTGGAAACCGGATAAAAAAGCATTAAAACGTCCTTTTTATCAGTCAATCGCATCCCTGCTTGAGCAGGATATTGTAAACGGCTTTTTAGCCCCAGGTACCAAGCTGCCTCCCCAGCGGGAATTAGCCGACTTTCTGGACTTAAACTTTACCACGATTACCCGCGCTTACACATTATGTGAGCGAAAAGGATTGATTTACGCGGTCACGGGAAGCGGAACCTTTGTCGCGCCAAATGCTGCCCGTTCTATTGCCATTTCAGCGAATGAAACGACAAATTGGATAGACCTTGGCTTTGTCGCTTCTTTTGAACAGACCAATGAGATCGTAACAGAAGCCATTCAAAAAGTGACCGAGAAAAAGTATTTGAATCAGCTGCTGAATTATAACGACCCAACGGGGATTCTACATCAAAAAACGGCTGGGCTGAACTGGATGGAATCGTTCGGCATTCGTGCAGACCAGGAACATACTGCAATTGTATCAGGTGCACAGAATGCACTCGCCATCGCATTAACAGCACTATTTGAGCCGGGTAATCGTATTGCAACCGATTTATACACGTACTCCAATTTTATTGAGCTGGCCAAAATGCTTCATATTCAACTAATCCCTATTCCAGGTGATCAGTTTGGAATGCTGCCAGATGAATTGGAAAAACAGTGCCGCCAAGTTGATATACACGGTATTTTTCTTATGCCTTCCTGCAGCAATCCGACTACGGTAATGATGTCCGACTTCCGAAAGCACGAGTTGGCGGACGTGATCCGCAAGCATCGGTTAATTTTAATTGAAGACGATATTCATGCTTTTATGACAGCGGGAATTGTTTCTGATTATCAGCAGCCTTTGTTCAATTTACTCCCGGAACAAAGTGTTTATATTTGTGGAACCTCTAAAAGCATATGCTCCGGCCTACGAGTCGCCTATATAGTATTTGGTGATCCATTTCGCCAGAAAATACTGCAGGCCATTTTTAACGTTAACGTAAAAACCTCTTCCTTAGATGCAGAAGTTGTGACAGAGCTTATTTTATCCGGCAAGGCTCACGACATTATTTCTCAAAAGAAACGGCTCGCGCAGGCCGCAAATGATTTGTACTTGGAGTATTTCCCATTACAAAAGAATGTTGGACATCGACTTAGTTTTTATCGCTGGCTCCCTCTTCAAGGACATCACGATGCCCTGCAGCTGGAAACAGATTTGAAGAGGAATGGAGTACGAGCTTTTCATTCTGATCGTTTTCTTAGCGGGCAGACTACACCTGATAAGTATTTGCGTATTGCGCTTTCTTCTACGAACTCGTTAGATGAGTTAAAAACAGGATTAGACATCTTAACCCAGTATCTAAACTAAGTGATACATTCTTTAACATAAGCCCCCAAAATAAAAAGCAAAGCTTGGTACTTCAAGCTTTGCTTTTTATTTTGGAGACTGTCCTTTTTGGACACTCGTTTGATGTGGCTGGGTAAGTATTTTTTAACAGGCCTTGCCGCTATTTGATAAAATTTTTTTGATATCAGTTTGATCATCTGGATTTATAAGCCTCGCTTGCAAAGGACCGCCCTATCTTCTTAAAGTGTTAATTAAACACTTTGTAAATCACATATTAACGTTTTAATAATTTCTAAAGATTGGGTAAATTTATCAGTTTCTTCCCTTTCATACATTATGATAGACATGTCAGTTGAAAAATGAGAGGAGAATCACAAATGTCAATCGAATCCAGAAAACCAGGCATGGCACAAAAATTCATGTTTATGGGTGCTTCTGCCGCATTAGGATTATCTTTATTTGCTTCAACGTCTGTATCTGCCGAAAGAAACGAACAGACAGACAAAAAGCCTTCTTTTGAATTCGGGCTGATTGCGGACGTCCAGTATTGTGACTGTGATACAGCAGGCGTACGTTATTACCGGAATTCAATCAGCAAGCTGCAGGAAGCAACGGCTGAACTCAATCAGCATAATCTCGCGTTCACTGTCCAGACAGGTGATATCATCGACCGGAACGTGGAGAGCTTTGATACGATTCTTCCTTATTTCAACAAAATTGAAGGTCCTAAATACAGTGTGCTCGGCAACCATGACTTCGCAGTACCAACAGATGAAGTGATTGACATTTTAGGTATGGAAAATCAATATTATGACTTTGCCGAAAAAGGCTGGCGTTTTATCGTGTTAGACACCAATGACCTGAGCTTTTATGCAAATGAAGCAGGTTCCGAGAAATATCAGCAAGCCGAGCAAATGTATAATGGGCTAAAAGCGACGGGCGCAGCAAATGCCCAGACCTGGAATGGCGGCGTAGGCTCCGAACAAATGACATGGTTACATAACGTTCTTCAAAAATCCGCTCAAAAGCATGAAAAAGTCGTGGTGATCGGTCACCATCCAGTGTACCCTGCCAACGAGCATAACGCATGGAATGACGCTGAAATCATACAGGAGCTGGAGTCTGCAGGCAATGTAGTGGCTTACTTTAACGGTCACAATCATGCGGGCAACTACAGCGAGAAAAACGGAATTTCCTATGTGAACTTCCAGGGCATGCTTGACACCCCTGATACTAACGCGTACTCTGTCATCCAAGTATTCAAGGACCGCTTGGAGATTGATGGCTTTGGCCGGGAACAGGACCGCACAATCGAAGTGAATACGGGCCGCAAACAAGTTCAAGAAACAAAATAAAAACAAACACTTTTACTAAACATCATTATTTTCTACAACAAAAAGAACCTAAAGAGGCGGATGAAAAACCATTTGCCTCTTTGGGTTCTGTACTTTAGCAGCATCAAAGTATTTTTTTCTGCTTCTTTTTTGTAAAATATTGAAACGATTTTACTTCTTAAATTAATGTCTAAGAAGCCGCATCAGTAATTAGGTTCTACGTGCACATGTACTTCAATCACATCGTGTGCCTTCGTCAGTGCATCTTCTACATCCACTGAAATATCATGAGCTGCCCCGATCCCTAAAGTAGAGCTAACCAAAATCACAACATCAACTACAGAGCTGCTACCGTATTTTCTTGCTCTTATCGTTTTAATTCCTTTTACCCCAGGAATTTCAAAAATCGACTTCTTGTAGACCTCGAGCTGATTTTCGTCATAGCCGTCCGTTAAATCATGAGACGCTTCTCGAAAGGTTCCCCATCCTGTTTTGCAAATAAGCAGGCCGACAACAACGGCTGCGACAGGGTCCAGCCAGGGAAGACCAAATTGAGAACCCAAAATACCGACTGCTGTTCCGATGCTGACCCAGGCATCGGATAAATTGTCTTTCGCTGCAGCCATCACAGACTGGCTTCTGATTTTTTGTGCCAATCTCCGGTTATACTGGTATACCCCATACATGACAGCCGCACAAAAAAGGCCTGTCCAGGCCGCAATAGGATCAGGTGCTTCAGTTGTACGTTCAAAAACAGATAAAGCGGCTGTATACAAAACCTGAAGGCCTACGGCAACCATAATAAATGCAGCCACCAGTGAAGCGACAGGTTCCGCTTTCCAGTGACCGTAAGGATGGTCTTGATCTGCCGGTCTTTGAGAAATTTTCAATCCCATTAACACAGCAATAGAAGCAATAATATCAGTTGTATTGTTTAAACCATCTGCCTGTAATGCTTCGGAGTTCGCTATGTAACCAACTGTTAATTTAAAAGCAGATAAGCATATATATACAAAGATGCTGAGGATGGCTCCCCGTTCCCCCATCTTTAAATCAAGATATTTCTGATCCATACTCTTTCCTCCGGCCTTTTCTTCTTTAACATCGTACCAGAGCCAATTTGAGTGGGTCTACAGCAATCTTTTTGCCCCTTTTAACAAAAATAAGCCTGTACAAATAATGTTTCACTCAGCAAACAATCTGAAAAATGTAATAAAAAGAACACATTTACAGTTCTGTGTTTTTGTTTCTGTTCATTGTCTCTTGATTAAAACACTGACTAATCACTTCTTTTTCTTCTTAACATTAAGAAAGCAAGCCGTTTTAGCATCTCCGAAAAGCTGCTTCTCACACAAGCAGGAATGATGTATTCAGTTTATAATTAGCCAGGATAGTGGATGGCATGGGATGTTTCAGCCGCTTTAAATATTTTCCCTGCTGGCAGGCTGAATAATTCAGGCCCCAAAAAACAAATACTTTGTCGTGAGATGAATACCCTTTTTATAAGCAACCGAAGGAGAGATTCTCGTGAAAAAGCAGCTTATCTTCGCCCTTTGCGTAATGACTATTTTCCTTTTGCCGTTTTCCTTTCATGGACAAGAAAAATCAGATGAAGAACTGACTAAAAGGTCGAGAATACAAAAACTTTTAAGTTCAAAAGACGGGATTACTCTAACGATGAAAGAAGAACAATATACAACGTTCAGCAACAGTATTGTTCTTCAGATTCAAAACAGCACCAATAAGGAATTCAGCTATCGAGAACACTTTCTTCTTGAAAAAAATATTGATGGGACGTGGTATGAAGTGCCCTGTAAATCGTATTACCTGACTAAACGGAGTAAAGTGCTTCATCCACACGCATCATCGAGGATCATTCTGTTCACCGATGAATTGGAATATGATCTTACTCCTGGAAAATATCGAGCCACTGACAGCTTTAGTCCTAACGGGCATGAAAAAGAGGGTTTCACCCTTGCTGTCCCCTTTAAAGTCATAAAGCAGGAAAACTCCTAATAGTTACACGTTTTTATTCCAGTTGGCCGTAGGAGCCTGTCTTGAGGTGATGAGGTCTGCGGTTTGTTATTAGAAAGAATCATCACCCAACCCCCTTTAAGCTAAAAATAAAACAGCGTCAAGCCTTGATAAATCAAGGTTTTACGCTGTTTCCATAAGCAGATTCTTGTTTGCCAGCAACGGGCGCTCCCGGTATTGGAAAAAGAAGTTCTAAGAAGTTGCTCCCCCTCCCTTAAAGGCAGGGGAGCTTTCAAGGTGTAGATCGTTTATTTTTTTATCACCTTTAAATGAGCACTGTTTGACTTATAGATAATCTTTACCTTGTACTGGCTAGGCAGTCCCTCGGTCTCAATGGAAGAAAATACTTCGTTACGATGGCGCTTATCATAAGTGATGATCGTGGTGCCGTCGGCAGGTACATAATTCTCGGAAAAATGAAGGCGCAGTTTCCCTTTAAGGATGGCTGCTCCGTCGATGTTAAGTACATCATTTTCGCTGCGAAGGTCAAGCTCAAGTGAGCCATTGGAAGACTGTGTGTAATCTCCGCCGATAGTCAGCTCTCCAGAAACATGTTCCTTGAGGGTACCCCCGTTGTTCGTGATATCACCTGTTCCGAAAGCCGTCTTTGATTCACCTTCAAGTGTGCCTTCGTCGATCTGTGTACCGCCGGAATACGTATTGTTTCCTTGCAGCACTAAAGTACCTGTTCCCTTTTTGGTCAGCTTTCCAGTACCGGAGATATCGTTTCGCCATTGATCCAATGCATGGAACCCGCCTTTAGAAGCATCCATGGCTACTGTCACGTTATGAATAAAAGCCCCATAACCATCCGCAGCCGCAAAGAGGTTCAGACGCCCCCACCCTTCAGCATCATCCAGCACTGGGTAGCCGGAAGGAAGACCTGTAGTGGCTAAAACCCAGCGGCGCTGTTCGCTGTCAAGGTAAGGCAGGCGTGTTTCCAGCAGGACTTCAGCTCCCTTAGGAACGATCATTGGCTTAGCAGTTGAATGAATCTGATCGAATCCATATGTTAATCGCTCGGTATATTCTGCTTTGTTCTTGTCATAATTGCTGAACCGGTCTTCCGCTGTACCGGTTTGGGTTAATAGTTTAGTGTGTGCTTCCTCATAAGCAGCTTTTTTCAAACTCTCGTTGTCTGGATCGGACAGAATCGCGGCCGCCAGCGCCGTTGCCATTGTACGCCCTCCTATTACATCAAGCGGTGAGTGCATACCGGCGACAATACGGTTGTTGCCAAGTTCTGAAGCGCGCGTAAGCAGTTCCTGGTAACGCTCCGGTACGGCATAAGCCATCGCGTATGCAGTCAAATAAGCAGCATTGGTATGACCGCTAGGAAAACCGCCGTCCTTGCTCGGATCAGGATTTATGGCAGGAACAAGGGCCGGCACAACAATGGACGTGCTGCTCCAGCGAAACGGGCGGGGATAATTAAAGTGTTCCTTAGCCGGGTTCGTGGAAGAATAGCTGCCGCGTAATGTATTAACCAAACTCACCATGTTGCCTAGATTAGAACTTGTGCTGCCTGCATTGGTTCCTTCATCATTGTATTTTTTTATCACAGCATCTGCAGGGATATTGTTGATAGTAGTCGTCGCTCCTGCATTTGTTCGATAGATATCGGTAAGTGGGCCAAGGCCATCGATGACGCTATAGCTCTGCTTCCGGCGGTCATCCAAATAAGCCGCATCTGCCTCACTAGGAGTGCGCCGCGCAGCCATATCCACTACTTTTTGAATGTTGGCGTCAAGCACACTGCTGTTCAGTTTGGTGCCTGAATCCCAGGTGGCACCGGGTGTCCAGAGCTGATTATATCCAGACAGCACCCCAATAGCTGGATTTGTACTTTCCGTTTTATTGGCGGCATTATTGTTTTTGTAGTGATCAATAAAATATCCTGCAGACGGCGGTGCTGGCGGTGTTACGGTTGATGGCATGCTTGCTGGTGCTGTTTCTGCACTCGCATAATTTCCACCCAGAGAACTTTGAAGTAATGGCAGGGTTAATAAAGCAGCTGATACATGTTTCTTTAGTAATTTCATTCTCCAATCAAATCCTTTTTATCATTTTGTAATTTATGTAAAAATACTACTTAACCAATTCGTTGTTTGCATAAAAATACTATCTGAATTTTGTTAAGTTAATAACCTTGTTTCATTAAAGTTTTATGGATGTTTTATGAATGTTTACTGCCCGCAAGCCGCATAAAGAAGCCACCCGCCAGTCACAATAGTGACTGATGAGTGGCTTTTTCTTTACACTATGCTATCTATAAACAAGCCTGTTTGAAAGTAAAAAACGTTACTCTCCTCGGCTTGGAGGTTGATTTAACAAATTTTGCTGCCGTTATTTACTATAACCTTGCATGCCTTGATTTGGGAGGTTTCCGTTCATGCCATACTGTGCGTTTCTGTTACCTTGTAATCCCCCGTAAAAATTGCCTTGCTGGGAAGCCTGGTTGAAATTTTGGTTCATTCCCCCGCCTGCACCCGGCGTATGGCCGCTAAAGCCTGCCTGCCCGGAATATTGGTTTTGAAAAGCCTGTCCGGCAGGCTGATACGTATGAAGGTATGTTTTCGCCGTATGGCTGCTCATTTTAGGAACTTGATAAGTCCCCTGCTTGTTCATAAACAAAAATACTTCGTACGCCTGGTTTGCACAGTTTGTCGCACTGTTAAGGAGCATACGGCGCAGATTAGGATCTGCGGTTTCAAGGGCGGCCCACATTCCATTTTTTGCAGCATTTTTATGCGCGCAAAGCATAGCAGAAGCAATTTCTGTGTCGCCTAGTACAGCTCCGGTACGCGGCCCAACCTGCGGAGGATTATTCAACCCATATTGAATGTTTTGTGGAGATACGCCTTTCACATGTGTCATCGCAGGCACAGGCGCTGCCGCATTGTAATCATGTGTATAAGCTACGATTTCATCATAAGACCGGATTTCCTCCTGCCGGTGGCGCATAATAAGATCCCTTAATTCAGGATCCTGTGCTTCCTGCAGGTACAGGTTAAAATGGGTAATCATATTGACTTTTTCCAATAGGATTTCATGTACTTCCAATGTTTCGTGAGCACCGAATGGCATATTTACATCCCCTTTATTGTGTGTAATGTCAAAGCTCTCGATACATCATTATTTCTTTTGTTTTTTTTCTTCTTTCACGATGTTTTCCGTAGAAAACTCCGTGTCCGATTTACCCATTTTACCAGTATGGCCGCCGCCAATGCCGCCTGTATTGCCTCCAGTCGGCACGCCGCCTTTTCCACTTCTGTTCTTTAGCATTCAACTCACCTCCGCTTATTAGACTGCATCAATCAATAAAATCCATCCATGAAAGGATTTCAAAATATGGATTGACCGTACTCATGTGGAAAGCATGCCGGCCGCCAATAAACGGAGCAAACCTGCAGGAATACTTCGAGAATCACCAAGAAATGAACGCTTACTGATCAGTGGCAAGAATGAGAAAAACGACAATAAAAGCTGTTTCCTTCACACCGATAAGATCAGATGCTGGAGGAAAATATATGTTTGGACAAGCTATGTATGGGTTATCCATTTCTGATAGGAGATGAACGTATTAAACAGCGCACTTAGGGGAAAAAGTATGATGCAGGAGTACACAGATGTCACTGGGAAAATGAACAAAGAATGCCTCTGAAAAAGCAGGAAATTCTTTTTGAAGCACTCTGGGGCTTGGAGAGATCGCAAAAAATATACGCGAAACAAAAAAAGCGTTTATATTAAAATGTTGGATATTCAGGCACTGGTTAAACGTTGACATTTTTCAAAAGAAAAAGCTGCCTTTAATGAAAGCAGCTTTTCACGTTTTATTATAATTCTACACTTTCCCCAAGCTGAAGCACTTTTCCTTTTAGGCCGCGCTCTTCCAAAGCCCTCACAAACGCATCTCCGTCCTGTTCAATAACAGGGAAAGTATTGTAGTGTATGGGAATAATCAATTTAGCTTTATACCATTCAGCAGCCTGTACGGCATCCTCCGGTCCCATTGTATAATGATCGCCGATTGGGAGAAAGGCAATATCGATATCATGTCTGTCCCCAATCATTTTCATGTCGCCAAAGAGCCCAGTATCTCCAGCGTGAAGGATTGTTTTTCCTTCCGCTTCAATAATGAATCCGCTCGGCATACCGCCATAAAGAATGTTTTTGTTCTCTTCATCAATGATGCCTGAGCTATGGAAAGCATGGGTCATTTTTGCTTTTGCAAAGTCAAGATCCAGAGTACCGCCAATATTCATTCCAATTGTTTCGACACCCTGCCAGGACATGTATGCAGCCAATTCAGGATTAGAAACGACCGGTGCATTATTAGCCTTGGAAATAGGCGCTGCATCTAAAATATGGTCAGCGTGAGCATGTGTCAAAAGAACAGCCTCTACTTTAATATCTTCGACTTTCACCTTTGCTGCAGCATTTCCGCTAATAAACGGATCAATAACAAGAGATTTTCCGTTTGTTTCAATTAAGATTGTTGACTGGCCATGGTATGTAATTTTCATCCTACTGCCTCCTTTATTTAACTTTCTCAGTTTGAAGCTGGATACTTCTTCTTACAGAGTAGATTGTTTAGATAAATCTGCCAAGCAATATGCTTGTTCAGGGTTTAGCCATAGCACAGTTCAAGCCAAGCTGCGATTTATCCTATTCCGTCCATCCGCTTGTAACGAAGATGAATATCACTTTTAGTTCGGAAAACAGCCACGCAGCACAAGAATTTATTCATCTTACAGAAGAATGCTTAAAGGGACATTGGGTACAGGGAACTTCCCCCATGTCAGATAGAGCAGAAAAAACACAAAAGAAACGGTACCCAAAGATCTGTTGGTGAACCAGAAGATTTTTTTGATAACCATTGGGTAAAATAACGGAAACAATAAGGATAAAAGGATATCAAGGGGGAACAGAAATGGAAAAAATTGAAGCCGGCGATATCATTACATTTGTAGATGAAAATGATCAGGAGCGGGAAATTGAAGTGTTCGAAACGTTAAGTCTTGAGGGAACAGACTACGCAGCCGCCGGGTTTGTCGAAGACATTCAAGAAAACACGACAGAAAAAATCAACGTCTTTTTTCTTAAAATAGAGGACGACGAGCAATTTTCCGTCATTGAAGATGAAGAAGAATTTCGCAAAATATCCGCCGCCTTTGAAGAGTCCTGAGCACATAACCTAAAAGTTGGCGATTCCGCCCATCGCAAAGCTTGACTCGGGGCTTCTTGAAAAAACAGGAGATATCCTCCGAAGTCGTGACCGTCTGCTATTCGATAGCAGGCGGTTTTTTACTTCTAATGCCGATAAACCTTTTTATTTCAAGCCTATAAGTTTTTAAAGCAAATATTGGCCTCAGACTAAAACTGACCTTACATCCTCTTTTTCGGCTCAGGATTTAATAATCAGAAGACATCTGCCGTAAGCAAATGAAGACACCCTCCCAGTCTGCCGCTGCATGGCTGGGATGCATTTCGAATCGACCATATTATTTGTCCTCTTTTACCTTAGAATAAACCAGTAAGACGCAACGATTCCGAGGTCTCCCAATACGTGGCTGATCACGGCTGCGATAATGGATCCTGTTTTTTCTCTTGTATATCCCCAGAAAAGTCCGGCAATTAAAACAGGTAGAATTGCTGTAACGCTGGATACCCCCTGAAACATCGGGATTACCGAAAGGAGATGATAAAGTGTATAGAAAGAGGCGGTCATCAAAATTGTGTATACTGCTTTCCCGTTTGCTCTCAGCTTTTCATACATATACCCTCTCCAATACAATTCTTCCAAGATCGGATTGGCAAGGAGAAGTACCAAGACCAGCCCGATCTCTCCAGGGCCAGAGAACCCCCATTTCATAAGCAGTGTACGGAGCTCACCGATATCCAGAAGATAGGTATGCAGCCATTTCAGGCCTCCGAAAACGAACAGGAAAAACAGGAGCCCGCTTCCAAGTCCTAAAATAACCGCTTGTTTTGTTACTTGTACTCTTTCTTTCGGGAAAGCTTTGTCGATAAGCGGCACAGCCAGCAGCCAGCTGTAAAACAGCACAAATGTGGCAACGACACTTTCCAGCAGCTGCAGCCCAATCAAAATCATTAAAGACGGTCCTATTAAGCGCACGAAATTCTTCATCGCAACCCCCAAGGCTGTTTTGTATTTGCTTCACTGGCATTCTTATTTCACCAAAAGTCCTGCTGTCTGATGGATAAAAAAACAGATCTTTTTTAATGCTTTTGAAGCTGCGTCTATCTTCCTTCCTTTTAGGAAGACTCCGTTTCTTTCTTTTTCTGCTCCTGCATGCATCTTTCTTTGATTGGCTGCAAAAAGCGGTCCACAACTGCATTGAACTCCGAAAAAGATCTCGGTGGAATCTGATGAGTTCCGTTTTGTATATATACCACTTCTGTTTGAGGCGCCGCCTGCTGAAAAGGAATCCGGTAATGATGCATGGGTTTTTCCAGCGATCCGTATACGAGCAGGATCGGCATGTTCAATCGGTGAAGGACGTTAGTGGATTTGTAATGCAGTCCTGCTTTACAAAATTCATATGAACGTGCAGCATCTGATTTTCGGGCGTACTCATAAATCTCTTTCTCATCTTCTGGAAAGCATTTATTCAGCTTTGCCTGGAGTTTTGCAGCAAGGCCGATTTGCCGGATTTTTGCCAGTGCCATCACCGATTTAATGAAAACTTTCGGCGTGAGATTATTTATTTCGGAAAAACCACCAGACAAGATTATTGCCAGTGTCCGTTCGGGATATGTTAAAGCGAACTCCTGGGCAACCAGGCCGCCGTACGAATATCCACAGACCACCGCTTTTTCAATGCCAATTTGATCGAGTAGTTTCTTCAAGTCCTCCGCAAAAAGCTCGATGGATAAAGGACTTGTTCCTTTCGAGCTCTGGCCATGGCCTGCGAGGTCATAAAAGATAGTTTTATATCTGTCAGCAAGGGGTTCCTGATGTTTAAAAACATTGTGGCCCATCACAAACGGATGGATAAAGACAATTGGCAGTCCTTCCCCTTTTACATGATAGTACAGTGAAAGATCTTCACGGATAGCAGCATATGGCATAAGCGGATTTCCCTCCTCACACAGAAAAATGAAGAACAGATAACAAAAAAGTGCATACTAAATTCTATTTCAGTTCATAGTCTTTTTCGAATACCCTAATTTTCAGTGTGTCAAAACGCAGTGTCGAAAAAAGCATGTTACAGTAATGCGCCTAAATATTCCTGCTCTTATACTGTGATCGAGCGTGTTTTTTTCATTACCTAGCCAGCGTTCCTGTGCGGCACATGCTAAGTAAAAATGTATCGTTTTAGGTTCCCCCCCCCCAAAAACTGTTTCAAAAACAAAGAAGATCCCTCTAAGCAAGTGCTGCTATAAGGGATCATTTCACTATATTTAATTAAATGGTTGGCTTTTGTTTGAGACTTCCCATCCACACTCCCCAAAAACAATCTGCTTTAAGGCAAAGAAGCTGTTGATTGCCTGACAATTAATTCTGGGGAAAGAAGCAGTCGCTCCTTATAAGGCCGGGATGCCTCCATTTCCTGCATTAATAGCTCCACTACTTTTGCTCCCATCTCCTTTATCGGCTGGGAAACGGTTGTCAGCATGGGAGAGGTTGTAGTGGATAATACCGTATTATCAAATCCGACAACCGATAAATCATGTGGGATGCTCAAATCTATTTCTTTAGCAGCCTGTATAACTCCAGCTGCCAGCAAGTCATTGCAGGCAAAAATAGCCGTAGGCCTTTCCTTCAATGAAAGGAGCTGTTTGGCACTTTCGTATCCTTTTTGGATTAAAGCTTCCGTTTTTACTATGTACTCATCTGGTACAGGCAGCTCAGCTTCCTGCATCGCATCTTTAAAGGCAGCCAGACGCGGCTCATTGCTTCGAACATTTTCAGCGATAATGGCGATTCTTTTGTGGTCTAAGGACAGCAAGTGTGAAGTTGCTAAATATCCTCCTTTATAGTCATCAACCGTTACCGTATTGATGGACAGCTTCGGAATTTCAGAAGCGATTAACACAATGGGAATTCCTTGTTTTTCCATCATCTCTTCGAGCAAGTCTGTGCTTCGAAAAGCGGAAGAGACTACAAGGCCATCGATTCTCTGACTCGTTAGGAGCGATAAATAGGTTTTTTCCTTATCTGCGTCATTATCTGTGTTGCACATCATCACACTAAATCCTAACTCACGACTGCGGTCTTCAATACTTCTCGCAATATCCGCATAAAAGGGATTGGAGATATCCGGAACAAGCAGCCCAATGGCGTTTGTCCGCTTTCCTCTTAAAGAAGCCGCTGCTACGTCGCGGTGATAATTAAGTTTATTCATTGCCTCCAGCACTTTTTTTCTCGTCTGCTCACTAATACTTCCAGTGTGATTGATCACTTTTGAAACAGTGGCAATCGAAACACCTGCTTCTCGAGCGACGCTATGTATGTTTACTTTCATAATATCCCTCCTTTCTTCCCTGCTTTTTATGTACATATCATTTATGTAAAATACTGATGTTATTATACCACGCAGACTGTCATCCCATATATTAAAGCCATTGCCCTCTTGTATCCATCGCAAACAATAAATGGTATAAAACGGCTCTCGTGCTGCACAAATAGGCAGTATCGCTAACGGCGAACTGCCTGTAATAAATGTGCATCCGTAAAAATCCGAAAATTAATTAGCCATGATTAACTCGTTATCATAAAAGTGAAAGAAATTAAGGTTTATTATAAGCCTGCCGCTAATCCTATAGGAGAGAACAAAGTATATACGCCAATCATAAGAATTACAATAACGACAGCCACAAGCTTCCCGTACTTCCAAGGCATTAAATCCACCTTGTTGGAAGTTACCAGTTCGAAAGCCGCTTCTCTCGGCGCAAGCTTTCCAACGATCAGCATCACCAAGACCGATACAGGGAACAGGACAGCAAGTATGTACAAGAAATTGATTTCCCCAAAGAACACTTTAGAGAGTGCATACAAAATGATGTGCGTAATCAGGGCGATTTTAGGGGCAAGCGCTGGTACCCTTTTACTGAAAAACCCAACCATGACAGCCGCGATAATAGGCACATTGTAAAATCCGAACATTTCCTGAAGATACGTATAAAGCCCGGATGGCGCAAACATCACCAACGGCGCGATCACAACAGAAACACCCGCTAAAATAAGCGTAAATATTTTTCCAACTTTGACAAGCTCTTGTTCTTTCGCCTGAGGCTTGAAAATAGGCTTATAGATATCCAGCGTAAACAATGTAATACAGCTATTTAATGCACCGTTAAAAGAACTTAAAATGGCTCCGAACAGCACGGCTGCAAAAAAACCGGAGAACGCCACCGGGACGATATCAACAATGAGCTGCGGATACGCCATATCTGCTGTTTTCAAAGAGTTTCCGTACATGTGAAAAGCGATGATTCCTGGAACAACCAAGTAAAAGGCGCCAAATATTTTAAAGAAGCCGGCATATAAAACCCCTTTTTGTCCTTCCGCTAAATTTTTCGCACCAAATGTTCGCTGTACAATGGCTTGATTTGTACACCAGTAAAACAAATTATTGACTAATAACCCCGTAAAAAGAGTTGGCCAGGGAATACTGGATGAATGATCGCCAATGGCATTTAATTTATCGGGATTGGAATGCAGTAATTTATCCACACCAGAACCGATGTCTCCTTGTCCAAGTGCAAGCAAACCGAGAATCGGAATCATGAACCCGCCAATGATAAGGCATATACCGTATAATGTATCTGATACCGCAATCGCTTTCATTCCGCCGAATACAACGTAGAAGCATCCAATGACACCTGTTGCAAGTGCAATGAGAAAAACGGTCATAAACGTTCCTGTATTCAATGCATCCGAAATGCTAAAAATACTATCTAAAACGATTGCACCGGAGTACAAAACGGTAGGAAGATAAGAAGATGCATAACCAAGTAAAAACAATACAGAAATAATTTGTCTCGTCCGTACATCATAGCGCTGCTCCAAAAAGTCTGGAATTGTACTGATCCCGCTTTTCAGATATCTTGGCAAAAACACAAACGCCATAAAAATTAAAGCAAGCGGCGCTGTTACTTCCCATGCCATTACGACCATTGAAGTAGAATAACTCTGTCCATTTAAACCCACCATTTGTTCCGTGGATAAATTGGTTAAAATTAAGGAAAACGCTATGTAAATACCTGTTAAGCTCCGCCCGCCTAAAAAATAGCCATCTGAACTTTCCAAATTCACATCTTTCGTTTTATACCATGAATACCATGCGATAAATCCTGTAAATAGAAGAAAGGTGATAACGGTTACATAAAACATAATGCTGTCCTCCTTGAAATTCTGTCATGCAGAGTTTTACCTCGTTTTTATACAATCAAATGAAAACCAAAAGGGCATACTTACTTTTAACGGATAACAGTATGCCCCTCCTTTATTAAATAGATGACGGAAGCGCTTTATATGGAGACTGAACTGTAACTAGTTCTCCTGTTTCAAACGAGTCCTTGCACGCATAGCCAAGAGCTGTTGATAACACACCATCCTCAACTGTCACGCTTGGCTGTCTGTTTTCCCGGATGCAAGAAATAAATTCTTCTGCTTCACTTAAATAGGCCTGTTCAAAGCGCTCTAAAAACCCTTCCGCACATTCGTTTACAGCTCCCGTATCATCAAATACCGTAACCATATTTTTTTCAGGAGTAGTGCCAATTCTCAACGTACCATTTGTACCGATAATTTCGGTTTCAATATGATACCCATGTGCACAATTGCGGCCCGCTACAAAAATGCCCATTTTATTGTTTTCGAATTTTACCAGTGCGGTGCCCGTTTCTGCATCGTTTAACTGCTCAAATTCAGGATGAGCATAGGCGCCGCCAATGGCCCATACTTGTTTGGCTTCCGAGCTTAAGTACCATCTAGCCAGGTCTAAATCATGGATGGCCATGTCCAAAAATAAACCGCCGCTGTAATTGTTTTTCGCAAACTGCATAAAGCCATTGATCGCTTTTGACGGATCAAGTCCATAGCAGCGAATTAAAACTGGTTCGCCAATTTTTCCTTCCTCAATTTTCTTTTTTGCATACGCATATGACTTGTCATATCTGCGCATGAAACCGATCATGAACACCTGGTCTCTATGGTTATTTACGACCTCTTGGACACGCAATGCTTCCTCCAGGTATAATCCAAGCGGCTTTTCGCTGAATACATGGAAGCCAGCATTCAAGGCTTTCTCAATCTGTTCACAATGAAATCCGGATGGCGAAGCAATAAAGATCGCATCGAGCTCTTTATTTTGGAGCATTTCATCATAATTGGTGTAGGCGTATTTAATACCCCATTCTTTTTGAGCTTGTTCAGCTTCTTCTTGAATTACACTGCAAACAGCCAGTAATTCGCAATTGGGGATGCGAAATGCCAAATTCTCTGCATGCTGTCTTCCTAGTCTGCCTAATCCTACGATACCAACTTTCACTTTTGCCATCATGTCTCCCAACCTTCCTATATCTCATAATTTTTCTCGAAGATGCGTCTATAAACTTTCTTATCCAGCCTTTAAGCCCCTAATACGATAAAGCGCTTACTTAAACATCCCAACAAATGAAATGTTCTGAATAATTCTCTTCTCTGTACCTCAGCTGCTAGCAAATAAAAAATATACGTTAATTTAAAATAGAGTAAAACATAAATTTTTCAAAAAAGGTAAACGTTTTCCTAATGGGTTCATTATAATAACACGATTATGTAAAAGTCAATGTTTTAATTAGTGAAAAAATGACAGTCAACAGAAGTATTTTTTAAAAATCCTTATTTACCAAGGGGATTATATACCTTAAACTTGTTTAGGTTAGGCTTAAAAAACATCTCCCATCCCCTTTTTAAGGTAAACGTTTTCCTTATTTGCAAAAAAGCAAGCTGAAATTTCTTTCAGCTTGCTGTAAGTGTTCAAATCTTAGGACAAAACAACGTTCACCTTGCCAGGCTTCGTAAAGCTGTAGAAAACTAAGCTATTTAGGCAAGGAGGTATCCATCATATCTTCTTTGCCGGGAAAAGTCTCACTTACTTTTTCATTTTTAGAAGGGGGACTTGGCAATATAGTTATTCCTATTAGACCAAGAACACAGGTTATGGCGGGTACAAGAGCTATAACAGGATCTACTTGCTGTATAATCCAAAACACAACGAGTGATATAATATACATACTCCAACAAGCTTTCTCTACTTTTTGAATGGTTCTCATCCCCTTCACCTTACTGTTATTGTGATCATTAAAGAAAAAACGCTCCCTCTTTTCCCCTCACTAATACTTCCTTCATCAGATACTTGGCCCCTTCTTTTTATTACCCTTTTTTTATGCATTTTATTTATCTTAAAAACAGCAGTGTTGCCCCCTATGCCATGACTTTACAAGGCAACTGTTTAAAGCTTGTTAGAAAAAAAACCTGTTTTTTCGTAGTATCTCTATTTTGCTCCTAACACTCTCTTTCACACTTTAGACCAACTTTATTGTTTATTTCTTCTCTTTTCATTTTAAAATGCTGCTTTTTTTGCAGCTCCTTTACCTCTATTTTTGAATCATCTCTGAATTATTCGCTAAATAAGCGGGCAGTTCATTCAGATGGTTAGTAAACGACTTATAAATAACAAATATCCTCGGACCATTTTCCATACAGCAGCTGTGACTTCACTGATTACAGATCACGTATACTTCTTTCATAATAGGAAACCCTAATATAATCGAAATACCGTATGGAGGATTTTCTATGACTGACAACGATCAGGAAAGCGGAACATTACCGCAGGTTCCTGAGCCAAACTGGAGAGGTTTTATTGATTTGCCGGATTTTCCTTCTTTAGATAAGAATATTCATGTAGACGTGGTTATTGTAGGTGGCGGTATCACCGGAATCACATCTGCTTACCTTTTAGCAAAGGAAGGCCTGAAGGTTGCCGTTTTAGAGGCGGGGAAATTGCTGAACGGCCCAAGGGGAACCATTACCGCTAAAATTACTGCCCAGCATGAGCTACTATACGATGAACTCATTCGCCATTTCGGAAAGAGCAAGGCGCGTTTATACTACGAAGCCAATATAGAAGCCCTAAACTTTATCAAAAAAACCGTAGAACAACATCAAATCTATTGTGATTTCAGCCTGCAGGACGCTTGTATATACGCTGCTACGGATCAATACGCTCGCAGGATTGAAAAAGAAGCAAAAGCTTATGAAAATATCGGTATAGACGGTACGCTGATTAACACGGTTCCTTTCGAGATAGATATGCAAAATGGGCTGATTATGAAAAACCAGGCTCAATTTCATCCAATTAAATACCTGGCCCACCTTATCCAAATTATCATGGAAAAAGGCGGGCTTTTCTTTGAAAACACCACGGCTGTTAATATTGAAACTGGAAAGCAGCCAACCGTTCTTACCCGTGAGGGGCGACGTGCCACGGGCAGCCACGTTCTGGCCTGTTCGCATTTTCCATTTTATGAAGGCCTGGGGTTTTATTCTACAAGAATGTATGCGGTTCGCTCCTATGTTCTGGCGGCCAAGACAAAGAAAGCGTATCCTGGCGGAATGTATATCAGTGCCGACCAGCCGACACGTTCACTCTGTTCTGCAACGATTAATGGAGAAGAAATCGTGCTTATTGGCGGTCAGAGTCATAAGGTTGGCCAAGGAAGGAACACGCTGGAACATTATAAGGCCTTAGAGATCTTTGGCCAGCAGGTTTTTGGTCTTGATAAAATGGTATACCGCTGGTCAGCTCAGGACTTGACCACCCTTGATAAAATTCCTTATATCGGTGAGATAACCTCAGGCCAGCCAAATATCTTGATTGCTACCGGTTACCGGAACTGGGGAATGTCTAATGGGACTGCCGCCGCTCTGCTCTTTCGAGATATCATTTTGGACAAAAAAAATGTTTATCAAGATTTATATACACCTTCGCGATTCTATGCACATCCAAGCCTGAAAAATTTTCTAGTAGAGAATGCTAGTGTGGCCGCCCATTTAATTAAAGGAAAACTTGATTTGCCTGCTAAGAGTGCTGAAGACTTATCCAACGGTGAAGGTGCCGTAATTACTGTCAAAGGACATAGAAAAGGTGCTTATAAAGATGAGGAAGGAAAACTGTATATTGTAGATACAACCTGTACCCATATAGGGTGTGAAGTCGAATGGAACAACGGCGACCGTACCTGGGATTGCCCATGTCACGGCTCCAGGTTTTCGTATACAGGAGAAGTAATTGAAGGTCCAGCTGAAAAACCATTGCAGCAATACAACCATCGTATGCTGGACAATCTTACCTCAGAAGATTCCGGCTATTAACGGTTGATGTTACCGCAGCGGAAGCACTTCGCTGTGGTTTGCTTTTTTCAGATACCGGTGGCAGACAAGTGCCTGCCCACCATTATTTTCTATATGGAACTTCTGCTAATAAAACAGTGGCAACAGGGAACTCTAACAAAGATATTGGGTGTAACGTACTGAGAAGACAGCCGCTTTTCGGTATTTTTTACTATGTTCTGATCACATTTCTAAAACAAAAATTTTACTGTATTACACTGATATCGAAATGTAAAAACAGGAGCGTGGAATGATGAAAGTAGTGGTAACAGGTGCAGCAGGAAAAGTTGGCCGTTGGACTGTAAGAACTCTATTAGAAGCTGGTCATGACGTTATTGCTACAGATAGAAAATTAAGGGAAGAATCTGAATCAAAAAAATTTATCCAGGCCGAATTACGTGATTATGGCCAGGTCTGCCAGCTTTTAGCAGGGTGTGATGCAGTCGTGCACCTAGGGAATATTCCTACCGATGTGCGGAATACATCCCAGGCCATATTTGAAAATAATATGCTCGTTAATTTTAATATCCTTGAAGCTTGTAAAGACCTTAAAATACCTAAGGTTGTGTGGGCATCCAGTGAGACTGTTCTGGGATACCCTTTTGTTGCGGAAGATCTAAGTTACCTGCCTGTGGACGAAGAACATCCATCCATCGTGAAGTCCTCATACGCAATGGCAAAACGGCTGACTGAAATCCTTTCCGAAATGTTCCACAAGCTTGCGAACACACAAATTGTGGCGCTTCGCTTTGCCAATATGTATGAACCGGATGAATACGAGAAAATCCCTATCATGCATTGGAGTGAAGAAGGACAAAGGGATGTCCAAAAGAAAAATGCGTGGGCCTATTGTGATGTCAGGGACGCTGCAAGAGCCTGCCTGCTTGCAATCGAAAAGGATAATTTAGGATTTGACATATTTCATATAACGGCACCGGATACCATTTTCCCAGAAACTAGTCAGGAATTGGTGGATAAATTTTTCCCGGATGTCTCTTTAAAGAGGCCTGTAGAAGGACATGAGACTCTTATGGCCATCGATAAAGCCCGGAAGGTCCTCGGCTATGAACCACGTTACACATGGCGCAATGTTCTTAATAGTGATGGTAAAACCAAGGCACTGCCGGAGGACCAGCTTGCTTTATTAAATACAGATATATAAAAAGGATCACAGTAACAAACCAGCTCCAGTTTTGCGCTGGATGAAACAAACTGAATATGAAAACTTGGATAAAAGAAAGCTCCCTCTCCTAAATAAGGAAAGAGTGTTTTTGAAATGACAAAAAGCAATGGAGGATCCACTATCCCCATTGCTTTTTAAATATCATAATAATTTATATTTATGCTTAAAGCCATTTCGAGTGTCGTCCTTGCCAGCTGGTTCCCAAGATATGGCCCCAACCTTAAACCGGACGCCCCAAGCCTATTTGCCAAGATAAATGACTTTACCGTACCTGCTTGTTATCCGTTGAAGCTTCTTGTCTTACCCACGTAGAATCGGCAATGTACAACAGCGAAAAGAGCCTCCGGATTTAATAATCTCTGTGATATCAACCTCAATTACATGATACCCCCGCTCCCTGAGGCGATTGTTTACATCATGATTTCCCATCAGACTAAATACCTTTTTTCGTCCAATTGAAAGTACATTTGTTCCAAGTGTAAATTGCTCCTTTTCAGTTACTTCAATTAAATCGAATCTTGATGAAAGCATATTTACTGTAATTTGGTCAATGGCTTCTGGGAAAATTAATGCTTCTTCTGGCGAAATAATATTAAAAACACAGTCTAAATGCAAATATCTTTGATTTAAAGAAATAGGGAGGATCTCGTATCCCGGTAATAAACGTGTAAGTTCTTGAATGGATGCTTTATTTGTTCGACTGCTGATCCCGACATAGAGATTGTGTCCATCAACGATGACATCCCCGCCTTCAATCGAATCTTCGCTTAGGGCGTGATAAGAAATTTGCTCTGACTCAAGCCATTTTTTCAGCTCATGTTCCTCTCCCTGCCGGATGTCCGCGGCCATTTCAGCAGTAAAAATATTTTGGCCGATTGTAAACCCGATGTCTCTAGTAAAGACTTGCTCCGGATACTGTTTAGAAGGTGAAAGCTTAATCACCTCTATTCCGTGTTCATTAAGAAGTTGACAAAACTGATTATGCTGCTGTATTGCACGGTCAATATTAATATTTTCATGCTTATAATACTCTTGCGTTTCATTAATCACATCCCGTATAGTCATAAATTGAGGCTCGCATAAAATCACTCGGTGCAGTTCCTCATATTCACTGTTACATTGTATATTCCCGAATTTTTTTGACAATATTTCCATGATTAACTCCTCTTAAAATGTACTGTTTTATGTAGTCTTCCCTTTTGTTAGGTATTCATAAATAAATGAAATAAAATTAGAAAACCATCCACTTTGAGAAGAAGTAGATGGTTTTCACTAAAATACCATATAAATTTCCATGTTGTATTAAACCCTCCAACCGCTGTCCTTGCAAACCCCAGCACAAAAAGGCTTATTCTGGCTGAACATATGTCAATACCGATCAGCTTACACGTTCACTCTGTGAGGTATCTCTCTTGAAAGACAAAAAGCAATGGAAGATCAATTATCCCCCATTGCTTTTTGAACATCATAATAACTAATATTGATATCTATATCCATGTCGAGCGCCATCTTTGCCAGCTGATTCCCGAGATATGGCCCTGTCGTTAAACCAGACGCCCCAAGCCCATTCGCTACGATAAGACCCTCCCAGCCAGGGATAGGACCTATCACCGGAAGGAAATCGGCGGTGTAGGGACGAAAGCCAACCCTTATCTCCTGAAACGTACTATTCGATAAACCAGGCGCTGCTTCTAAGCCTTTGTCCAAGAGTTCCTGCATGCCGCCTGCCGTAATGCGTGTATCATAACCGTCCACAGGATCTTCATGAGTCGCCCCTATGACAACCCTCTGGTGATCAAAAGCTAAAATATATTTATTAGAAGGCGGCATTACAACAGGCCATGTGCTTGTGCCCGACGCGTCTAGAACCTCCACATGCAAAATTTGTGCTTTTTGAAAGCTTACTTTGAAATCGATGCCTAAAGGCGCTAACAGCTGATTTGCCCAGGCACCTGCACAAACAATCACCTCGTCAGCCGAATAGCTTTCATCGCCAACCGTGACTCCTGTTACCCGGTTCGCCTCGTATTGAAGTACAGCATTCCCTGTTACAAGGATGGCGCCGTTTCTTTGTGCGGACCGCAACAGCGCATCGCGCAGTGCACGGCCGTCCACACGGGCGCCTCCGCTGACATAAACAGACTGGTATTGTTCAGAAAGATGTGGAAATCGATCCCGGGTTTCTTTTTCATCAAGCAAAACAACCTCACCGATTTCCGGTGCATCTGCTTTTCGTATTTCGGCACGCTCTGCCATTTTCTTTATTTTCTCTATGTCGTGATGGACATTGAGAGCACCTACTTGAGCATAGCCCGTTTCTGTCTCGCCTTCATCTTTAAGTTCTTCGATCAACCCGGGGTAAAAACGTGCCCCTTCCTTTGCGAGCTGGTACCAGGCCTTGTTGCGCCGCTGTGACAGCCAAGGGCAGATAATGCCTGCAGCTGCATCGGTCGCCTGTCCTTTATCTTTGCGGTCTATAATCAGGACCTCAGCACCCAGTTTCGCTAATTGATAAGCTGCTGATGCCCCGAGAATCCCTGCTCCTACTACTATAACCTTTTTCATATTCACAGACCTTTCCATTACCATTAACGTTTCATTCCTGTTATGTATTATAACTTACCGCAAAGGATTGTATAAAGAAAGCGGCATGTGCTTGGCTGCGAAATGAAATGATCCTGCTGGTGTTCTGTTTACTATTTGCTTTATTGATCCCAGCGGCGCTAATCCCTGACGCTCATTCCTAATTATGGTAACATAGAAATATACTTAAAGGAGGGATGGATCATGCATAAAGTTCCAGAGATTACACTCAATGACGGGCTAACATTGCCGGTTATAGGCTTGGGTACATATGCGCTTAACGGGAATGCAGGTGCCAGCGCGATCCAAAATGCCATTCATGCAGGTTACCGGCTTATTGATTCTGCGTATAATTATGAAAACGAAGGAACCGTGGGCGAAGCTGTCAAGCGCAGCTCTGTTCCAAGGGAGGAATTGCGAATTACCTCTAAACTGCCGGGCCGTTATCAAAACTATGATAAAGCCGTCACAACCATTCAAGAATCCTTGTACCGCGCCAGCCTCGATTATTATGATTTATATCTAATTCATTGGCCTAATCCGAAGCAGGACTTGTATGTAGAAGCGTGGCAGGCCTTAATTGACGCCCAAAAATGGGGTCTTATTCGCTCCATTGGTGTCTGCAATTTCCTGCCTGAGCATATTGAGCGTTTGGAAAAAGAAACGGGCTTTAAGCCAAGCGTCAACCAAATTGAGCTGCATCCCTTTTTCAATCAGGAGCAGCAAAGAAAATGGCATCAAGAACATAACATTGTGACAGAATCCTGGAGTCCATTAGCCCGGGCAAATCATCTGTTAGAAAATGAGACCATTCAGCAAATGGCCCAGTACCATAACAAGTCCGTTTCACAGATTGTTCTACGCTGGCATTATCAGCTGGGAGCCGTTTCTATTCCGAAATCCGCTTCTTCTGTACGGCAAATTGAAAACATCTCTATTTTTGAATTCTCTCTCGATGAAACAGAAATAAGCCTGATTTCAGAATTAACCCGCCCTGACGGTAGAATTAACGATCAGGATCCCGCTGTATATGAAGAATTTTAAAGAAAATGAAAAACAGGAGAACTGATCAGTTCTCCTGTTTCTCTGTAGATCCCATTACGCGCAAAAGTTCTTATTCTTCAAGCAGGCCCTTTATCCGCTCGACTTTATCTTCCATTTTACGTTTCTTATCACGGCGGTCATCGATTCGAATATTTGTACACACTCGGGCAAGTCCTTTTTCAAAAGGGACTTCGTGCATCGCTTGAATCACCTCAAACAATTTAGGCAGATCGCCTTCGATGATCGTATTCATGGGTGTCAATTGAAAACGTATCTCCCCTTTTTCCTCATATTCCTTTAATACTCTTTGGATATCTGCCACATAGCTGCTGACACTTGGTGTTTGTGTGCCAACAGGAATAACCGTTACATCAACGATTGCCATTTTGTTCACCAATCCTTTTATGTATTTCAATGAAGAAGCTAACTGACATCTATCCAATCTAGACAGACGCTTTTACCATTATAACGTACAGCACTAGAATGGTTAAATAAAGCGAAGTGCGCTTAGCAGCAATCCGTCTCTGCGCCAAATCGTATAACCCCTATCACGCTGGAGTACCTTAGCCTTGCAACACATTTTCTGGCTGCCAGGGTATATGGACAAAATACCGGGAACAGTAACAGAGAATACAACAAGGAAACGTACTAATTACAGTGCAAAAAGTCAATGCTTACTGAAAACAGCTAAGAGTGTTGTTTCACGGTCTCCCTGACTCAAAGCAGAGGGCTTATTTATTTAACATTGAGATGCAGCAAGAGTTCCTGTCAGTCAGTATGAAAGGAGTACGATACATGGACTTCATCAGCTTCTATGATTTTCTATCTTTTTCGGTCCCTTTTTATGTTCTTCTGTTTTATGCGATTTACAACCATTCTGAAAAAAAGTGACTTGATAGCTAATCACCATTTTTAAGTAGGCAGTTTCTACATGACTGTTCTTACACAAGGTAAAGGAATAAGAAGATGATCCATATTAGTCAAACTAATATGGATCATCCTTTATTGGTTATAGGACCTTTTATAAGAATGTCATAAAGGAAAATGACCGACATAGAATCAATATTGTTTAAAATTCACTTTCTAAGGAGCGGGTAGAATGAGCGTATTATCAACATCCTCAATAAGAGCAGCAGTAGACCAGTGCATTAAAGCATGCTTAAAATGTGCCAGAGCTTGCGAAGAGTGTACAACTAACTGCTTAAAGGAATTGGATATCCAAACGAGAATCAAATGTATCCAAACCTTACAAGATTGCGCTCAAGTTTGTTTGCAGGCAGCATCTATTGCGGGCCGCAACAGCCCATTCTCTCAACAATACTGCCAGCTTTGCGCTGCTATTTGTGAAGCATGTGCAGAAGAATGCGCAGCGTTCAAAGATACTTACTGCCAGGAATGCGCTCAAATTTGCCGTGAATGTGCAAAAGCTTGCAGAAATATAGCTTCTTAACGACTGAAAACCCTCTTTTTAAGAATTGCTTCATAATGACGGGAAAAATGAGCCTTAACTATCAAAAAGCTTACTTGTATGGCAAATAAATAGGCAGAAGCTATAGTGGCCAATTTAGTCATCGTTATAAAATAATCATGAAGTGATCTTTCATTTAGTGAAAGGTCACTTTTTCTACCTCTATGTCTTTATACATGAAGCAGCCCCTGACAGCGTATGTAAACTTAAACAGCAAGGACTGTCCTCAAAATCAGTAAAAACTAGCTTTTTGAACAGCCCTTCTTTTACAAAACACATTAACCTTTATGCTCCGCTCAATTTATGGATTTAGACTCAGATGTATGTGTACATATTAAAGACTATATATCTTTCCAAAATTTCTGGGCCAGTCATGTTTTGGTTGTGTGTTTTTGATCGCTATCCTTACGTTTGATTTCATTCAACGATGGTTTAACGGGTTCTAGCTCTTTTATATCAGCGGATATAAACTGGTCACTTGGCTCGTCTTTTTTCGGCTCTAAATAGTTCTCCTGTGGATCTGCATTAGGGTTACGTACTTCTTCATTTGTCTCAATCGATCCAGTTAAAGACTTATCTTTGTTTGCCATTATCTTTTAACTCCTTCCACACATCAAACTAGCTCCATACCATTGCATTTTTATCCTAAACTGTCGAAGATGTAATACTTCATCAACATAACTGCTGCTAAATTGAACACACATGTAGTTTTACCAACGCGGGCTGTATTCATGCTCACTGAATAAGTCACCGAGAATGCCGCTGTACTTCTTTTTCGTTTTTTAGCTTTCTGCTCGATAACATGCTCCTCTTCAATCGCCTGGGCCTATCCAGTTCTCTTTGAAATAAACAAACAGCATTACCTCGGTTCTGACCTGGCACAGCGATCTGCACTCCGGTGCTTGTCCGCTTCGTAAAAAGCCGGGAAAATAAAGCGAGCCGACTTTTCACTTAAAGAAGCAGCCGGCTCCGCACCTCATTTTTGATAAATCATTTGCAAAACGTTAAAATAGCGGTCATAATCACGCTCTCTTAAAAGCGCTAAATATGTCAATGCCTCGTCAAACGTAACGTGCCAATTTAATTTGTAACGATCATAAAATGTCAGCGGATCAACATGCACAGCATCTATAAACAATTCTAACGGTTCTTTTCCGGATAGTCTTACCACTGCCGACTCCGTCCAGTTTTTTAATGATTCACTCCGTCTCTCATCCACGAGTGTATTCAGAACGAGCCATTCAAGTCCATTAATACCCGCCTTCAGCTTGTCCTCTATAATTTCATTTTCAGCCTTGTAAGCTGCTTCAGACCGATTTACGTACTCTCGAAAGCTTTCAATCATTTTATCTCCTCCTACACTCGAATTTCATTTGTTACATTGCAACCGCATAACATTAGACCCGTCACGTAATCAGCGATAAGGCGGTTCGTTGATCAACCACTCTCACCTACTCAGAATACTGGACAATGTCTGCGTTCACACGAACTTATCCGCTATAAAAGAGATACGGTACTCGCTTTTCCTTCATGAGCGGACCAATTCTTCTCTTTTACCTTTACCAACGTAACCTGCATTTGTAAACACCCGCATACTATTCAAAAAGAGAGCAATTAATCCGTTTTGCTATTTTTCCTTTAGAAAGGATACACTAACCGATGCCGCTTTTGTCGTAATTTGACGCATAAAAAATGTAGGGATATCACTTACTTTGTAGGATAATAAAAAAAGAAAGGTTCATAGATTATTGCATGTCTTGACGGTCTGATTAAGCAGTCATTTTTCATTGTATACATAAATTGATGAGCAACAGTAGGAAGGAGTAAAAGAAGTGATTAACGTATTTTCTGATCTTCAAATCTTATTGTTAAATCTATTTTTTATTTTTCTTTTTTTCTTTGTATACCTTAAGTTTATTGAAAAGAAGATTCATCAATTAACAAACAAGCTGTTAATTTTTCTGGCCTCTGGAAGTGCTATTGTCTTATGTATGACGTTCTCTATCTCAATTGGTCCTGACCAGTTGATCGATATGCGTTACGTCCCCTTTATAGTCGGTGCTTTTTATGGTGGCCGCAGAATTGCCTTTCTTTTGTTTTTCATTTTAATTACTTATCGTTTAGGCTTTGGTAGTTCCGGCTTCTATATCAATTTAGCAGGCAGCACAATCTTGTTTATTTCTCTTTGGTTTACGATTCCTTTTTTTGAAAGAGCGGTTAACTTAACAAAAAAAATGCGCTGCGTTATGGAAGTTGCTTTTCTTTCAGCGCTCTTTACAGGGACAACACTCAGTTTATTTGTTTCAAATATCATGAATACAAAAGATCTTCTGTCTTTTATCGTATTCCTATACCTTCAAATAGCTGGCGTTCTGTTATTTGTTAAATTTATCGAGAAAGCAAAAAATGATATAGCCCTCGCCGAAGAAATCAGAAAATTTGAAAAGTTAAAATCAGTGAGTGAAGTGGCTGCAAGCATTTCCCATGAAGTAAGAAACCCGCTTACAGCTACTAGAGGGTTTATTCAATTACTGAGTGATCAGAGTCTTACCGCAGAAGAAAAAAATCTTTATATCTCCATCTCTCTTGAAGAATTAGACAAAGCAGCGTCCGTTATTACCGATTACCTTACATTTGCTACACCTTCATTAGAAAAAATAGAGATGTTGGAATTGAATAAAGAACTGGATACGGTCCTAAAAAACGTAACGCCTCTTGCTTTGGCAAACACCGTAGAGATTGATATCCAAAAAACAGAAGCGATCCATGTTGCCGGTGAACGTGAAAAATTCCATCAATGCCTGATCAACCTTATAAAAAACAGCATTGAGGCCATGCCTCATGGAGGAAAATTAATCATTAAGCTTCAGGAGCTGAATGGAAAAATAGTCATGACAGTGGAAGATACAGGAGTTGGCATGACAAATGAACAAATTGAGCGGCTGGGAACCCCTTACTTTTCCACAAAAGTAGACGGTACCGGGCTTGGCACAATGGTGGTTTTCAGTATTGTAAAAGCGATGATGGGTGAAATTAAAGTGGACAGTAAAATAGGCAAAGGCACTTGTTTTACGATCCTCTTTCCGGCAGTTGACCCTTCCCATTCTTCTACTGAGCAGCCTGCAGAGCAAGTCATCAGCCTGCCTGCCAGTAAAAAAGAAAATACAGCTCCTCTCCCTGCTTTTAAAGCAGGTAAGTAAAGGAGCGAACAATTGCTTTCTTGTATAAAAATAATTTAAGAGCGTTTACCTTGAGTAAACACAAACATACACTTTTACGAAATATTAAAAACACCTATAAGTTTTTATTGTTATATTGCTCTATAAGAACGTAAAAAGCTCATGATTATCAACCGGATAATCATGAGCTTTTTCATACTTATTTAGCAGTTTGGACAAACTGTTGAATCACAATTTAAGTTGTGCTGGTCTTATCGCCTAGACTCTGCTGACTAATGGGGCCGGCATCAGGGGACGGAATGTACATCACCTGTTTGATGCGCCTGGATAAATGAAAACGAATAAAGGGTAATCAATGCCCGCTTCCTTCGGTGTACTGACCGGATCAATGTTCTTTCCAGCTGCCGCTCCCTTACTCTTCCGTTAAGCAGCCTGCCTCTTTTAAAAAAGGAAATGCCGCTTGTCTTCCTGCCGTCAAAGAGAGTGTATAACCTTTTCCATCGACAAAACGAACTTAAAGAGTGCACATACGTAACATACACTTTTGCAAAAATAAATGGTATACATTATTTTTGATTATTTTCGTTATGTTATAGGAGCAGCCACTTTGCTACAGGAATATATTCTTCTTTTATTAACCATCCTGACTATCCGGTATACAAAAAACCCTTTCGAAAACCGACTTGACAAGTAGGTATAATATGAATTAAAATGTTTATATAACTTAGAAAAACCGACTGGATCACCAGAGGCTCTTGTTTATAACAAGAGCCTTTTTATTTTCTGTAAAACGAATAAAAGGCAAGGAGGAATTGAGATGATTCTTCGGGAAGCAGTAGAAAATAGACGTACGGAATTAATTAACAAACTCATTGCTTTTGGCGTGTTTAAGATTAATGAAAAGCATCTTTTTGAAAACTCTTTAGGTGAATTAGAAGGTGAATATAATAAATTTGAGGGAGCTCAGCATCCACATAGCCAACTTGGATCTATCCGCTGGTTCAATAAAAAAGCGAACAAAATGAATTGAATTTTTTGTTCAGTGAATGGCTGAGCTTTCAGGATGATGAAAAGTCGCGGCCTTTACAACAGATTCTTTTTGTTCATTTTTGTACTCGGCGATTGCTATATGAATCAAAATAGGATGGCTATGCGCCATCCTACTTCTTTTTTTAAATGAACATATATGAATAACAACCATGCATCTTGTTATGCTTTTACTGTTAATCCCCTCAGTCAACGTTCTTTTCTGCTTAACTGTTATTATTTTTAACCTGCCACAATGGTGCCTGCAGGCAGAACATGTCTAAACTTCCTCTTATTAAAAACAAAGCTTTCTGAACTTCCCAGGGGTAATGCCTCCTGTTGATTGAGAAAATGCTTTAATAAAATGACCTATCCCATTAAACCCACATTCAATACTGATCTGCTCGACGGTCAGGCTGGTTTCCACCAATAAATTTTTAGCCTGAATCAGCCTGTAATTTAAGAGATATTGATGAGGGCTGGTTCCTATATATTTTTTAAACGTACGACAAAAATGATACGTGCTTAAATTAGATATTTCACTCAACTGCTCGACCGTAATTTTTGATGAGAAATGTTCGCTAATATACGCCAGTACAGCTTGAATTTCCGTTGGTATGTTTACAGCTTTCACTTCTCTTTTTTCAAACGTACTGCGGGTGCTTTCTAATAAATTGCCGAGCAGCTCATAAATTTGAAGAGAGATTTCAAAGTCTATTTCCTGGTTTGACGCCATAAGAGATAAAATATGAGGGATATTATTTTTTTCAGTGGGCAGTTTGAACACACATCCCTTTCTTTTATATAACTCGTTATACATATCCTGCGTATGCTTTCCGGTAAAGTGAATAAATTGGAAGGTTGTTTCTTCCGCTGAGTGATAGTGATTTTTTTCTTTACAGTCCAAAAGAACAATCTCACCTTTGGAGGCTGTAAATGATTGGCCTAAATAGTGAAAATGCATGGATCCCTTTTTGATATAAAAAAGGATAAAAGACTTCATGTAGTCGCGTGTGATGCTGTATGGAACATCTACTATATATTCACCGCCCCATAGAACATAATGATAGAGTTCTTTCGTTAAAGCGGAAGGTTCATAAAAATATAATCCCTTTTTTGTCTTGATGCCTGGTTCTACTTTTGGAATATAGAAATTCATTTTTTCACCTCTCACACATTGTCACCCTGATTGGACATCATTGTTTTTTCAGACGGGCTTAAAAGATAATGATACGGGAACCAGGTGAATAGTTTTATTTTAACACGGTACATTCACCTTAGGTACTTTTTAAAACGTTCTCACCCTTAGCTAAAAGGGATCCAGCGAATAAAAAACAGCACCAAACCGCAATTTTTAAGCAAGATTTTGCAGAGTCGAAAAGGAACAGATGTATTAAACTAAAAGCGCATACAAAAATCAAAACACGTGAAGTGTTAATAAAAGAATAGATGAAATCTATTTCTTATCAGGAGGAATACCCATGAAATTAGCATTCAACGAAGGAACAACATTTGAAAGCGCTTCTCTACAACAAAACCTAGATTACTGTGAAAAACACGGTTACGATTTTATTGAAATTCGCTCAATCGACCAGCTGAAAGATTATTTAAAAGAAAATACATTAGACGATTTAAAAGCATATTTTGACACCCATCACATTAAACCGCTTTCTCTAAATGCACTGTGCTTTTTCAATAACCGCACAAAAGAAGATGAAGAAGCCGTTATCGAAGAATTCAAAGAGTACTTAGAGATCTGTAAAAAAATCGATTGCTCATATATTTGTGTTGTGCCTTCTAATATTGATGTAACAGAAAAAGGAAAAACATTAACGGAAGAAGTAAATGAAAGCTGTATCCGTGTTTTAAGCCTTCTATCTGATTTAGCAGAGCCTTATGGAGTAAAGATTGCCCTTGAATTTATCGGAATTCCGGAAAATACAGTGAATACGTTCGCGCAAGCATACCAGATTGTAAAAGCGGTTGATAGAAACAATGTGGGTCTTGTATATGATACTTTCCAATTCACTGGAATGGGGTCAAGACTAGAAGATGTAACAGATGAAACAGCAGAAAAATTATTTATTTTCCATATTAACGATGTAGACGGTTTTCCAGTTGGCCAAATGCGCGATACAGACAGAGTATGGCCTGGACACGGTGTCATTGATTTAGAAGCACATTTGAAAAGATTAAAAGAATTAAATTATGATTTCGCAGTATCCATTGAGCTGTTTAGACCAGAATATTATCAAATGGATCCGGAAGAAGTCATCAAAAAAGCAAAAGAAACCACTTTGGAAGTGTTGGAAAAGTACTATTCTTATTCACGTTCTTAAAGATATATAATATAGCGAATACGCAGCACGGCAGTATGATGTCTCTTACATCATACTGCCTTTTTATCAGCATTTTCTATTATAAATTTCTTATTTTAACATTTACGCTTACTGCTGACAGTGAACAAATTTACATGCCGTCATGTACAGCACTATTTAAACCCACTTGCTTTACCCAACCATAATTAAGGGACAGAGTTATGTCCTCCAGAAGGTCATGAAATAAAAAACTCTAGTAATACGGAACGCCATTAAGTACATTTATGATATGGATTCCGATCATTTATTCAAGAAATTTTACAGGCTATTAAGATTCCTTTCCCACTTTACCCAGGATTACATCCGCTGCTTTTGATGCTCCTCCTGCATGCTGAAAACTTACTGACAGTTTCTGTGCATTTTTGTAATAATTCAGATCCCTTAGTAGTTCAGCTGCCGCTTTAGCAATATTTTTTGGCTTGTTTCCCTGCAGTTTGATTCCTGCTCCAAGCTCGGCTACCCGGTCAGCCACTAGCCCTTGTTCGCTATGTAATGGATATAACACCATCGGAACTCCATAATATAAGCTTTCATTCACACTATTCATTCCGCAATGGGTAATAAATACATCTGCCTTCTGTAAAACAGCGACCTGATCCAAACGGTTTTTTATCATAAAATTGCTTGGTATGTGACCAAGAGAAGCTCTCTCTGTTTTCTCACCAATGGACATTACGATTTCATAATCGCTGTCTGTAAATGCTTGTATGCAACTTTGGTAAAAGCCTTTATTTTGATTAAGTACTGTACCTAGTGAAATGTAGATGACTTTTCTTTGTTTTTTAACAACCGGTGTCTTAGAAGACTGTCGGATAGAAGGGCCGACAAAGGTATATCTGTCAGAAAAAGTGTCTGCCAAGGGCTGGAACTCTTTTGTCGTATACACAATGGTATCTGTTTCATTGTCATTTTGGATAATGGATATAAAACGATCCACTTGATATCCATTAGCCGTTAACAATTGTATTTTTTTGTTGATACGCCGCATGCCAGTAATCATTCGAAACAGCTCTTTTATGCCTCGTTTCATTAGTTTGGCCGTATGCTGATTAAATGCAAAGGATGTTGTCGAGCAGACATATGGGATTCTTAACTTTTTGGCGAATAATTTGCCCCAAAAGCATACGGAGTCCGATACAATGCAATCCGGCTGAAATTCTTTTAATTCCGCGCATACCTTTTCATCCAATGCAATTGTCGTATCCACCACCATTTCAATCAAAGCCGCAAAATCTTTTCCAGCCTTACGGTTCAATTCCTCTTCTGATACAGTAGGCAAAAATTTATCACAAGAAATAAATTTAGCCCCGGTTTGTTCTATTTTTCCCCGAAATTCTACAAACGAATAGTACCAAACTTCATGTCCTCTTTTTACCAACTCGGTGACAACCGGAAGTGTTGGATTGGTATGGCCATGTGCGGGAATTGAAAAGAATATAATTTTACTCATTCTGATTCCTCTCCGGCTGATTCGGCTTTACGGATCATATCTGCAAATTCTAAAAAATAATTACTTTTTAAGACAGCAAGCCCTTTTGTGGCATCATCTCCCAACACTATAAGCTTTTCACCTGCATGAATTTGATACATTTCCCGTGCCTGTTTCGGAATAACAATCTGTCCCCGCTCGCCCACCTTCACAACACCAAAGAACTGTTTACCTTTAGGACCAAGCTGTTCTATCTCTTCTACATCCATATTGCTGGATAATTGATCCAATGTGATCTCAAAAATCTCAGCTAGTATTTTACACTTATGTATATCAGGTAATCCTTCCTTATTTTCCCATTTAGCCACAGTTTGACGAGATACATTGACCCTCTCAGCCAATATTTCCTGACTCATTTTGTGCTTTTTGCGCAGCACACGAATATTCATACCAATCATACCTTCATCTCCTTATAGAATAAACTATATAGAAGATTGCCAATAAATTCTATAAACCGTTATTAACATCTTATGTTAAAATTTGTAGCGAAAATATAAGACCTAAAAATAAGGTAGCGGTTTTAGTCATGCAAAAAGCCCGCTCAAATGATTAGAGCAGGCTTACTATATAAAGGTAATCCGAAAAATAAAAAGGACAGCTTTCGCTGTCCTCATTGTTTGCCTGGCGGCGTCCTGCTCTCACAGGGGGAAACCCCCAACTACCATCGGCGCTGAAGAGCTTAACGGCCGTGTTCGGGATG
>NZ_JAVJNG010000239.1:0-253 GCF_038806185.1 Domibacillus sp. 8LH | reverse complement strand
CATAAGCGCTCCTTCCCCATTTTAGTTTATTGTCATAACTATTCTTTATATTTACATTATTTACAATATTAACATCGAAACTAATTTATTCAAAGCTATTAATTGTACTTTCTTATGGTGAGATAAACTCCATTGCGGTATTAAGCTTGGATTGCTACTGTCTTGAAGATACATACACTAAACCGAACGTCTTGAGAGTAATGCCTGCGGCCGGGAAGACATCAGCCGAGAGCGGGAGAGTATCGACTTAGCC
>NZ_JAVJNG010000238.1:0-253 GCF_038806185.1 Domibacillus sp. 8LH | reverse complement strand
CTACAATGTCGAATGGTTCAACGGGCTCTTCGACGACCACGGGCGGCTCAGGCCCGACAACGAACTGTCGGGCCGCTACGAGATCACCCGCCGCAACCAGATCGAATCGCTGGGCATCGTCTTCACCGCCCTCGATGCCGACGCGATCATGGTCATCGAGGCGCCGAACCAGAGCCGGCGCCGCTCGACGGTGAAGGCGCTCGAGACCTTCGCGCGCACCTTCGGCCTGCGCGCCTCGCACGCCGTCATGGGC
>NZ_JAVJNG010000237.1:0-254 GCF_038806185.1 Domibacillus sp. 8LH | reverse complement strand
CTGATCCTGTCCAAGCGCCCCTTCTCGTCGGGCGCCAACTACAAGCTGATCTGGAACCATGACAAGGGCGAGAGCCCGCTCATGACGATCACCAAGGATCAGACAGCCGCCATCGCCGCCGAGATCCGCAGTCTCTACGGCAACCGCGTCATGGTCGATTTCTGCATGCGCTACGGCAACCCCTCCACCGAGAGCCGCGTGCGGGCCATGGTCGAGGCGGGCTGTGAGAAGATCCTCTTCTTCCCGCTCTATCC
>NZ_JAVJNG010000236.1:0-254 GCF_038806185.1 Domibacillus sp. 8LH | reverse complement strand
CAGTACGAAGGCATCAGGAAAAAAAGCGAAGAAGTCCTAGAACATGTTGAACCTGGACGTTGCATGCCCGCCTTTGTCAAAGATCCGATTGAGTTTTGGCAGGCAGCCGATAGTCATGAACGAGCCAATGCCAAGGCCTACATGGAGTATGAAATTGCCCTACCAAATGAGTTCACGCCAGAACAGCGTAAAACGCTCATAGAGACGTTTTTAGACAAACATATAGTTCCACAGCAATATCCGCACTCATACGC
>NZ_JAVJNG010000235.1:0-254 GCF_038806185.1 Domibacillus sp. 8LH | reverse complement strand
GTAGATAACATTGAGCCAGCTATTAACGCTAAGCCTGCTAGTTGGATTTTTTTCATTTTTTCACCTTTGATTTTATTGTTATTAATAGTGCTCTTTTCATTCAATCAGTCGTTTTACAAGCTTTTAGCATAACCAGTTATGGTATTTATCTGGCTGCCTTTCTGATTCCCCTCTAAACAATAGTTTGTTTTTCACATAAATTGTTGTTGTTTTCAACATTTGTATTTATTTAATTTTCACCCAAGGTATTCAAA
>NZ_JAVJNG010000234.1:0-254 GCF_038806185.1 Domibacillus sp. 8LH | reverse complement strand
CCTTCGCTCTTCTGTATATGTACGTTTTCCTTATATTTCAGCTTTAAAAGTGTTTCTCGGCTATATCCAAACGTACAAAAAAGGACCAGTCCCAAAAGGAACTGATCCTGGTTAATTGTATTAGTTACAGGCCACAATTGCCGTATTGATTATAAAAAGTTTTAAACCACCACTTCACCAAGTGGGTGTTTGCAGAAACCATCCTGTCTTCCGCTACGCTATGGCGGCACGACATTATTGTTCCGATGTAAAAC
>NZ_JAVJNG010000233.1:0-255 GCF_038806185.1 Domibacillus sp. 8LH | reverse complement strand
GTCTCAGGAAAATATTCATTTAAAAGAATTGCTAGACTATAAGGTTCCTCACCTGTAGAAAATGCACCACTCCAAATAGATAACTTAGATGTGCTTTTTAGCAACAATGGGAAAATTTCCTTTTCTAATACTATCCATCTCTTTGGATAGCGATAAAATTCTGATACATTAATAGTAATACTATCTAAGAACTCATTAAATACTAATTCTTCTTGATTTAACCCTTCGAAATATCATTTGAAATTAGAGTAGCCC
>NZ_JAVJNG010000232.1:0-255 GCF_038806185.1 Domibacillus sp. 8LH | reverse complement strand
CCACTAAAGTCTGAAACGTTCTATCTTAACAGCATTGATCGAACCACGACCGCCATAGGAGAACGCACTGTCATAGAATACATTCATTATTATAACAATATTCGTATTCAAACGAAACTAAACAACCAATCACCGATACATTATCGGCAATTAGCTGTTTAAAAGGTGTTTTGATCCCTGTCACAAAAACGGGAGTCAGTCCCTTTGGCTCAGCAGTTTTTTTATCATTCCCCTTTGTATAAAATGGCCTTCAGC
>NZ_JAVJNG010000231.1:0-255 GCF_038806185.1 Domibacillus sp. 8LH | reverse complement strand
GCACGTATGATATCAATGGTGTTGTCATCTGCTTCTTTTCCGATGGTTACTGTTTCTAAAGAAGCATTAGGCCAGACTGACTTTACTTTGTCTAAGTGACTGCGAAAAACGGCTCTCGAGGTTTCGTAATCTTTCTGAAAATAAGATTCCACTTTCATCTTTCCTTTCCATCTCTTTTTCTTCTCGATTCCCGTTTGGGCACATTTAAAACTAAAAGTGACAAATGAGGCAGTACTAAGTAAAAAGGATGAAGAG
>NZ_JAVJNG010000230.1:0-255 GCF_038806185.1 Domibacillus sp. 8LH | reverse complement strand
AAGTAGATGCAAGCGGATCTACCGCAGGATAAATACCTTGTTCAGATAATTTACGATCAAGGTTGGTTGTAGCATCTAAGTGAGCAAACGTCGTAGCTGGTGCCGGATCTGTATAGTCATCCGCAGGTACATAGATTGCTTGGATAGATGTTACGGAACCTTTATCAGTAGAAGTAATACGCTCCTGAAGCTGTCCCATTTCAGTTGCAAGTGTTGGTTGGTAACCAACCGCTGATGGCATACGGCCAAGTAGCG
>NZ_JAVJNG010000022.1:0-69693 GCF_038806185.1 Domibacillus sp. 8LH | reverse complement strand
CAAAGAATATGGCATGAAGGGCAGCCACTCTCGCAAAGGAAACTGCCTGGATAATGCCTGTATCGAATCCTTTTTTTCGCATCTCAAAACAGAAAAGTTGTATCTTCATCAGTGTAAGACAGAACAGGAATTAGATCAAGCGATCCAAGACTACATGTACTACTACAACTATCAGCGTTTCCAGAAAAAATTAAACCAGCGCGCCCCGATCGAGTATCGAAGCGCACTGGTGGCATAGTCTTTTTTATACTTGTCTACTTGACGGGGGTATGACCAATGCTTGGGCTTTTTTTGTCTGCTTATTCTACTGCTTTCGTTGCAGGAAGACCTGCTGTGTGTACAAATGAAGAATCCGCATTTGTACTTGAAGTTGTCTTCACAGCTGTGAAATCAAACGCTGCTTTTGCTTCAGATTCAAAGTCTTCAATGATCACTGTACCTTTTTTGCCAGTTAATGATACGTTTGTATGATTGATCACGAAAGTTTTACGGTCAGTTGAGAGAGAATAAGAAGCAGGCTCAAATTCCTCCACACTTCCATCGCTGTACTGAACGCTGAAATACAGGCCTGCTGCTACATCATCTTTTGTATATTCTGCCGGCACCGCTTCTGTCAGATTAATTTTCGTTTGTGTAGCTGAAGTTACCTGTACACTTGCCACCAATGGGAAATATGAATTTTCTACAACGAAGAGATATGTTCCATATAATAAATTGGCAAATTCGCCGCGCGTGATATTTAAGTTCGTGCCGTATGATGTGCTCGTCTTGCCTGATGTAACCCCTGTTCCGTAAAGAGCTTCAACATAAGGCTTGAATACGCCGCCAACATCCGTAAAAGGTGTCTGCTCTGCATAATCCTCCAGTTCAAATGCGGTCACAAGGAATTTAGCCATTGCACCGCGGCTGAGAGACAATTCCGGTTTGAATTCCGTTTTGGTTACACCCGAAATCACTCCGATTTCAGCAAGTGCGTTAACCGATCCTTTTACACGAGTATTTAAATCTTTAAATCCAGCGTCTGGTGCGCTTTCTGTATCAAGCATCAGCATATTCGCTAAAATAACCGCCGCATCGCCCCGTGTTAACGTTTGGCTCGTACCGAACTTTGTAGCCGAAACTCCATTGACTACTTCAATCTCATATAAAAAGCTGACCGCTTCATCGTACCGGCTTCCTACATCCGTAAAAGGATGGCTGGATTCCGCCGCGCTCGCTGGAACGGCTAAACTAGAAATCGCTACTGTAGTGGCTGTGGCAGCCGTAAATAAAGAAAGTTTTTTCAAAGGGGTATCTCCTATTCTGCAAATTTATTAAAATGATTCTAGCACTTTCCAAAAATACAGTAAATAGGTAGAGAGACAGATAATATTGTATGAGTATCCTTAAGTTGGATAATCTACGTCAACTCTGCGAATATAATGGAATTAACTGCATTTACAGTAAATATAATCTTCCGCGTTTATCATTTTCCATAATAAATAGGAAACCCTATTTGTATCTAATCTAAATCGCTCCCACACCAAGGACAATATTGAATTGCAATAACCGAGCTGCCGCCGTCGTGAATAATGATTCCAAACGCCCTGCCATCCTTATCACAGTAGACAAGCTGATCAGGACAGTCGAAGGGATTTTCATGAACATTACATTTAAAAGAAGCATGATACTTCATGTCTTCACAGCAATAGGTTTTCATTTGCTCCACATCCTATTTTTTAATTAAACTGTAAGATTGTTTCCTGTCATTTTCTATACATATTTTTGTTGTTTTATCCTCTACGAAAAAAGCACCTGGAAGCTCCAGGCGCTTTTTATTTTCTATATTATTAGTTCCCGCTTTTAAGTTTTTCAGGCTGCTCTTTAGATAAAAACCAGCCGCCTAAAGCAATCAGAACCATCACGGACCAGAAAATCGTTTTCCAAATAGGTCCTTCAACGAAATCATGAGAAATGAGATGTACAGCCGGGTGTGCAAGGGTATGCATCAACAGCTTGACCCCAACCCAGCCTACCAGCACCATTGCCGCCGTTTCAAGGCTTGGACGCTTAACAAGTAACTCCACGAAAAACCCGGCTGCAAATTTAATGACGATCAGGCCAGCAAGCGCTCCGAGAACAATGACAATAAACTTGGCACCATCCATACCGCCAATAGCACCGATCGGTGTATCTGGCAAGGCCAAAACCAGCGCTACGGCTGCTAAAATCGAATCGATCGCAAAGGCAATATCCGCTAACGCAATTTGTGCAACTGTTGCGCGGTAGCTTTTCACTTTCGCTTCTTTTTCTTCTCCCTTATTCTTTTTAAGCAGGTGTTTTAAAGCAATAAAAATTAAATAAGCGGCCCCGATAGCTTGTACCTGCCAAACATGGAAAAGAAACGAAATAAGAAAAATCGCTCCAATCCTGAATACAAAAGCTAACATCAGCCCTATATTAATCGCTTTTTTCTGCTGCTCTGCCGGCAGGTTTTTAGCCATGACTGCTAAAACCAGGGCGTTATCAGCCGATAGAACACCTTCTAGAAGGATTAAAACAATTAAAATCCATCCATACTCTAACAACAAAGACGTGTCCATAATTCCCTCCCTATAATAACCTATGAAAATAGTTTAAACACTTTTAAATTTTAGTATAAAACACATTATTTGTGAAATGGTTCACGGAAAATTTTCCACATAAATATACATACCCTTTTAATATGACCGACCGAGAAAGCATTAAACCTGAGACAGATACTTTTCACACATTGTTCATTTATTGAATAGCAGGATTGTGCCTGTTCCCCATATAGCAAACGAACTGCCAAGCAAAAAGATCTACCCTTTTATCCGCTTGATTCAGCATAAACGGATCAAGGACAAGCACTTTTTTCTCGTGTTTGTAATACGCTAAACTGATTATTAAAAAACAAAAATGGGAGGGTCGAGGATGCAGCGTTTTTACACAGTCCGACCTGGGGACACGCTTTATCAGCTCGCAAGGCGATGGCAGCTGCCGCTTGAGTCCCTAATTGCTGCCAGCCACTTAAAGGCGCCTTATACGATTTATGTCGGGCAGCAGCTTTCTGTTCCTCCTGGTGTTGATATGGTTCGCGTTGAGCCGGGGGATACCGTTTTCGGCATTGCTCAATTTTTCGGCGTTCCGCAATCGTTAATTATTGAAGCCAATCAGCTTCGCCCTCCTTATACGATTCAAGTCGGGCAGTTGCTACAAGTCCCCCAGGGTGCCCCTTATTATGTTGTGCAGCCTGGAGATACGCTATTTGACATCGCCAGGCGGTTTAACGTGGTAACAGGAGGACGCATTAATACAGAGCTGATCCGAAAAGCTAATCAACTTCCGTCTGATAGACTGATGCCTGGTGTAAAGCTGTTCATTCCCTATGCCCCTCCCGGCGACGGAGGCTTTATTGCCTACACATCCAACCGTGGAGGAATGTACGACATATGGCTTTACAATCTGACCAACGGGGAAAATGTACAAGTGACCACAGGGCTGGGAGAATCTTTTTCGGCTCCCTTCTGGTCCCCCGACAGTTCAAAAATTGCTTTTGTTGGAAAAAATAACATCCTTTATATTATTCATTTAATGGAGAGGACTGTTTCTCGAATTGATCAATTCGAAGAGGGGCTGGGTATTTACCTTAATTGGTCCCCTGACAGCCAAACATTAGCGTATACAAACCAAAATCAAATCATCCTTTACTCTCTCTCCACCCATCAACCTCAAAAAATAAACGAGCCTGGCGCGACAGATGTTCAATGGTTTGCAGGCGGAACCGAACTGCTGTTTCAAGCGCCGGATGCATCGGGAACGAGCCAGCTTTACCGTATAAGAAGCGACGGCTCACGTAAACACCAAATTACCCAAAACACTGGCGGACCGCTTCACAATGTACGCCTTTCTCCTGATGAAGCATACGTCTTATTCACTACTCCTGGTGTTAGTATCTCTCTGATTTATACGCTGGAACTCTCTACAGGCAGAATATTTGAAATAAAAGGCGGACCGCTTGCGAAAAACTATTTTCCGGTATGGTCCCCTGATTCATCAACGATTGCTTACAGTGCTACTGCCTTTGAAGAAGCCGGGTATTTTTCATTAGTTCGAACGTCTGGAAAACAAGGGGAAAACGATCGGACAAAAGCTCTTTCTAATTGCTTTGCCACTCCTGTCACATGGTCTCCAAACGGCCGAAAAGTTGCTTATCTGTCAGGATGCAGCACTGAGGAAATCGCGGATGAGATGTGGGTGGTAGATATCCAGCACCCCGTTCCAATCCAGCTTGTAAGAGGGGCTTTTATTACCGCTTTACAATGGTCTCCTGCGCCACGTTTGCCGCTGACAAAAACATTTATGAATTCTGCTTATCGTGTGCAATTTCAATACCCATCCCATTGGAAAAAAGTAAGCGATGAGCGGTATGAAGGCCCAGACGGTTTCTTTCAAATATCCGCTATTGCTTCAGAGGAAGCGATTCATGAAGTCTGCCGTAACGAAGCCTTTCACCCGTTACAGCCATACGGCTCCGCGCCTAGAATCATTCATACAAAAATCCAGCAGCAGGAAGCCTGCTTGATTTTCCCATCAGAGGACCAGCCTCCGGAAATGAATGGGCAGGCCGCTTTGATTGTCCGCTATCCAAAGCCGGTGCAGATTGAAGGAACGACTTACAACTATTTTATTCTCTGGGCTGATCAGCAGCATGTAAATCAATTAAGTACGTCCCTTCGATTTCTATAAAAAATAAAGGAGCGAGTCCAAATGGTTTGGACTCGCTCCTTTTCTTTTTTGCATTCTGTTTTTAAATAGTCATTTGCTTTTTTTCTTTTGAAACGGCATCTGCTGACCGTGAGTTTTTTTTCAAAAAGAAAGAGCCGACAACTAACACCGCGATCAACAGTGTCAAGAAGAACTGGGATCGAAGAGAATCAATAAATGCCATTGCGATAAAAATAGCCGAAATCGCTATAATAGTCGCGTACGTCAAATACGGAAACAGCCACATTCTGATGCGCAGCGCGCCTGGGTTTTCTTTCTCATATTTTCGTCTCAAGCGCAGCTGTGAAAAAGCAATAACAAGATAAACAAGCAGCGCTACTCCCCCGGAAGCGTTTACTAAGAAAAGAAAGATTTTGTCCGGAGACAGATAATTGAATGCCACACTGATATAGGAAATAACGGTACAGCCTAAGATCGCCTGAACGGGCACACCTTTTTTATTAATTTTTAAGAACATGCGAGGCGCGTCTCCGTTTTGCGCCATCGTAAGCAGCATCCGTGAACTTGTATAAAGGCCGGAATTCAAGCAGGAAAGCACAGCAGTGAGTACGATAAAGTTCATAATTTGTGCTGCAGCTGGAATATTGACCATTTCCAGTACAGATACAAACGGACTTTTCAAAAGATCCTGGGAATTCCACGGAAGAAGCGTTACCAGTACAAGAATAGAGCCAAGATAAAAAATGAGAATGCGGTAAATGACACTATTGGTAGCTACAGTAATCGCTTTTTCCGGATCCGGCGTCTCTCCTGCAGCTGTCGCAACAATTTCGCTTCCCATAAATGAAAACATTACAAGGGTAATGCCTAGGAAAATAGCACTGATTCCATTCGGGAAAAAGCCGCCGTGGTGCATAAGATTAGATGTACCCGGTGATTCAACGCCTGGGAAAAACCCAAAGATAATGGCTCCCCCGAGAATTAAAAATAGCCCAATACTGACCACTTTGATTAATGAGAACCAATACTCAAATTCTCCAAACGATTTAACAGAGTACAAGTTTGTCAATGTTAACAAGAAAGTCAGGATTAAACTGACGGACCAGCTTGGCAAAGACGGAAACCAATATTGAATAATGTTTGCACCGGCAATGGCTTCAACAGCGATTACGATTACCCAGAAAAACCAATACAGCCAGCCGATTGTATAGCCTGCCCAGGGACCAAGTGCTTCTCTAGCATAGGTCGCAAACGAGCCGCTTGATGGGTTGACCATCGACATTTCTCCCAGCATGCGCATAACTAAAATAACAAGCAGGCCTGCCAGGGCGTAAGAAAAGATTGAAGCAGGGCCTGCCATATTAATAAGTGAGCCGCTTCCTACAAACAATCCGGCTCCAATAATTCCACCTAAAGAAATCATGGTGATATGCCGAATCTTTAAATCTTTCTTTAACTCTGTTGGTGAATGGTTCATCTTCTCACTCTCCTTGAAATATAGAAACAGATGGTAAAAATACGTAAGCGCTTTCTTTCTTAGTTCAGCCATTCCCTTTGATCTTTTAATTTAGCAAACGATGAAATTTTGGAAAGACTGAGGACGGTTTAAACAAATCCGCTAAACTAATTTTAAACAATTCTGTTAAATAAAATCAAGTTTAAACAAATCTGTTTAACTTGTTACTATGATTATAAATAAATTTCTTTCGTTGTAAAGCCATATCGTCATATTTTCTGACAAAGAAATTGCTCATTTGGTTTTTACCTATACAACAAAGGGCTTTATTCCCATTTCCCTCCCCCCTATTCCATGCAGATATTTCCTGAATATAACCCGCCGACGCTTATACGTTCCGCATAAAAAGTGATCAACCCATGAACGTTCGACCAGTTTATGGTAGAATACGATTAAATATCAATTTCTTCCTGCTTCCTTTTAGCTATTTTTTCCTTATTGTTTCTTGGAAGCTGACGAAATCATTCGGCCAAAAAAGCAGGAAGTACGGAAGTACGGTTTAAAAATAAAAGATGCGGTGTTGTTTTTTCGGCATCGAATTATAGGAGTTTGCACAATGGAGGTTACCCTTCTTTTTGGCACAGGTGCCATGACACTTATTTTTGCAGCAGCTTATGTAAAAAACAGGTTTTTAAAACCCGCCAAACCACTTCTTATTTATTCTCTTTTATCACTCGTGCTGTTTGTCGTTCTTTGTGTATACAACTTCAATTTGTATAAAGACGACATCAGCCAAGCCGTTTCTTCCTTCGAACAAGCAGAGCCTGAGAAAGCCATCCAGGAAGAACAGCCCAAAGAAGCAACAGAGCCTGAGCAAAAACAGGCGAGTGTGAGCACAGAAGCGAATGTAACAGAAAAAATTCTGGATGCCCCTTTAATCAATCAAATGCCTGAACTGCCGCGAGGATGCGAAGTGACGAGTCTTGCTATGCTGCTTCAGGATGCGGGTGTAAACGCGGATAAGATGACGCTTGCCAAAGAAATTAAAAGAGACCCTACACCGATGACAAAGCAAAATGGAAAAACCTATTTTGGCAACCCCCATACGGGTTTTGTCGGTAACATGTATTCCTTTGAAACACCGGGATACGGCGTGTATAATGAGCCGATTTTCGAATTGGCTGAGCGCTATCTTCCTGGCAAAGTAGAAAACATCACCGGGGAAAGCTTTGATAGTATCATCAACAAAATCAAAGACGACAAAACGGTCTGGATCATTACGAACGCTACATTCAACGTGTTAGGAGAAGAAGAGTTTAGGACGTGGGAAACACCAGATGGACCGGTGAAAATTACGTATAGAGAGCACTCTGTACTGGTGACAGGCTTTGATGAAAACTATATTTATTTTAATGACCCGCTGACAGGAATCAAAAACAATAAATCAAACAAAGCCGCTTTTATTGCTGCGTGGGAACAAATGGGGAAACAAGCGATCAGCTTAAAGTAAAACAAATACTGAACCCCTCAAGCACAGGGAGATGTCCATTTTGTGCTTGAGGGGTTTTCTGTACGGTTCTTCCCAAGATTGAAACAGGTGTTTGTTCACCAGCTAAATAAGGCGTATACAAGAGATCTCCCGCCTTCAGCAAAGTGAAGTTTTATTATTTTGACACTCCCACGGCTAAAGCAAGTGGGATTCTAAACCCCACGAAGATCAAGGTCAGCGGCACATTACTCATGCATAAAAAAAGCAGATGGTCTTACTATATATCGCTGTTTCTTATCTGCTTATTGATCGGCTTTTGTTTGAGTATTGGCTCAACAGCCTATCTCATTGTTTTTGATACATTTGGCGGGCCGGTTCATTCGGTGCATGTGCTTCTTGGCTTTTTAGCGCACTTCGGCTTGTCCACATTGTCCATTGTGCTTTGGGCGCTTTTTATACGGGGGATCATCAAAAAAGGGAAAATACGTGGTGGGGCGTTCTTTCTGTTTTAATTGGATCCATTTTCATAGTTACGTTAAACAACTCGGTTGTACATACAAAAGGCCTTATCTGGCTGATGCTGCCACTTCAACTTTCTTTGGATATCAGTTACGGCTGTTCCTCCCCTTGTTTACTGGCAGTTTGGGTGGATTTTTCTTTATACTTTGTTCGTTTCAGGCCTTTTTTTTGGAATTATAAAGAAAAACAGGCACCTTAATGACCTGGCCCAGCCCAGTAGATGGGAGAATCGAAACCGTCCAGCCAGAATTATACTTCCTTCGGCAGCTTCATTCCCCCAAAGTGAAACTCTACTTCAAATTTCTGCTCAGCCAGCCGCAAAAGATGCAGGTAACCGGCATCTTGAAAAGGAACAATACCGGATTTTTTTAGCTCAGTTCCTAAACAGCCGAGGCTGGCCAGCACATCATTTTCCCTTATCTTAGGATAATGATCTTTTCGTTCAATTCTGTAACTGGACGGCTTTTGGTTTAATAATTCTTCATTAATAATGATAAGTGCTTCATCGATTGTAATATTCATTTTACTCTGCTCCTATAAAGAAAATATAAAGCGCTTTCTCTGCATTATATCCACTTTTCAGCTCTTTTATTGCTTGTTCTTCTTATATTCTTTTGTAACTCCTCCATTTTTTTGATCCATTTATACAAAAATGTTTGTGAAAATGTGACAAAGTTATGAACAAAAGAAAATCGGGACAAAATATAAAGGCAGTGACATCACAAAGAAAGGAAAAGATGTTATGAACCATTCCAAACAAAACCCGGGCCTTTACGATGTAGCCTCCCTTTTAACTTTTGCTGGATTGTCTCTTTTAGTCAGCTTGTATGTGTGTCTGCAGCAGCCTGATATATATGCTTATATCCTGCCTGTTTTTGCAGTTTTGCTCCTGTCTTCTGTCCATTCCTTTAACCGTCATCATAAAGAATTCGGCAAAAAAGAAGCACAAATGAATGAACGTGCCGCCTTTTACAAGGGGTGCATGATTATGTATTTCGCTTTTTCTCTTTACTTGTTGAGTATCAGCTTTATCTTTTTTACCATTTACTCTTATGGAGGATATATGGTTGTTTGGTCCTGTGCTCCGCTTTCTCTGCTTTGTTTCTTTATGTCCTTGAAGGCAGAAAAAGGATTGACCCATATGTCAACAGACAACACGCCGATCCAGACGGATGCAGTGTAAGTAATCAAAGTGCCATTTAATCAAAATTCCTGATAATGTTACATCTTATGTAAAACAAAAAGAGTCCATTTTGAAAAGGACTGATCAAAATGGATTCTCCTATTTTGAAAAATAGCCGTGACATCATACATACAAGAACCAGAGCAGTTGGACTCGCTTCTGTACTGGTTTTATAATTTTTTCAAAATCACCCAACGCGCCCAAGAAATTCCTGCAGCATGGCGATGGCAGCGTATTTGAGAGACCGTTCGCTTTTTCCTTTACCAGATATCAGGAATTTAATTAGTAGAATACGTCCGCTTTTTCAAAATAAAAGAAAACGAGGTTCACTAGGAAAAAAGTGGGGTTTTAACGCATAAAAAAGTAAAAATTGTTTACGCTTTTATCCCCCGGGTATAAGTTGAGCACAACCACTAAAGGAGGTGTTTACCTTGGAACACGTAAAAGCGATTTTGATCAAATTTGTCATGATTGCGGTTGTTTTGGGCATCGTTCTTACTGGTATTTATGATGGTGAATTCGGGGATACACTTCTGATTAGTCTTGTGCTCACCATCGTAGCCTATATCCTTGGCGATCTGCTTCTGTTCCGCAGAACCGGTGACAATCATGGACCGAGCTCAGACTACGTAAAACGCAATACGATCGCAACAGTATCAGACGCTGTGTTAGCTTTTCTAGTCGTCTGGCTAATGGGAAAAGCTCTTTTCATTAACGATGGTGATGTGTTGTCAGCTGCTTTTCTTTCAGCACTCATTATTGCAGCGGGTGAATGGTTCTTCCATAAATACTTGGATGACCATGTCTTCCGTGAAAAACATTCGCACTATGAAGCTTAATCCGCTAAAAGCAGCATAGAAAAGCCCCGGATTTTTTATCCGGGGCTTTTCTTCGGTTATTTTTCAGCTGCTTCTAAAAAACTTTTTAGAGTTTGAAGGTTTACTGAGATTAGTGGCAATTAAATATCATATACTTCTTTTCGAGCCAAAAGGAGTTTTTTAGTTATAGGATGCTATATGACTTCTAACCTCTATATCCAGTTAACTCCCCTATACCCGTTAGCATAATTTTAGTTCCGCTAGAGTCCGGGTCAAAGTCTGAAACGAACGCAGTTCCTTTAAATTCATCATTTTCACTGCTTTTGAGTTTAAAATCAATGTATCCTTTTTCTTCTAATATCGAATCGTCGAATATTTTATGATTCTTGACATTTGATAATTTAACTTCCCATCTTTGTCTTTCACTGCCTTTATAAACGTGTAAAGTACCCCCGTCAAACTCAACCATTTCCCCGGTCTCTCTTATCACAATGTTCTTTAAGTCATACCTTTTTTCGTAAAAGCCCATTGTTTATCCAACTCCTTTTAGTTTTATTCAAGAAACAGGTTTTATTTTCCTTCCCTCTTGGCTAGGATTTCTTAAATATGATTGTTGCTCTTGAATGGAACCATATTAAAAGATTTGTTCATTTTTAACCCTATTTAGTCTTTTACAAAAATGGTTGATTCAACCAAAATATGGGTAACAAAAGAAAGGTAAGAAAATAAAGGGAAAAACCCATATCTAAAAGGAGGATTCATTATGTTCCGCCATCAAAAAGAACTTCAGTTCGAGGTAAAAGTTGAACGTCCAGATCCAATGCTTGCCCGCCAGATTCAAGAGGTGCTCGGCGGCCAGTTTGGAGAAATGACTGTCATGATGCAATATCTCTTTCAAGGGTTTAACTGCCGTGGAGAAGAAAAATATAAGGATATGCTGATGGATATCGGTACAGAAGAAATCGGCCATGTCGAAATGCTTTGTGCTCTAATCAGCCAGCTTCTAGACGGGGCATCGCCAGAAGCACAGGCCGAAGCAGCGGAAGATCCAGCCATTGCTGCTATCATGGGCGGCATTAACCCGCAGCATCTGCTTGTCAGCGGACTGGGCGGCCTGCCGACCAATTCAAACGGTGTGCCGTGGAACGGAAACTATATTGTAGCGAGCGGCAACCTGCTGGCTGATATGCGCTCCAACCTGCACGCTGAATCTCAAGGGCGCCTGCAGGTTGCACGCCTTTACCATATGACAAAAGATGAGGGTGTTCGTACCGTATTCCGGAAAATGCTGGCACGCGACCGTTATCATCAATATCAGTGGATGGCTGCTATCCAAGAACTTGAAGAGAAAAATGGCGTAGTGGTGCCTGCCTCATTCCCTGCTGAGGCGGAGCAGGAAGCACAGCTTCATGCTTATGAATTCTGGGATCTTTCAGAAGGAACGGCTTCTTCTACAGGTCTGTGGGCCACAGGAAGTGCACCGGATGGAACAGGAGATTATGTCTATCTGGCAAATCCATCTCCAAAAGGGCAAATCCCTAATCCGGAGATTCCTTCCCCAGCTCTCCATCACGATCTAGATGCTAAAAAAGTTTCTTCTAAATGACAGAATGACACAGAGTGCAGACAAGCAGGCTGATTGAAAACGCCTGCCTTTCCAGGAACGCAGCTGGATGGAAAGCGGAGTGACCTTTTTAGGGCCATGAGCATTCACAACCGGCAAGTGACACCGAAAGCGGGCGTTTGTCAACAGCCTGACAAAAGGTACTAATCTTTAGTACCTTTTGTTTTTCATTTTATCTTCTTGTTTTATAAGAGTAACAAGTTTAATTGATGAACAAGCAGGAGATCTTATGCCCAAACTTTTGTACCTTTAAACAAGAAGTTGAGAGCAAGCACCTAGATAAGCAATAAAACGCTCTAGTATTCTGGATTAATGTCCGTTAAGCAAAGATAAGCAACGGCTTTTTATCTGCTGGTTCCACAGATCCCGGCATTCAGGAGATAATGTTTCTATTTCATAAAAAAAAGCACCCTATAGGATGCCTAACCAATGACTGTTTTGCATTTAGGGCAATAATGCTCCCAATAAGAACCATCTTCTGTTACTCTTTCATCCAATTCTGTTTCCTCAAACTGGCCTTCCCATTTGCAGCTTGGGCATTTCAAGATGTCTAATTCAGCCATCATATTCACCTCAAGGTTATTATGCGAAGTTAGATAAATTTAATCCATTCTTTGAACAACTTCCTGTACCAGGCTACACCCTATTTGACTTTTCAGTAATTTGTAGATTCATCTACTTGTATTCAACCGCAGGGAAATTTCTTACTTAGCTTTTCTGCTCTATTTACCAGCTTATCTTTCAATTCGTCAGGTCTTAAATTGTGGTTTTTCACTAATGCACTAGTGCAATTTTAATTGTTTCCCACCCTGATCTCCTTCTATTCGTTTACGATCACTTCTGCTGATTTTTTGAGCAGGAAAAAGCTGCTCATTTAAAAGGAATAGATCCCTCCAGCTGATACTACTAATGTAAATGCATGGATAACAGAAAAAGGATTTATTTTCCTTATCGAAAACGTAAACAATATAGGATTCGTTAGAAAAGGTAAATTCCTTAAACAATGGATTTTACCTTTTCTGTGAAAAATCCATTATACATCGTCCTTTTTCGCTGGCAGCTAAATAAGCTGTTCAGCTTTTTCATTTAGCCGTGACTGAAAAAGCAAGCGGGTATAAGGATGAACGAAGCTATGGTGACTCCCTGGTTGAACCGTTTCAACAATCTCTCCTTCGTACATGACCATGATGCGGTCGCAAAGCTGCTCGGCCGATTGAAGGTCATGCGTAATAAATAAGAAGGCGATTTGCTGCTGTGTTTGAACCTGCTTCAGCATACGAACAATCGCGTTTTGTGAAGGCGGGTCAAGGCTCGCGATTGATTCATCAAAAATGATTAAATCCGGCCGGGCGGCTAATGCTTTCGCGATACAAACCCGCTGCTTCTGTCCCCCGCTCAGCCCATGCGGATATCGAGACAAAAAAGAAGCATCAAGGCCCACTAAATCGAGCAGTTCCCTGCATGCCGCTAAACGGCCTTCTTTATCAAAAGAATGAAAGTTCCGTAAAGGCTCTTCCAGTACCTCCCTTACACACATACCCGGATATAAAGAAGAAGAGGAATCCTGAAGAACAAGCTGAGCATGCTTGTATAAATATGTGTCTTTCCCTCTTCTGCCAACCGGCTGTCCTTTTACTTTGATTTGCCCCAATGTAGGAAATTCCATATTCATAATCAGCTTGGCCAGCGTGCTTTTTCCGCAGCCGCTTTCGCCCACAAGCCCTATACTTTCTCCTTTTGCAATGGAGAAGCTGACTCCATGAACCGCTTTAAACGAAGCGGCTGGCTTAAACAGCCCTCTCCGCTTCGTGTATTCCTTTGTGACATTTTGAAGTTCAAGAATCATATATGTACCAGCCCTTCTTCCTTCATCTGCAAGACCCGGTCAGCAAATCGGCTTACACTATCGTGATCATGGGAAATAAGCAAAATTGTCAGCCCTAATTCGGCTTGAAGCTTTTTAAAAAGCCTTAATACCTTTTCCCGATTAATGACATCGAGCGCGGTAGTCGGTTCATCGGCAATTAAAAGTTTAGGCTCTAGGCTCAGCATCATAGCCAGCAGCACACGCTGGCGCATGCCTCCGCTGAGTTCAAACGGATAAGCAGATAAAATGGCTTCCGGCTCCGTAAAACCGACTTGTGTTAAAAGTGAATGCAGACAGGCAGCAGCTTCTTTTTTAGACCGCTTTTTTGTTTGGTTCAGCGTCTCGACCATTTGCTTTTTTACCGTACGAATCGGATTTAACCCGTTAAGCGAGTGCTGGATCAAAAGCGCAATTTTCCGGCCGCGCAGCTGCTGCCAGCCTGCTTCGTCATTGCACATAATAGGCTGTCCTTTATAATAAATGCGTCCACTGGTGACCATACAGCTCTTTTCGAGCATCCCAGCCAGTGCATGAGCGGTTACACTTTTTCCACAGCCGCTCGGTCCCGTTAAAGCGACCATCTCTCCCCTGTACAGCTCGAATGACACATCTCGAACAAGCGGTTTAGCCTGCCTGCCCTCAAGGCTGGAAATCTCTATGTTTTCGACTTTCAATAAAGGTTGTTCCATACTGCTTATCAAATCCTCTTTAAAGTGGTGAACAATCTATTTGAATACAATTGCTTTAAATTAATATGTATCCATCTATTTTACATGATCGCAAACCGAATGAAAAATATGATGTAAGAAACCACTGATACCGACAGCTTTGTTGAACCCTTTTTTAACACGGACAACAAAAAAAGCATGATTCCTAGCAGGAATCATGCTTTTAATTTAAGGGTTGGATGCTGCAGATGCTACATTTAAATGGGTAAACGCAGCGACGTTACATTTATATTGCCTTATTTTTTCTGACGCTTATTAACAGTCATTTTGTACCGTAAAGAGAACACCAGCTTTTCATTCATCTTGATCCCAATCATGTTGATCGCTTCTTTTTAAACTAAATTATATGCCCAGTGATTTCCTGTACAGATGAGCTAATTCAAAAAATAAAATAGTGAATACCCATAAAAAATGCCTCAGATTCTATCATCCAAGGCATTTCTAATAGAATAAAACCCATTGAGTGTTTTATTCCTTTATTCTCTATTTTTAAATATAATAAAACGTCCTTTATATCAAAAGGTTAGCCCCTCTTCTTCCTCTCTCTTCTCTAAAAGCAAACAATGCTCCCTAGATTGAGCACCATTCCATGTAAAACGGCTCTTTCCTTTAAAAAATAGTAATAGCTGAATAGACGAGTAACAAACACATGATTATATTTATAATTTTATCGTATTTGGCAAATAGCTTTTTAAAAGCCGAGCCAAATGCAGCCCATAATAACAATGCCGCACAGCCTATTCCTATGGTGACACACATGAAAAAGAATGCAGATGCGTTCGAATTATGATAAGGCAGGATGAATGTGGACATGGCTGTTAAAAAATACAAGATACTTTTGACATTGAGAATTTGAAAAAATAAACCTGAAAAAAAAGAAGATTGGCTGTGCGTCTCCTGCTCTTTGCTTTTTTTAGAAAAACCAATTTTCCATGCTAGATACAATAAATACGCCGCACCGACCACTTTAAAGTAAGGCTCTATCATGGGTAGCCACTGGTAAAGACTTGTCGTTAACAATGACGTTACGATTCCAAGAATAATAAAACCCGAAATAATACCAATATTGAACGGTATGGATCCTTTCAATCCAAACCTTCTTGCTTCATTCATGACCAAAATGTTACTCGGTCCCGGAGTAATAGACGTGATGATAACATAGGAAAGGAATGCTGTCATATTCATTTTGGTTTGTCTCTCCTCTCGATAAAAAAGTTGAATACGTTTCGTGATTCATTGTAGTATAGGTCTATCTATCGGTAAAATTGAAATTACAAATAATCATCATCATTTTTTTAAATAATAAGAGGAGCGTTTCCCTAATGGAAATAAGACAATTTATCACTTTTCGAACTATTGTCGATGTTGGAAGCTACACAAATGCTGCTTTAAAATTGGGCTATACTCAGTCAACCATTACATCCCATATTAAAGCACTGGAAAAAGAAATGGGCGGGGAATTATTCACTTACATCAAGCGCGATTTAAAATTAACCTCCCTGGGAAAAGAATTAATTCCTTTAGCGGATGAATTGTTAGATACATATAATCGCATCGCTCAGATAAAGAGCGACCACAAAGTAAGTGGAGAATTAAAAATTGCAGCGCCTGAGTCATTAACGATTTCCAGACTAGGACCTATTCTAAGAGAATATACAACGAAGTATCCAGACGTTAATATTATATTGAGCAACGGAACCTGCGGACAAAATCAAAAAGACCTGATGAGCGGGCATGTCGATATCGCGTTTATGGTCTGGCCGCAGTTAGAAGCAGCGGATTGTATTCACCATCAGCTGCATAAAGAAGAAATTGTGTTAGTGACCAGTCCGAACAAAAACCATCACTTCGATGATTATAAAAATAAAGAAACGACTGATTACTTTATCACAAATGAAGACGGATGCAGTTATCGTTCGATGTTTGAGACGCATCTGGCTAATCATAAAATAACCAAATTTCAAACAATGGAATTATGGAGCCTGGAAGCCATAAAGCAAACTGTCATGAGCGGTTTAGGGTTTTCTGTCCTGCCTTACGTCACGGTAAAAAACGAAATTGAAAAAGGGTTATTAATTATGATTGAACACAATGAACAATTCGAGCCTATCTACTCGCACTTGCTCATTAAAGCAAAAAAGTGGCAATCTCCCGCGGTTGAAAAGTTTATTGAATTAACATTAGAATCTATTTAATAACCCGCGCTGAAGCGAATTATTTATTCCTCATATGTAAACAGGATAAAAGCAATCAAATCAAGAACCCCCTTGCTGAGCAAGGGGGTTCTTGATTGATATAAGGCAGTATTCATTGATTTTTTAATCATGAACTTTCATTACCAGTCCAATTGATTTAAAAATGCATACACGTCTTCGTAAACTTTCTCTTTCTCCTTACCCAACATAATAATATGGCCCGATTGTTCATACCATTTTATTTGTTTTTCTTTCGTTGCTGCGTTTTCGTAAATCACTTCAGCACTCTCTTTGTACAGGGGATCATCCAGTGATCCCTGTAACACAAAAATCGGTGAAGTAATCAAGTTGATTTGTTTGCCCGTTTGGAGTATAAGCTGTTGCAGGCTTGTTAAAGACTGCATAGGCGTTTGTGCTAACCTCTTCATCTCTTCAGTAATTTGTTCCTCTTCTTTGCCTTCCAGCTTCTTGTATCCCCTGGCATAATGGAGAACCCGCTTAAATAAGTCATCTACATTCTTCGCCTTAACAGGTGCACACATGGACACAACCCCTATTACAGGAAGTTCAATTCCCACTTTTAAAGAGAAAACCCCGCCAAGCGAAACACCCGCCACGGCAATGTCATCGTATCCTTCTTTTCTGAGGAAATGGTAGCCGTCTAGTACATCCTGCCACCAATCCGCTGGACCCGTTTGGATCAGTTCTTCAGGATCTTGTCCGTGCCCCTTATATAAAGGAGCGTGACACGTAAAACCGCGTTCTTGTAAATACTTTTCCAGCTTTCTTACATCAATCGTACTTCCTGTAAACCCGTGCAATAAAAGAACTGCTTTATTTCCACCACGGCAGGTAAAAGACTTAGGTGCAACAACTTTCATTCTTTCCTTCCAACCAAAAATGGCATGATCATCCATTTCATTTCCGAATTATTTCTATACATTTATCGATACCTATTCTCTTTATTATACAAGTGAAGTTATAAACAGATAATACCTATTAATCATATGTTTTATGCATATTAACCATTAGAAGTTACCTGGATCAACCAGTGAGGTCTTTTACTAGATTGGCACCTATATATCAGTAAATTTTTCTTACTTTTTCAGTTTAGTCCGTATTCAGATCCGGCGTCTCCACGTATAATAAAAAATTGTACTGAAAAGAAAACTATTTTAGAGCTGAATCTTTTGGAGGAAAAGAATTGAGGCAAAAGAAGATAATTATCCCTCTGCTCCTCTTGATCTTATTAGGGTACGGTATGTACTGGGCATTTTTTGACATGGGCCGTTTACCAAAAGGAGACTTCATTTCAGAAGCAGATTCTCCAAATGGAGACTATACCGTTAAAGCCTACGTTTCCAGTGGAGGAGCCACTACTGATTTTGCGGTTCGTGGTGAATTACATTTTAATAAAGAAAACAAAAAGCCAAAAAATATTTACTGGAATTATCATGAGCAACAAGCCGTGATGAAATGGCTGGATCAGGATACAGTCGTTATTAACGGCCATCGGCTGGATGTCCCTTATGATGTATTTAATTTTCGGAAAAATTGAAAAAGCACCTTGATCCCTAAATCAAAAGAAAAGCCCATACCATTTAACGTATGGGCCCCTTTCTTATATTTTTATGATTTAAATGGATGAAAGAACTGCCTCGCCAGAATAAACAATCTCCGACAAGATTTTGCATCCTTTCACTTCTTTAAATGTCTTGTCCGCTTCCGTCTTCGTTTCAAATTCATACATACAAATCCTGTTTTCCGTCCACACTGTTATGACCCACATAGGAAACGTCCTCTCTTTTTCTTTTTTAAACCCAGCCGCGGAACGTTGAAGCTTCTGCTACACGTCTGATTCCGACCATATAAGCAGCCAGGCGCATATCAACCTGTAAAGATTTTGACGTTTGATAAATATTTTCAAATGATGAAACCATCACTTTTTGGAGCTTTTCCATGACTTCTTCCTCTGTCCAATAGTAGCCTTGATTATTTTGAACCCACTCAAAGTAAGAAACCGTCACCCCGCCCGAACTCGCCAGTATATCTGGTACAAGCAGCACATTGCGTTCACTTAATATTTTGGTAGCTTCCAGCGTAGTCGGACCGTTCGCTGCTTCCACTACAACGGATGCTTTAATTCTGTCTGCATTTTCTTCCGTAATTTGATTTGAAATAGCAGCGGGAACTAGGATATCACAGTCCAGCTCCAGCAGCTCTTGGTTGGTGATCGTGTCTTCAAAAAGATTGGTGATATTGCCAAAACTGTCCCGGCGGTCCAGCAAATACGGAATATCCAGCCCGTCCGGCTCATAAATGCCACCGAACACATCGGAAACGCCAATAATTTTTGCGCCTTCTGCATGCAGGAATTTAGCCAAGAAGCTGCCGGCATTCCCAAACCCTTGTATAACCACACGGGCACCTTTTAATTCAATCCCCTTTTTCTTTAAAGCTTCTTCGATACAAATCATAACCCCTTGGGCAGTCGCTGTTTCTCTTCCATGTGACCCTCCGAGTACAAGAGGCTTTCCTGTAATAAATCCAGGTGAATCAAATTCACGGATGTGGCTGTATTCATCAAGCATCCAGGCCATAATCTGTGAATTTGTGTAAACGTCTGGAGCTGGAATATCTTTGGACGGACCTACAATCTGGCTGATGGCTCGTACGTATCCGCGGCTTAATTGTTCAAGCTCTCTCATTGACATTTGCTGCGGATCGCAGATAATACCGCCTTTTCCTCCTCCATAAGGAAGGTTCGTAATACCGCACTTTAACGTCATCCATACGGATAACGCTTTTACTTCTTCTTCTGTCACATGAGGATGAAAGCGGACGCCTCCCTTTGTAGGTCCGACCGCATCATTGTGCTGCGCACGGTAACCGGTAAATACTTTTACTTCTCCGTTATCCATTCTTACCGGAATCCGAACAGTCATCATCCGCATTGGCTCTTTTAGCAGCTCATATAAAGATTCTGAGTATCCTAACTCTGTAAGCGCTTGATGAATAATTTCTTGTGTTGACCGGAATAAGCTGACGTTCTCTTTTTTCTTTTGTTCTTTAGGAATTGGTGCTGTTTTTTTAATAATAGCCATGTTCTCACCTCATAGTAGTTTGTTTTGTTTTAAATACGTGTCTGTTTAACGAGTGCCTTTCTTTGTGCCAAATCACTGAAGAAAGCGCAAACCGGATCTATGTTTCATCTGCTTCCCTGCGCAAAATCTTTTGTGGGATGATAACCGCTTTGATTGAGCATGATAAATGACTCCCGCTTTAGAGTTTGATTTTCACAATTTTGAAATCGCTTCCAATAGTACGTCAAGAAAGTCTCCCGTACAGCCAAACCTCTTTAGCTGTCGTTAGCTTCTATATGTTTTTGTCTCTGTTATTACAATAAGCTGGCGGATCAGCTGCTAACTGTTTTTTCCCAGCTATGCTCTTTCCATTTAGAGCCGATCATTCCATACTCCATTTTTAAAATCTTGTCTGCTTTCCCGTCAAAGTAAACGGTCAGCCATTTTTGATACTTGGCCAGCCTATAATACGTTTTATTGGAGAAGGTAATAGAATTTGGCGCGTACAGTTTATACGTTAAGTCGGTAAAGCCTTCTTCCGCAATATGAATCTCGTCAATTTCCTGTACAATATCAGCGTTTTCTTCGAAGCAGCGTTTCATTTCTTGAAAACTTGAGCAGTTCTTGATCATTGCAGTGTCTTTTTCTCCTCAAATGTATTAATTGCATTCTTTTGCTTGAATCAGTCCCAAGGATGGTCAGTGGTAATAAAAACGGTTAATTCTTTACTTTTTTGCTTTCTTTCTTTTCTCATTCTGGCACGCTCAGCAGCACTTTCATTCAATCTTTTTTCTTCTTCTGTTTCAGGAATCACCTTCGGAACGGGTGTCGGTTTTTTATGCTGGTCCAGCGCCACAAAGTTTAATAATGCGGTCGCTGCGATTTTTCTTTCCCCGCTTTTCAAGTCTTCTGTAATGATTTTTACAAATACCTCCATCGAGGATACGCCGGTCCACGATACATAAGATTCAAAACAAACCGAGTCGGTTGTTTGAATCGGATTCCAAAAATCAATTGAATCGGCCGATGCTGTTACACAGTCTCTCCGGCTGTGGCGTGCTGCGGATGTGGAGGCAACTTGATCCAAATGATTCATTAACCGGCCGCCAAACAGTGTATTATGATTATTCACATCACTGGGAAATACTCTTGTTGTTCGTATAACCTTTGACTCCCTGCAATACTTTGCACCCATGCTTCTTTTCCTCGTTCCTTCTTCTCTTATTCTTATTTAGTGATGAGATCTTCACATGCATCAATTACCTTATGACATAGAATTCTATCGGATTTTATAAATGGGGAGCCGCTTATAAAATGTTATTTTTTCATAAGCGGCTCAAAACAAGCCTTCCTTATTTCTGAAGCTTATCCTTAAGCAAATACCTGCTTGATCTTGTCAATGGCCCAGTCTAATTCTTCTCTGGAAATGACCAAAGGAGGTGCAAAGCGGATTACGGTTTCGTGTGTTTCTTTACACAACAGCCCTTTTTCCTTCAACTGTTCGCAGTATGGACGGGCAGGTTCATTCAGTTCCATTCCAATAAACAGTCCGCGTCCTCTTACCTCTTTAATAGAAGGATGATCGATGCTGGAAAGCTGCCCTTTCAAATAATTGCCCAGCTCTTCTGAACGCTGTACAAGCTGTTCTTCTTCAATCACATCAAGTGAAGCGGTGGATACCGCACAAGCAAGCGGATTGCCTCCAAATGTCGAGCCATGAGATCCGGCATTGAAAACACCTAAAATACCAGCGTTAGCGACCACACAAGAAATCGGGAATACTCCGCCCCCCAGTGCTTTTCCAAGAATCAGCATATCCGGATCTACATCTTCCCACTCACAAGCAAACAGACGGCCTGTCCGTCCCAGTCCTACCTGGATTTCATCAGCAATAAATAGAACATTGTTCTCTCTGCATAAAGCAGCTGCTTCCTTTAAAAATCCTGCCGGTGGCACAATAATTCCTGCTTCTCCTTGAATCGGCTCTATGATAAAAGCAGCTGTCTGCGGCGTAATTGCTGCTTTAAGTGCTTCAAGATCGCCGTATGGAATCAGCTTCATGCCAGGAAGCATCGGACCAAACCCTCTTTGATATTCTGCTTCTGAAGAAAGAGAAACCGCTGCCATTGTACGGCCATGGAAGTTTCCAATGCACGCAATAATTTCAGCCTGGTTGTCTGCAATCCCTTTGACTTCATAACCCCAGCGGCGGGCAGCCTTGATCGCTGTTTCTAGAGCTTCTGCCCCTGTGTTCATCGGAAGAGCCATTTCCTTTCTCGTCAGCGTGCAGATTTTTTCATACCAAGGCCCGAGCTGGTCATTGTGAAAAGCACGTGAAGTCAGGGTAACCCGGTCTGCCTGGTCTTTCAGCGCCTGAATGATTTTCGGATGGCGATGTCCCTGATTCACCGCGGAGTACGCACTCAGCATATCCATATAACGGCTGCCTTCCGGGTCTTTTACCCAAACGCCTTCCGCCTTTGAAACGACGATCGGCAGCGGATGATAGTTATGGGCGCCAAATTCTTCTGTTTGCTGAATCACTTTTTCTGAATGTGTCATCGATACTGTCATGTTAGTTCCTCCTATTAGTTGTTTGATTCAATTCGAAAAACTGCATCTGTACACCAGCCGGATATACAGATGCTTTTTTACTTAAAATGTTTCCGAGATCGTTTTTCCCTGCATATGCAGCAGTAAATAATCCGGGCTGCCTGCTTTAGAGTCTGTACCCGACATATTGAAACCTCCAAATGGCTGGTAGCCGACAATAGCACCCGTACAGCCCCGGTTAAAATACAGGTTCCCTACATGAAATTCTTTTTCGGCACGCTCAAGGTGATAAGGGTTCTTGGAAAGCAGTGCACCCGTTAAGCCGTATTCTGTGTTGTTTCCAATCGCAAGCAGGTGGTCAAAATCATCCGCTTTGCAAAAAGCCACTACAGGACCGAAAATTTCTTCCTGCATCAGTCTGTCTTTTTCTTTTACATCCGCAAAAATCGTTGGCTGAATAAAATAGCCTTCTGTTTGATCTCCTTCACCGCCGGCCACAAGGCGACCTTCCTGCTTGCCAATTTCGATGTATTCCATAATTTTATTGTATGCTCTCTCATCAATTACAGGGCCCATATATGTACCGCTCTCTTCAGGGCTGCCCAGTGTCAGATTTTTTGTTAAAGTAACCGCTTTTTCAAGCACTTCGTCATACACATCCTGGTGTACAACTGCCCGGGAGCCGGCTGAGCATTTCTGGCCGGAGAATCCGAAAGCAGAATACACGATCGAAGAAGCTGCCAAGTCTAGGTCCGCATCTTTATCCACGAGTATGGTATCTTTTCCGCCCATTTCAGCAATGACACGCTTTAACCAGATTTGTCCTGGGTGTACTTTCGCAGCCCGTTCATAAATCCGGCATCCAACTTCACGGGAGCCTGTAAAAGAAACAAAGCGTGTTTTAGGGTGGTCAACAAGATAGTCGCCGATTTCTGCTCCACTGCCCGGCACATAATTTAAAACGCCTGCCGGCAATCCTGCTTGTTCCATCACTTCTACAAACTTTGCAGCGATAACCGGAGTAGAGGCAGCTGGTTTTAATAGAACCGTATTTCCTGTCACAAGAGCAGCTACGACGGTGCCAGCCATAATCGCAAGCGGAAAGTTAAACGGCGAGATTACGACCCCAACACCTAACGGAATATATGAAAATTTATTGTTCTCACCAGGACGGCTTTCTACCGGCGCGCCATTTTTCAGTTCAATCATTTGGCGGGCGTAATATTCTAAAAAGTCGATGGCTTCTGCTGTATCTGCGTCGGCTTCTTTCCATGGCTTTCCTGCCTCTTTCACAAGGTAGCTGGAGAATTCATGCTTGCAACGGCGAATGATCGCCGCTGCGCGGAACAGGATATGGGCACGAAATTCCGGGTCTGTTGTTTTCCATTTTTCAAAGGCTTGCAGTGCTGCCTGTATCGCTTGTTCTGCACGCTCTTTATCCGCTAACGAAATCGTTCCAATCACTTCTTCTTTTTTGGCTGGATTGATAGAAACAGCTTTTTTATCCGAAGTGATTTTCTCTTCCCCGATCACAAGTGGGTATTCTTTTCCAAGCTGTGTATTTACATAGGCAAGCGCCTCTTTAAATGCCTGCTTGTTTTCTTCTCTTGAAAAATCCGTAAATGGTTCATGTTTGTACGTAATCACCACGATGTGTCCCTCCAATAAGTTTTTTTCACTATCACCCAATCTATTGCAATATCCGTGCCAACTTGAAAAAGCTAATTTCTTTGCGTTTTTCCCTGAGGCTTTTTGTTTAAAGCGCAAATTTTTTTTGCGAAAAGCAAAAAATAAAATTATTTTGTATTCATCGAAAAAGTCTTCAATTCTCACAAATGAATATAAATGTATATTTATTCAAGAAAATGTCTAGTTGAACCGTTTTCATTTTTGTGTTTTTAATAGATAGCGATAGTACAACAGCCAGGGAGGTTACAAAAATGAAAAACAGAAACGTTTCAATTATTGGTGTACCAATGGATTTAGGACAAACCCGCCGCGGTGTAGATATGGGTCCAAGTGCGATCCGCTACGCCGGAGTCGAAGAGCAGCTTGAACAGCTCGGCTATGCCGTATACGATGAAGGCAATATCACCGTAGAATTAAAAGAAAGAGCGGCTGCTGATCCCGATACCAATTTAAAAAATCTTGCAGCCGTTGCAGAAGGAAATGAATTGCTCGCAAAAAAAATCCAGGAAAGTACCGCGCAGGATCGATTCCCTTTGATTCTTGGAGGCGATCATAGTATTGCGATCGGTACGCTCGCAGGAGTCGCAAAAGATAATCCGAATTTAGGTGTTATTTGGTTCGATGCCCATGGAGATTTAAATACGGCGGAAACGTCTCCTTCAGGAAATATTCATGGAATGCCTCTTGCTGTAAGCATTGGAATTGGACATCCTCTCCTTACCAACATTGGCGGTTATGCTCCCAAAATCAAACCTGAAAACATTGTTATTATCGGTGCCCGTGACCTGGATGATGGGGAAAGAGAATTAATTAAAGAAAAAGGTATTAAAGTGTACACGATGCATGAAATTGACCGCCTTGGCATGACTTCCGTTATGCAGGAAACGATCAGCTACTTGCGGGAAAGAACGAATGGGGTTCACCTTTCTCTTGATCTGGATGGACTGGATCCGCAGGAAGCACCAGGCGTTGGAACACCTGTGCCAGGCGGCATTACATATCGCGAAGGCCATCTTGCAATGGAAATGCTTGAGGAAGAAGGCATTATTACATCTGCGGAATTTGTGGAAGTAAACCCGATTTTAGATGAAAAGAATAAAACAGGAAATGCTGCCGTTGCACTTATTTGCTCTTTGTTTGGGGAAAAGCTGCTTTAATCATCTAAATGTAAATAAAAAATAGTAAGAATCTTTTCATGAGTGCAAATTTTTCAGTCTAAACGACAGAAAAATTTGCACTGCTTCACGCTAATCTTAGATTATCCCTTTATTTCAAGCTCTTTCTGCAGACACTTTAAGCTGGCACGAAAATTGCATAAGAAAGAGTATAAGGCATGGATTCTATGAAAGCGTTACCAAAATATGGAGCAAGGGAGGAAATACAATGAAAGTAACTGAAAACCAAGAACTACAACGAACGATGAAGACCAGGCACTTATTTATGATCTCGCTTGGAGGGGTCATCGGCTCCGGTCTGTTCCTCGGATCGGGCTATACGATTAATCAAGCCGGGGCCGGCGGCGCCATTTTAGCATTTCTAGTCGGCGGCTTCGTCATGTATTTAACGATGGTCTGCCTTGGGGAACTGGCAGTGGCGATGCCGGTATCCGGCTCTTTTCAAACCTATACAACGAAATTTATCGGACCTGGCGTAGGCTTTGCTCTCGGCTGGACGTACTGGCTCGGCTGGGCTGTTACGGTTGCCCTGGAGTTTCTGGCTGCCGGACAGCTGATGGGCAGATGGTTTCCTGATACACCGACATGGATTTGGTGTGCGGTGTTTGCCGTTCTGCTCTTCTCACTCAATGCCCTTTCGGCCAAGGCATTTGGGGAAGCGGAATTCTGGTTCTCCGGCATTAAAATTGTAGCGATCCTTTTGTTTATTATTCTCGGCGGTGCCGCGATGTTTGGACTGATTGACATGAAAGGCGGCCAGGAAGCACCCTTTTTCTCGAATTATGCTTCGGACGGCCTGCTTCCACACGGCGTCACTGCCCTGCTGATTACGATGATTGCGGTTAACTTCTCGTTCCAGGGAACTGAATTAATCGGGATTGCGGCTGGGGAAAGTGAAAACCCGGAAAAAACCATTCCGAAGTCGATCAAACAGTCGGTGTGGCGCACACTTGTATTCTTTGTCTTATCCATCTTTGTCCTGGCCGGCTTAATTCCTTCGGACCAGGCAGGCGTAACGGAAAGCCCGTTTGTTCTGGTGCTCGACAGCATCGGTATTCCGTATGCGGCTGATATTATGAACTTTGTTATTTTGACGGCTCTTTTATCGGTTGGAAACTCGGGCCTGTATGCGGCTTCCCGCATGCTGTACTCGCTTTCGAAAGAGGGCATGGCTGCCCCTGCCCTGGCAAGAGTAAACAAAAAAGGCATTCCGATGAACTCGCTTATTTTGACGCTTGGCATCGCCCTTCTATCGCTGTTATCCGGCTTTTTTGCAGAAGAAACCGTCTTTCTCTGGCTGCTTTCTATTGCCGGTCTCGGCGCCCAGGTCGGCTGGATTTCCATCACCGCTTCCCAGATTGCGTTTCGCAGAAAATACGTCCGGGAAGGCGGCAATGTGGCAGACTTGAAATTCAAGGCCCCTCTTTATCCGTTTTTCCCGCTGCTGGGCCTTGTGCTGAACTGCACTGTCCTGGTCAGCATGGCCTTTAATCCAGACCAGCGGCTTGCCCTTTACTGCGGAGTTCCATTTATGCTGGCCTGCTATGCGATCTATCACCTGAAGATCAAGAAAAACCAGGCGATTGAAAAAGAACAGCAGGAAATTCAATTGTCCGCTGATAAAAAAATGCTGCTTTAAAAAAGATAACTGTGCTTTTCCGCTAAATTAAGGACAGGCCAGCAATGGATGAAATTAAAAAAAGCGATCTTTCTTCTAAAAAGAAAGATCGCTTTTTTTATGGTAAAACGATTGTAACGAAAGGTGTATGTAAACAAGAAATGCCTTTTGCACGTCTTTTTTACTCATACATACTTGAGGCGTAAAATACATCTGCTACTGTCTTCCATGATGGCTGTTCTGGCATGGGCTCTTCTCTGTTTTGATAATATCCATCCATGCCGATTACCCACGCCTCCATCGCTTCTAAATACCTTTCAAGTGTATGGTTCTCCCATTGAGCTTTATTGTTTTGCAAGTCTATCCTTAAGAGAGAAATAAACCTCGCTAAATCTTCCCTGCTTGTGATAGAATCTATACTTTTATATAGTTCCATTCCTATATCTCCTTCTTTTATAGGTTCCTCAACTGGCGGCGAAAATAGAAGATTCCCGCCAGAAGTGATAAAAGATATTTCAAAAGACAAAACATCTGACCAAGTGACCTATCTGTACATGAAAAAAGCAGGCTGCTTTTTATGTTTATTATACTCAAAATAATTGTTTTGTTTTATTTGCCTGGAACGTTCATCCGTTGCATGGACACTCAGTCAATGTCCACTTCAATGTTCTTAACATAAACAGCCGTTCCTGAAATAGAACTATCTAATTGCTCCTGTCCTTCTTTTACATGTACATATACCCGCCCGCCCTTATGAATTCCATGACCTTGTTCTACAATAAGCGTTGCCGGCAATGTCCTATCCTTCTTTACAAAGGTTTTAAAATACGCTCCCATCACGCCTGAAGCCGTTCCTATAATAGCATCCTCAACGGTACCCGAATAAGGGGAATGAAAAGTGGCGAGCATGCATATCACTTTCCTTATTTTGAACTTCAAAGCAAATCGGATGCAAAGATGCTTTTGGCATTTCCTTTAAAACGCCGAGAAATCTTTCTGTCAGCGGATTCATTTTTTTAAAGCCTGCCAGCTTCTTAACCGGTATAATTAATGTCCAAATTCCTATACAGCCATAAACAATAGGATACGTTTCGTGTAAGTCTTTTTTAATCGAATCTCAATGCTGCCAAATCAGACCTTGAACCATTGAATAATTGAATTCGGACTTTGTACGGTGCATGGTGATCCATAATTGGTCATGTTCTTTACTAATATATATAGGCAGGACACCAGCATTTGTTTCAATCATAAAATGTGATTATTCCAGTAAACCGTTCCCATTGTTGCATGGCCGCATAAATTTACTTCATGTCCGGGTGTGAAGTACCGAATGCAAAAATCAGCTTCATCTGAAGAAACAACAAAAGCGGTTTCGTTAAATCCTACTGCCGCTGCGATGGCTAACATCTGTTTTTCCATATAATCATTACCGTTTAACACAACGCCAGCCGGATTCCCTTTCTCAGGAATCGAACTAAACGCATCAATATGCTGTACATCCACCTTTACCACAATGAGTCGCCTTGCTTATGTAAACGTGCCTGCTCGCTGCAAAAATCATCATTATTAGACCTTAATTGGTTAAATTACACATAATTTGTGACACAACAGCCTTTACTTTCTCCATCAGAAATGAATGACTGCTAGTCTATCCCGGTTCATTTAACCATTTGTATGAATACGTGTTGTTTTTTTGTATAATAAAGCATCATACAAAAAGGGATGTTTTCTTTGAAGCTTCGATTGGTAAAAGAAACGATATTCATTTTTTCTACGTATCTATTTTTATCCCTATTTTATTTGCATTTTTCAACAATGGAATGGAAATTTCATCTTTTAAATGAATTTAATCAGATTATTGCGACTATAGGTGTTATCATTATCGGCAGCTCTATCGCTAGAGGTGAAAAGCTCATAAAAGGACGGTCCCGCTTCTTTACTATATTGCTCGCTTTAATCCTTTCCGGCTTTATATATGTTGCACTAACCTAAAGCCTGCTATCATCCGGGCATCTATGAAGAAACCTATAGAATAGGAGCCATTTAAACGTGAGCCATTTTAGATTTTTCGCTTATCCGTTCATCCTCATTAGTGGATTTATCGCGGTGGAATCTTACTATAATGAACATATCAGCAAACCATTTGACCGTACAGAGCTCTTCGTAATAGGCATATCCGCTTTCCTTATTTTACTATCCTTCCACTTAATGGATAGGCTTTATGAACATTTGCGCTCTATACGGTAAATGGATAAAATTCTTCTTTCGATTCTTGCCTTTATTCTAGCTTCTCTGGCTGTAGGGGGGCCCCTTGGCGAAATAACATTCTCAGGCCCCTTCATTTATCTTTTATCATTTTCCGCGAGAGCACTCCCACTTCAAGCTTGCTAAGTGGGGGATGAATCGCTGCTCTTTCAGTCATTCTTTTTCCTTGAACGCACTATTGCTAAAATGGTATAATTAGGTACGAACAAACGTTCAGGAGGGTGGGGAAAATGATGAAAACCAAAACAGATGAAACAAAGAACCTTCATTTTAAAGCCTTTCGGTTTAAAATCCATCCAAGTGACGAGCAAAAACAACTGATTAACCAAACGATCGGCTGCTGCCGGTTTGTCTACAATTATATATTAAATGAAAACATCAAGAGTTTCGAAAAAACAAAAAAACGGTATACAGAAACAGCTGCCAAAAAGCTTCTCCCTGGGCTAAAAGAAACATTTAAATGGTTGTCTGGTCCTGATAGTATTGCTCTTCAGGCAAGCATCGAATATCAGTACGAAGGATTCAAAAAATATAAGGATCAGCCAAAAAAAGAATTAAAAAAACGCGCCGCAAAAAAATGCGCAGAAGGCTATACGCCGACGGCGTATGATTTCAAAGGCCATCCGACATTCAAAAGTAAGAAAAACTCGATTCAGAGCTATACGACCAAAATGACAAACAACAATATTAAAATGATAGACAACCACATTCAGCTGCCAAAACTCGGCTGGATTCGTTTTTCCAAGTCCCGAAACATCGAAGGCGACATTAAGCGTGTCACCGTGCGCCGCAGCAGTACCGGCCGGTATTCTATTTCGGTCATTTGCGAGATGCCTTATTCCCCGTACAAACCAAGCACCAGCGATGCCGTTGGCATTGATCTGGGATTAAAAGAGTTTGCCGTGCTCTCCAACGGTGAATCCATTGCCAACCCGAAATACTACCAAAAATACGAAAAACGGTTAGCCTTTCTTCAGCGTGCGTTTGCACGTAAAAAAGAAGGTTCGAAATCGTGGGAAAAAAATAAAGCCCAGATTGCTAAACTGCACGAAAAAATCAAACACACAAGAGAAGATTTTCTACACAAGCTGACGACCAGGCTCGTTCATGAAAACCAAGTGATCGCAGTGGAGAATTTGTCAGTGAAGAATCTTGTCCAAAACAAAAAACTAAGCAAGGGGATTCACGATGCGTCATGGTCGAGGTTCAACGAAATGCTCGCTTACAAAGCGAAGTGGTACGGACGGACGATTATAAAAGTCGATCCGTTCTTCCCATCAAGCCAGCTCTGTTCCGAGTGTGGCCACCAGCATAAGGATGTGAAAAATCTCGCTGTCCGGGTGTGGGAGTGTCCGTCCTGCGGCGTGCGTCACGACCGGGACTTGAATGCGAGCCTGAATATTAAAAAAGAAGCCCTTCGGCTTCTTTCACTTCAGTCTATTTAAGATTGGTCATAAAACCGTTGGAATACGGGGTTAGCCTGATTACTGGGGGTCGAAGATCCTCTTGCCCAGGAATCCCCCACTTCAACCGTCAGGTAAGTGGGTGGTAGTTCAATTGGACGAATATAAAAGTAAACTGAATGAATCAGCTATTTAAAAAGAAAGTGGGTGTTTTGAGAAAACAGGTTTATATTTACTCGTTACTCTTGGTGAGTTTATGGGTCATACTGGTCAGTCGCTTTTTCTTTAAAGAATGTGCGGATTTACCGGAAGAACGGATTAAATAGTTACGGGAGTTTTGGGAGATAATAATAAAAAGAGGATTAAATAAAAAATAATAGGCTGCGACGTGTAATATCTTTTTATACAGGCACCATTGAACTTCATTGTTACTTCTCTTGTTAAGATAATAAGGCAGTTTGGTTAAGAGCAGGGTTTAATATTTATTTAACAAGCAGGCCATACCGTGGAAGAAAGAATGGGATTTTTGTAAGCAAAACACACGGCGTCAAACAAGACCCGGTTACAAGTTAGCTGTCTTGAAAAACTTCTGTAATGATCCGCCGTCATGGGACATATTTTAATCAGTAATTGGTAAATAGTCTTTGGCAGAATCGTATAACCATTTTCCATTTTTAAAAAGCAGGAATTCATGATTATCGATATTCTCACCAATCTCCATAGTAATCGATATCGTCCTAATACTATACACTGTGTATATTTTATCTTCGTGAATATGTTTTACTTTAAACAAAATGTCTCACTTCCTTATCATTTCTAATTTTGAAAAATAATATGTCTGAACTTTTTAGTGTAGAACCATAGAAAATCATAAAAACAGAATTCTGAAGGGCGTATTGATAAGATCAACGGGACATATAGTTATCCCCATATAAAGACATAGACAATTGCTTAATGATCATAAGTTTTTATGAGAACCGCTTAACCTCAAATGGTTATTAACCCAATTTATAATATCCTTCTGTACTTCATCCTTATTGATTTCATTCAATAATTCATGACGTGCATCTTCATATAATTTATAGCTTACATCTTCAATACCAACTTGTTTAAATGAATTAAAGGTCCTTATTACTCCTTTTCCATTTTTCCCTCCTACAGGATCCTTAGTTCCGGAAATTAGGAAGATCTAAAGGAACAGAACTTATATTTTGTGGGTTATGTACCGTCTGAAGACCACTAAGAAAGTCGAAGAAGAAGCCACTGGAAAAGATCCCTCCGCACATAGCGTCTTCAATATATTTGTCTACTTCTTTTTCATCCCTGCTCAGCCAATCAAATTCTGTTCTATTTGGCTGGAATGCTTTATTGAAATTTCCAAATGTAAGCTTATTTAACAAGGGGCTAGGTGCCTTGCTTCCCTTCTTTTTCTTCTCCCTGGAAGCAATCATGATTCCGATTCTCCCCATTATTCCCGGATTTCCTCCCGTTCCGCACAAAACCACGCCTGAAAGCTTGTCTCCGAACAATTGAATATATCGCCTCGATAAAAAAGACCCCATACTATGGCCAAACAAAAAGATAGGGACATCCGGATACTCCTTTTCCATAATAGTGGTCAAGGTACGCATATCCTGAAAGACTTTTTCAAACCCATGCTCATCAGAAAAATATCCATAACTATTTGCCATTTTTGCCGTTTCACCATGACCACGATGATCATTCCCATACACAAAGATATTTTGAGCAGCCAGCTCCTTTGCAAAGGAATCATAGCGCATAATATGTTCTGCCATACCATGAGCTATCTGAACGAGAGCTCTCGGCTTTTGTTGTTCTTCCTTTATCCACTTGCTTGCAAACAAATCTAGCCCATCGTGGGATAGAAACGTAAACACTGATTGTTTTATCAATTTGAGCTCCCCTCCCAAGATTTACCTTTTACAGTTTTATAAATTGCTTCTCACTGTTGGTGTTCCTTATTTTTTATGCATTTTTATTTTTTCTATGACAAAGAGAATACATAAAAAAAAGCGTTTATTGCTGAAGCTAAAAAGCTAGATAATCGGACGCATTGTATGGTAATTCTTTTGCTCGCTTACACAGGAATTCGGATAGGCTAATCACTAGTATTAACGTGAAATCATCGGGAAATTCCCTCGTATGAGATTCAATCTGCGCAATTATATTTTTTGTTTTTCTTTTTAAGCCCCGCACTTTTTGTTTACTCATTCAGCCTTTCCTTTCACATAGACACTGTCTCCCAATACATTAAAGCAGCATGAAATGGATATACGTATTCGTATGTACCATTCTTTTCTATCACATATTTACGTAACACATGCTCTACTTCTTGAACGTCGTAGTGAGCATCTAAAATCTTCGTAATATTATCCTTCACTAACTGTTCATAAGAAGAATAGCTTTTCCGGCTTTGCAGCTTCACCATCTTGCAGCTGGCCACAATGCCAAGCTGGTGCAGCACATTTAAGATGTGGATATAATCCCGACGCCTTAGATTAATGCTGTATCCCATTTGATGCAGCTCCATATAATGCGGCTTTTCAGGACCTGTTGTCATTCCGGCGATGGCCAGCCGGTTTGCAGACTCATTCATTTTCAATAAAGCTTTCCCTATGTCGTACATTCGATAGAAGCAATTAAAACCAAATACAACATCATACTTTTCACTTTCTTTGTCACTTTCCCACTTATCGCAAATCAGCTCCATGTTCCTCACGCCTTTAGCAGCAGCCTGCGACTCTAAAAACTTTACAATACTTTTTGAACTGTCTACACAGGTCAGCTTTTGAACATGATCGGCAATATCAAACGTATAATTGCCCCATCCAGGACCGATTTCCAGTACATGGTCGTCGCTGTGTAAAAGAGAAAGAAGCTCCTGCTGCACGGCTATTGCATACGGATCAAGCTTGTGCGATGTTTTCTTTTCCATCATAGAGGCCCAAAAAGCTTCTTCTGCCTGGTCATCCCTTAACCGCTCGGGCATATATCCATTACCATCTTTCATCGATTCCTGCCACAGCTCAATGTAATCATAACCTTTTTGAATTACCGCCTTCATCTCATTCTCTCCCAGTCTAACTCAATAGTATTTTCGAATAGGATATGCTCATTATGCAAACGGCTTCGGTTCACACGCAAACAAGTCAAAAGCTTTAATAGTTCTCGTTTTAAATCATTTACTTTTCCAACACATGCAGCATGCATGATGATGAAACAGCTCTGAATATGTAAAATCGACAAAGCTGTTTTTATTGACCCAAAAGTATATTTAATCATAAAGGAAACATAAAGCAAGATACAAGAATGAACACAATATTTTTCCTGCCCGCTCCCTCTTTCATTTCTGTTTTATCAAGGAAGGAAATTAAATCAAAAAGGAAAAGCCAGCAATATGATTGCTGGCTTATGTTTAACAGGCTATATAGACGACAAGCAGGGATGATAAATATCACTTCCGAACCAATGCTTCCTGATATATTGCCCCTTCATTGTCACGCAAGATCACTGTAGAGACGAGTCACCCTTTTTGCCGCAAATATCGTTTATCATTCATAAATAAGCTCCAGAAGTAAAAAAAGCCGGGGAACAGAATGGCGAAGCCGACGATATACGTGATAAACACAGCCCTGAATGAATTAGGATCTGTAAAAGCGGCCTGAATGGTCACATTTGGATAAATGATATAAGGCAAATGCGCTTTTCCATAAACGTAGCTGGCAATAAGGTATTGAATGACCACGGCAATTACGGAAAGCCTTGGCATTCCCTTGACTCCTTTTTGAAAAGGTGACGATCCATACAAGCCGATTCCTACAATTAAAAAGAAGCCGACAGAAAGCAGCAGAAGCGAAAAGTCTTCCATCATACGCTCGTATAACCATTCAGCCTCATTGGCTAATGTAAGCATGATCAGAAAAGCCATCAGCAAGGTTACAGGCCCTAATATTTTGCCATTCCGAAGATACACTTTATAAGCTTCCATTTCCTTCGATGCTTTCGAATAATCCGCTAGTAATAAAGAGGAGAGGAAAAGAGTACTGCTGACCGCAAAGCCGATAAATGTATACACATTCGGGCTTGTGAACAGCCTGACCAAATTTAAATTGGCTGTACCATTTGTGTAATCAACAAACTCTCCATGCGTAATGGGCAATACACTGATTAACAGACCGGGAATAATCATCCCTGCAATACCTGAAATGTAGGTCAATGGCTTTTTATATTCTGTGGCGATGTTTGAAAAAACTAAAAAAGCACTTCTCAAAGCAAGCAGAAGCAGGATCGCACTTCCAGGAACGAGCAGGATGGTGCCCAGCGTGTAAGCTGCAGTTGGAAAAAGACTATAAACCGCCACAACAAGCGCAACAATAAACGTATTCGTCACTTCCCAGGTGGGAGATAAATATCGATTGGCTACATTCGTCGCTTTTGTTTTCTCGTGATTAATGTAAATCATCGACCAAAATCCCGCCCCGAAATCCATGGTAGCCATAACGGCGTAAATAAAAACAAACCCCCAGAGCACGGTGATCGCAATCAGAGCATCAGCCATTTGTCTATCCTCCTATGAATTGGAACCGTATAACGGCTTCCCTTTTTTCTCTGCACGCTTTATATCATCCAGTTCTGTATTTTTTCTGAAGAAGTACAGCAGTACAAATACAACTGCAGTTCCCAATATCGCATATACAATAATAAATAAGATAAACAATGTCCCTAAATTAGTAGCGGTTGTGGCTGACTCCGCTGTGCTTAAAATCCGGTAGATAACCCATGGCTGGCGGCCTGTACAAGCAAAAATCCATCCGCATTCAAGAGCAATCACGGCTAGCGGGCCTGTGGCTACTAATGTCCAAAGCACGGGCTTCGGATAGTGCTTCTTTTTCAAGCCTTTTTTCCAGATCAATACGAGGATGGGAATCAGGATAAGCAGAGAGCCGATGCCGACCATCACGTTAAATAACGTATGTATATAGAGCGGCGGCCAAAATTCCTCCGGAAAATCATTCAAGCCCACTACAACCGTGTCGAAGCTGTTTCCAGAGAGAAAGCTCAGCGCCCAGGGAATTTCAATCGCCCACTTTACCTCCTGCGTTTCCCGGTCTGTAAACCCCCCAATGGCAAGCGGCGCATGGGATTGAGTTTCAAACAGCCCTTCTGCAGCAGCCAGTTTTTCCGGCTGATATTCATGTAAATACTGAGCAGATTCATGCCCATTCAAAGCGGTAAAGAACGCAAAGGCGCCCCCTACTACTAAACTGATCAGGAGTGCTTTCTGATGAAACAAATAAACCCTGGATCCCCGTTCATTTTTCATCATTTTAAAAGCCGCAACAGAACCAACCGCAAAGGCGCCGACTACGTAGGCAGACAGTGCCACGTGCCCGGCCGTTACTAAAAAGCTTGGATTGAAAAATGCCGCCCACGGGTCAATGTCTAAGAACTCTCCGTTTTCATACCGGAAGCCCGCCGGTGTTCCCTGAAAGGCATGGACATTTGTAATCAATACAGCTGAAGCCAAAGCACCTAAAGCGACGAGTACGAGGCTTACAATTCTCATCCAGGGCTTAATTCTTTCGGCAGCATACACATAAATGGACATGAAAAGAGCTTCTACGAAAAAAGCGTATATTTCAATTTGGAAAGGAAGCGGCATAACTCGGCCGACAACTTCCATAAAACCGGGCCAGAGCAAGGATAACTGAACGCCCGCAATCGTGCCGGTCGGAATACCGACGCCAAGCAGGATAGCAAATGTCTTTGTCCATCGCTTAGCCATGACAACGTAGTCCAAATCTTTTGTTTTTTGATAAAGCAGTTCAGCCACTAAAATCATTAGCGGCAGCCCTACGCCTATTGTGGCAAATATAATATGAAAGGCCATCGTCGTCCCAAATAAAGAACGGGCTATTACTAAATCATCCACTATTTTTTCGTCCTCTCAGGGTTAAGATTCGTCCATATTTATCCCCATTTCACTAAATACTATACAATCTGCCTAGGATGAGTGTTTTATGGAACACCGCTCCTGACACACCACAAAAAAGCATCAGTTCTTGATAGTTCAAGGGCTGGTGCTTTTTAGGTTATAAAACAGCTTTATGATGATGAAGCTTTTTATACTGCTGGTTTGGTCAGCCGGGGCTCAAGATCCGTTAAATCCGATCATACATCCAACTGCTATATTTCCTGGTAGGCTACCCTCCTTTTCTCATCCTGGATCCCCCACTATTTAAGCTTTTAACGAAAATAAAAAGACCGATTGTCTCGGCCTTTCAAAAAAATACCTTTATGTAAAATGAAGCTGGTTTTACTTATTTAATGCAAGCGCCTGGATGGAGTTTGCTAATTTTACTGACACATCTATATTGTCAAAATTCAACCCTAATTGAACGGCTGTTTGAGCAATTTCTGGCCGTATCCCTGAGATAATAGCGTGCACGCCTATTAACTCTAAACTTTCGATCAACTGAAAAATCTGGTGGGCAACCATCGTATCGACCATCACCACTCCAGACAAATCAATTAAAAGTTTGTTTACACCCTTTTCATAACACTGCTGCAGTGTTTGCTCAAGAATGTATTTGGCTCTCATCGTATCAATATCGCCTACTAAAGGAAGCAGGGCCACTTCTTCGTGAAGGGTAATCACTGGAGAACTCAATTCATTAATCATTTCCTGCTGGCTTTGAAGTCTCTTCAGTGAAAATTCATGGTATCTTTCTATATACCAAACCACAATTTTATCAATTGTTTTAACAATATAGTGATTCCATAAATCGATCACTTCTTGTGAATATGTATCCTGATTGTGAAAAAGAAACTCGTTAATAAATGTCAAATACTGATCTCGCGTTCTAAAGAATTCTCTCACAATCAGATACTCAGGTGTTGATAAATGCTGTTCATCTGATGCAACTTTAAGCACCCACCCTTCCAGCTCTTTTAAAAAGACAGGCTCATCTTGAACGAATAAATTGCAAAAATGCAGATGAAAGCTATAGTTTTGCTCTTTGAGCAATTTGATCGCTTTAGGGTCTTTTGTTCTATAAACACCTGATGTCTCACTTTTATCCAGAGATTCGTACCATTCCTCCGTTAATTGCCAGGCTTTTTCTAATAAAAATTCTTGTAGTTCTTTACTTTTATGCACGACATGTCCTCCAGCTGATTAATTATACACCAATATATTATTCTAGCTTACGAGGCATGAAGTAGATATTTTTAAATCTCTAGATCCTGGATGTTTATACAAACCTGTTATCTGCTGAATTAAATTCATTGCCAAGCCCCTGTACCTACAAGAATTGAAAATATATTACTGTTCAATCATCCAGTGTTTTTTAATATAAAATACCCAAACATAAGAAGAAAAAGCTGAAACGGTTTCTTGAAAAAGAGTCAAGCGTACCAGTTTATGAAGATGTTTACTTTACTAATAGCAGGGGAAAAATAATCAATGGGTTAGGGTAACAAAAAAGCAAATGCTTTTCATGGGAAGAAATATTTGTGCAGAAAGTATTTTCTTTTTTATGTTACATAAGATCCGAAGTTTATTGGTACAAATGAAATAAGCTTTAACAAAATCCAAAAAGAAATGAGGAATGTAAACATGGCAGTATTATACACAGGCAGTGCAACAGCATCAGGTGGCAGACAAGGACACGTGGTTTCCTCTGACAACGTACTTGATCTGGATTTAAAAACGCCAGAAGGACTCGGCGGCCCGGGCGGCCACGGAACAAATCCGGAGCAATTATTTGCGGCTGGCTACTCTGCCTGCTTTGACGGAGCCTTGAACCTGGTCATCCGTAAAAAAGGAGTTAAAGGGGTTACTTCTACTGCTGTTACGGCAAATGTGTCCATTTTAAATGATGAAGCAGACGACGGCTTTAAGATTGCAGCTAACCTCGAAGTGGAAATCGAAGGTGTAGATAAGGAAACGGCACAGGAGCTTGTAGAAGCTGCTCACCAAGTATGCCCGTACTCTAAAGCAACAAGAGGAAATATCGAAGTCAATTTAAAAGTGGTATAAATAAGCGCTTCCTGAAATAAATAGCAATCCTTAAACCATCATTCCCGCTGTTGCGGCAGCTTTAATAAAGGAGAATGGAGATATGGCGTTTATACAGGTTGGCATGGAAAATAGTGCATCGATCGATCTATACTATGAGGATGTAGGAAACGGAAAACCGGTTGTTTTAATTCACGGCTGGCCGCTGAGCGGACGCTCCTGGGAATCCCAGGTTCCTGCTTTAGTGGAAGCAGGCTACCGGGTCATCACGTATGACCGCAGAGGCTTTGGGAATTCCTCACAGCCGTGGGAAGGCTACGACTATGACACCTTTTCAGCGGATTTACACAAACTACTGGAGCATTTAGATCTCCGTGATGTAACGCTTGTCGGCTTTTCAATGGGCGGCGGCGAAGTGGCACGCTACCTGGGCACATATGGAGACGAAAGAGTCAAGAAAGCGGTTTTTGCTGCAGCGGTTCCTCCATATTTGTATAAATCGGAAGACCATCCGGAAGGCGCATTAGATGATGCCACTATCGCGGATTTTCAAACTAGTATCAAAAAAGACCGTATTGCTTTCCTTGAAACATTCACCAAGAACTTTTTTACTGCTGGGAACAAAACAGATTTGGTTAGTGAGGAGTTCCGTCATTATATCCGTGATATTGCTGCATTCGCTTCGCCAAAGGGCACGATCGACTGTGTCAGCGCGTTTGCACGCACAGACTTCCGTTCTAATGTAGCTAATATTAATGTACCTTCCTTGATTATTCATGGAGATTCAGACTCGGTTGTACCATTTGAAGCAAGCGGAAAACTGACGCATGAACTTCTTCCCAACAGCCAGCTCGTCGTGATTGAAGGCGGACCGCATGGACTAAATGCTACACACCCGGAACAATTCAATACCGCTTTACTGAAATTTCTCGCGGAATAATCAAAAAAGGGAACTGTATAGTCAGTTCCCTTTTTTACTCTTTACTTTCACCGCTTGTCCAAAAAAGCTGCTTTATACACAAACTTATGCTGTCCACTTCTTCCCTTTGATTCTATCAACTTTTAACACTTCCCTCTTTTCACCGATTAGCTGGCAGGCTGCCACAAAAAGGAGAATAGCGAGCCCCGGAAAAATCATAACATGCGGTGCTGCTTGGAAATAAGCAGTCGCATCATGAAGCATAACTCCCCATTCCGGAGCCGGCGGCTGTGTGCCTAATCCGAGAAATGACAGCCCCGCCATCAACAATACGGCTTTCCCTGTATCCAATACGCTGTAGGCAAGAAGCGGTGAAGAAACTTTAGGAAGAATATAACGCCGCATAATACGGATATGAGAGTTTCCCGACATTCTGGCAGACCAAATATAATCCGCCTGGCAGACGTTTAAAACAAGGCTGCGGATAAAGCGGACATAGCCAGCCCATCTTACCAAAACGATTGCAATGGTCATATTGAAAAGTCCTGGACCGAGCACGCCGACGATCGCAATCGTTAATACGATATCTGGAATGGCCAGAATGCCATCCACCACTCTCATAAATAAATGACCGCCTTTTCCGCGTATATAACCGGTGAACAGCCCAATTGGCAGACTGATGACCACTGTGCATAAAACAATCAAAAACGCAAACAGAGCACTTACACGTGTGCCAAACAGTACGCGTGACAAAACACAGCGGCCTAAATGGTCCGTCCCAAACGGGTAATCCCAACTTGGAGGAGCGAGCCGGTTAGAAAGGTTAATGACGAGCGGGTCGTGTGGAGCCAGCCACGGCGCAAACAGACCCGTTAACGCAATCAAAAGAAATAAACCAACACCTGCTGCAAAGCTCTTATTGATAGAATAAGCTATATTTTTCAGTTCCCTCTCCTCCTAACGTGCGCGCATTCGTGGATCTACAAGTTTAGAGAGAAGATCAACGGCAATATGGATGGATACAAATAAAAACGAGGTGAGAATCACATAGCCTTGAATCACCGGGTAGTCCCGCTTGTTAATGGATTCAATCATATAGTTTCCTAAACCTGGCCACGAAAAAATCGATTCCACAATCATGCTTCCCCCCAGCATAAAAGCAAAGCTTGTTCCCATCATCGTCACTACCGGCAGTAGTGCATGCTTAAATACGTGAAGAAACAAAATACGCCTTTTTGATAATCCTCTCGCTTTTGCAGCTTGAACAAATGGCTGGTCCATTACTTCGAGCAGACTGGAGCGCAGCACCCGGGCATAAACATTACCAAGTCCTAACCCAAGTGTCAGAGCCGGCAGGATAAGATGCGCGGCCGTCCCCCGGCCCATTGAAGGAAGCCAGCCGAATTGTACAGAACAAACGTAGATAAGCAAAAAGCCCAGCCAGAAGGAAGGAACGGATGAGCCAAGCAATGCGGCACCCCTTCCGATCCGATTGAGCCATCCGCTCGAATAAAGAGCGGTTGCCCCGCCCATGATGAAGGCAACAAGCACCATTACAAGGAGCCCTGCACCGGCCAGCTCCAGTGTAGCGGGTATCCGGCTAAGCAGTTCACTGGCGACCGGTTCTTTGGATACGTAAGAGGTTCCCCATTGCAGGGTGAAAGCATCTTGCAGCCAGTTCATGTATTGACTGCCCAAGCTGTCTGTTAATCCAAGCTCTTTCCGTAAATCAGCCAGCGCTTCATCTGACACCGGAATATTATGGGCAGTGAGCAGCAAATAAGCCGGATCTCCCGGTGCCAGCCGCAGGAGCCAAAAGGTAAGCGATGAAACAAAAAAAATAATGAGCACCAGCTGGGCAATACGCTCAACTCCGAAACGAATCACTATTTTCATTCGCCAGCCACATTTATTTGAGAATGGATATAGTAAAACTCGCTTGCCTGCGGCTCAAATCCTGTCAGGCCTTTTCTGACAGCAAAAATGGTTTCGGGATGTACGAGAAATGACTGCGGTACATCACTATTGATGACTTTTTGCATGTTCAGTGCCAGCTCATTCCGCTGTTCCCGATCAGCCGTTTCATTTAACTGGGCAATCAGCCGGTCAAGTACAGGTGAAGCATAATGACTTACATTCGAACTGCTGTCTGAACGGTAAAAAAGGTTTAAAAAGTACTCTGGATCGCCCGTATGAGCAGTCAGCATACTGTACATCGCCACATCCCATTTTTCTTTTGCCAGTGCTTCATCGATATTTTCGACCTGACGGAGGTTGACTTGGACTCCATTTGCCAGGAGCTCACTTTGAATAATTTCAGCCATCACGGTCAGTTCCGGGCGCTGCGGAAATGTCAGCATATTTATTTCAAAAAGCTTTCCATTCTTTTCCCATCGTGCCTCTTCGTTTTTCTGCCACCCTTCTTTTTCCATAAAGGCTGCAAAGGAACCTGTTTCCTTTTTTTCCTCCACCTGGCCGAATGGGAGCAAATTAGGAAATGGCCCATTTGCGGCTGATGCTTTTCCTTTCATCACAGATCGGACAATTTCCTCTTTGGGAACTAAAACGTCCACTGCTTTCCGAAATGCCGCATCCTTAAATAGAGAAGACTGAACGTTAAACAGCATCATATGCGTACGAAGAGACGGCGCTGTCAATATTTCAAACTGATTACTTTTTTGAAGCACGTCTATGTTATCAACGGGAATGTCTACTGCTGCATCTACATCTCCCGATTGCAGAGCCATCAGACGTGTATTCCCTTCCGAAATAAACCGGATCGTAACCCTTGAAAGAAGGGCGTTCTCTCCCCAGTACTGCTCATATCTTTTTAAAACGAGTGACTCGTCTTTATGAAACTCTTCCATTTGAAAAGGACCTGTCAGGGCTGGATACGTACCCCTTTTTCCAAGCGTCCCCACATCCCCAATCATGACCGATGGATCTGCTAAATGAGCGGGCAGAGCTGCATTCGGCTCGGTCGTTTCGATTTTCAGTTGATTGCTGGCTGCTTCTATCGCTTTGATCTTCAATAAGTCTTTCGCTTTTGCTTCTTTTTCGATGGACCGTTGCAGAGATGCTTTTACACTAGCCGCGTCCATTGGTTTTCCATTATGAAAAGTTACATTCTCCTGCAGCTGAAACGTCCATGTCGTAGGGGTTTCCTGTTTCCATTCCTTTGCGAGCCACGGAACAGGCTCCAGCTCTTTGTTCAGCTTGACCAGTGTTTCTCCAGCGCCTGAACGCATGATCTCCCAGCTGTCGCTCCCGTGAGGATCCAGGCTTGACGGGCTCCAAGGAAAAGCGAATGTTGCTGATGGCTCCTTTGAGGCATCTGCCCCCTTTTCCGATCCGCACCCGGATAATAAAAACAGCCCCGCGACCGCGATCCATAAAAGAAAAGTAAATGTTTGTGTTCTCATTCTCACCCTGTGAACACCTCCTATGTTGTGATAAACGAAAAAAAGCATTTCCGACCAGGTTTGGAGGTCAGAAATGCTTTTCATTAAAAAAGGAAGGAACTGCACACCATCCCCCAGAAAGAGACCCATGCAGCTGGCCGTAAGCATCCTAACCACCTTCCCAAGTCCCGTAGGTCAAACAGTGATGTTAAAACAGGCAGGTCTCCTGACTTGGGGCATCTCTTTCAGGCCTTCCCGGGCTTAATCAGTGGCTTTTCTGAAAGAAATCGGCACGGCCGATATCCTTCCCCATACAGTGGCGGGTCCGTGCCGGATTGGAACCGGCTTCCCTTTTCAGCGCAGAATACATGTTATGTTGCGCACCTGTTTCCATACAATATCATGTTTTGTGAATAATCATTTGAGCAGCAAAATCGGTGATGATTCTCACATGCTTCTTTTAAAATCCCCTTCCATGTTAAGTTCAAGAAAGAGAAAAGTCAACAAACGGCCGGCTTCTTTCCTATATGATCCGCTGATTTCTTTCTATACGTTTACTTACTTTTCTTCCGGCCTGGGCAGAATTGGCCGAAATGTGACCGGTGATGTGAGAATAATAGATGTGTGAACATTACCGTAAGGCATCAGCCTGTCCACGAGCAGCCTCAGACTGTCCATTCCGGCAACGGCTGCTTTAATAAAGTAACCAAAGTGACCCGTTACCCGATGGCATTCGATAACATCCAAATCCCCTGCAATCATTTCCTCGAATTCGTTGGCTGACACTTTCAAATCACTGATTTGAATGATCAACAGCGTATCTCTGCCTATTTTGGCCGGGGAGACCCGTGCTGCAAACCCTTCAATTACACCCTGCTCCTGCAGCCGGTGCAGCCGCTCGGTAATGCTGGGCCGGCTTAGAGCCAGTTTTTTGGAAAGCTCGCTAATCGTCATGCGGGCATCCTCCTGCAGGAGCGCGAGCAAATCAATATCAATTTTGTCCATCTTTTCTCCTTTTCAAAATGAATATTTTATCTCTAAAATCGATTCAATTTGTAAATATGTTTGATCAAATGTATTCATTATTGCATATATAAATCGTTATTCAGATTGTATCATGAAGGTAACCATTTTGCATGAAATTGTATGAGAAGGAGAAAGCAATGAAAAGAATTCTATACATTATATTAGGCTGCCTGCTCACAAGCATCGGTGCCGTGATTTTACAGCATGGTGAAGTCATGACGGGCGGCACTGCAGGACTGTCCCTGCTTTTAAGCTATGCATCTGATCTTCCTTTTGGATTGGTCTTTTTTCTTGTGAATGTACCATTTTATGTGTTGTCGATTATCTTTATGGGCTGGAATTTTACTGTTTCCACCATTCTTTCGGTCACTCTCCTGTCTGTGATGACAGGTCTGGATAGATGGCTTCCTGCTTTTGAAATTCCAATGTCTGTTGGAGCGGTTGTTGGAGGAGTTTTTATCGGATTTGGGCTGTCCATCATGTTTATGAACCGTGCCTCTCTTGGCGGCTCTAACATTGTCGCGCTCATTCTTCAGAAAAAGCTGGGCTGGAATCCTGGAAAACTAAATTTTCTTTTTGATTTTGTAGTCGTCCTATACGGTTTTTATTCCATTGGCGTTTTAAACGGAGCGCTTTCTGTTTTGTCGATTATGGTTACGTCAAGTATTATTAGTCATTTTAAACAGAAGATCGGCGCAAGCAATCAATCTGTAAAAGAAAAAGAAACTTCTGCTTCTGTGGAAGGAACAGTCGCAACAAGCTGATAATCGATCAAAAATAAAAAAACGGACCGCCGTTCACGCGGGTCCGTTTTTTTATTGCTCTTCTGTTTAGTTGTATAGATGCTTAGATCGAAAAATCCGCCGGAACGAAGACTTTTAACTGGTTTGGACGGACAAACACCGTTTCTCCGGTTTGAATGTCGAGCTCCCGGTACTGTTCCTTCGGTAACTCGGCTTCTAAAAAGCGGTCCGCTTTCTCTTCTTTTAATTCAATATGCACCGTACGGCCAACGGCATGAACGTGTATCACTTTCGCTTCCACAGCATCCTCTGCCGGCTTTTCCCGCTCAATGACAATGTCATGCGGCCGCACATAAGCAAGCGCCTGCTGTTCAGTGTCTGCTTGATTTCCATTTCTCCACTGCCCGTCTTCAAGTCGGCCATGAAATACATTTACATTGCCAAGGAAATCATACACAAACGGGCTGTTCGGCTGCTCATACACTTCTTCCGGGCTGCCGATCTGCTCAATCCTGCCTTCATTCATAACTACAATGCGGTCCGCAACATCTAAGGCCTCTTCCTGGTCATGCGTAACGAAAATGCTTGTGATATGAAACTCGTCATGGAGGCGGCGCAGCCACCGGCGCAGTTCCTTGCGCACTTTTGCATCAAGTGCACCAAATGGTTCATCTAAAAGAAGCACTTTCGGTTCCACGGCCAGGGCACGTGCTAGTGCTACACGCTGGCGCTGGCCGCCTGACAGCTGGGCTGGATAACGATCTGCAAAAGCTTCAAGCTTCACAAGTGACAAGAGCTCCGTTACTTTTTTCTTGATGTCTTTTTTAGACGGGCGCTCTCTTTTAGACCGTACCCTGAGACCATATGCGACATTGTCAAAAACAGTCATATGTTTAAACAGAGCGTAATGCTGAAACACAAAGCCGACTTTCCGCTCAGTGGTGCGAATATGGGTTATTTCTTCATTTCCAAAAAAGATCACGCCGTCATCTGCTTCTTCAAGACCTGCAATAATACGAAGAAGAGATGTTTTACCGGAGCCGGATGGTCCAAGCAGTGCCACCAGCTCTCCTGTTTGAATATCAAGGTTGATATTTTTCAGCGCTTCAAAAGAGCCGAATGTTTTAGATACTCCCTTTATTTGAATACTCACCTTCTGCTCCTCCTTCAGCCATGCTGGCCGGACTTCCATTCCACAATATTTTTCAAGATCAGCGTCACAATAGCCAAAATGGACATCAAAGATGCCACCGCAAACGCGGCAGAAAATTGGTACTCATTGTATAATATTTCTATATGCAGCGGCATCGTGTTGGTTAATCCGCGAATATGGCCGGATACAACCGATACGGCTCCAAATTCACCTACTGCCCGCGCATTGCACAAAATCACGCCGTATAATAACCCCCATTTTATATTGGGAAGCGTAACGAGCCAGAATGTTTTCCAGCCATTCGCCCCTAGAGTAAGAGAGGCTTCTTCTTCCGCGGATCCTTGTGCCTGCATAAGAGGAATTAACTCACGTGCGACAAAAGGAAACGTAACAAATAATGTAGCCAGTACGATACCCGGTACAGCGAATAAAATTTTAATGTCATGCTGAAATAAGAAATCTCCAAACAATCCGTGTGTACTAAACAACAGAACAAAGACCAAACCTGCAATAACCGGTGAAATAGCAAACGGCAGATCAATCAGCGTAATGAGCAGGCTTTTTCCCCTGAACTCAAACTTGGTAATAGCCCAGGCTGCGGCAAGCCCAAACAGCGCATTGAGCGGAACCGTCAGCACCACTACAAGCAGCGTCAGTTTAATGGCCGAAAGCGCATCAGGGTCGGTAATAGAAGCGATATAAAGCCCTAATCCCTGCTCAAATGCTTTGATAAAAATGGCTGCCAGCGGCAGCAGGAGAAAGAAAAATAAGAAAGCAAGTGCGACAGTAATCAAAAGAAATCGTATCAGAAACGGCTCGCGGGCTGTTTGTTTGACCGCTTGCTTGCTGCCATACTGCAGTGGAATATGTCCAGCCATGGTTTTCCTCCTTAAGAATGTGAATATTTCCGATTCGTCCACCACTGCAAGCCATTAATAAACAGCAGCAATACAAACGAGATAACCAGCATAACCGCTGCAATCGCCGTTGCTCCTTCATAGTCATACTGTTCCAGCTTTGTCATAATCATCAGTGGAGTGATTTCCGTTTTCATCGGCATGTTGCCGGCAATGAACACAACGGACCCGTACTCTCCGAGTGCCCGGGCAAAAGCCAAAGCAAATCCTGTCAGTGCCGCTGGAATAATTTCTGGGACAATGACTTTAAAAAACGTCTGCATCCGTCCGGCACCTAAAATAGCTGAGGCTTCTTCTGTTTCCTGGTCAAAATTTTGCAAAACAGGCTGCACCATCCGGACTACAAACGGAAGACCAATAAACGTTAAGGCAATCGTAATGCCAATGGGTGTAAAAGCCACTTTAAAAGGCAGAAACTGTCCGACCCAGCCTGTTTCCGTGTAAAGAGTGGTGAGTGCAATACCGGCTACAGCTGTTGGTAACGCAAACGGCAGGTCAACTAATCCATCAATAACACGTTTACCAGGGAAGGAATACCTCACAAGCACCCAGGCAATCAGTACGCCAAATACAACGTTGATACAAGCAGCCGCAAAGGAGGCCCCAAAACTCAGCCGGTAGGAAGCGAGAACCCGCGGCTCTGTTACAGCTGCCCAAAAGCCGGACCAGCTCATAGAAGCGGTATTGACAAAAATCATGGCCAGCGGCAGCAACACAAGCAAACTTACATATAACGTTGTAAAGCCGACCGATAAACCGAAGCCCGGCAGTATACTATGTTTTTTCCATTTTGTCTTTCTCATTATGTCACCTGCATCTCCTTAGAGGTAGCTAAAGCGGCGGGCAAAAGCCTGCCGCTTTGAATGCTTACTTCGGCTGATAAATTTCGTCAAACGTCCCGCCGTCATCAAAGTGTTTTTGCTGTGCTTCTTTCCAGCCGCCAAATTCTTCGTCGATCGTGACAAGACTGATGTCCGGGAACTGGTCTGCATATTTTGCCAGTACTTCCTCATTGCGAGGTCGGTAGTAGTTTTCGGCGGCAATTTCCTGGCCTTTCTCCGTATACAGGTATTCCAGGTACGCTTCGGCCACTTTTTCTGTTCCTTTTTTCTCTGCCACTTTATCGACAACGGCTACCGGCGGTTCCGCTAAAATACTTAAAGACGGATTTACAATTTCAAATTTGTCTTTGCCCAGCTCATTTAGCGAAAGATATGCTTCATTCTCCCAGGCAATCAGGACATCTCCAATTCCCCGTTCCACAAAGGTAGTCGTAGAGCCGCGCGCACCTGAATCAAGCACTTCAACATTTTGATAAATGTCACCTACAAACTGCTTAATTTTCTTTTCATCTCCATTAAACTTTTTATCGGCATACGCCCAGGCAGCCAAGTAGTTCCATCGCGCCCCACCGGACGTTTTCGGGTTTGGTGTAATGACCGACACGCCTTTTTTCGCTAAATCATCCCAGTCTTTGATCTGCTTCGGATTTCCTTTCCGGACAAGAAAGACGATCGTAGAAGTATACGGTGTAGAGTTGTCATCAAGACGTGTCTGCCAGTCTTCTGCTGTTAACCCTGCTTTGGCAACTTCATCAACATCCCCGGCAAGCGCCAATGTCACCACATCAGCTTCAAGCCCGTCAATCACGGCGCGCGCCTGTTTTCCTGAACCGCCATGCGACTGCTGAATCGAGACATCCTGGCCTGTTTCATCTTTCCAGTGAGCGGCAAATTCTTTATTAAATTCTTCATATAATTCCCGTGTCGGATCGTAAGACACATTTAAAAGCTCAACCGGCTCTTTTGAAGAAGCGGCTTGGCTGTCGCCGCTTTCCTTTTCGGTATTGCTACCGCATCCTGCCAAAATCGTGGCTGTTGCGGTAATACCCGCTAAAAATGTTAAAGTAAATGGTTTTCTTTTCATCTCCAAAACCTCTCTCTCCTAGTTCGTAATCCATATAAAAAAGGCAGACTGCTTTTAACAAAGAACCGTTAAAAGAGTCTGCCTTCAGTTTGTCTGATCGGCATTTATTGAATTTTTACCTGCTTTGGTTTCTCGTATACTTGGTTTTTTTTTAATGGAAACCGCTGTTTTTCCAGTCGGTCAATTTGAGTAATCTGTGAGTCATGAATGACAATTTCTACTGACCCGTATTCAATTCCCTGCAGTGATTTCACAATCCGTTCGATCCATTGTTCATCAATTTGTTTTTTGGTCATGCTGCATCCCTCCATTTTTTAATCTCGACCTTTTCAGTCGACTTTTGGTCAAAAAAAGCTCCTTTTCATCGCCAGGCCAAACATATTGGATAGAGATTACAAGGAGCCTTCAGTTGTCTGATTGGCGTAGTATGTAGTTTTTTATAACCAAGTATTTCGGTTTGTTTTATTTGAATAATTGGATTATAGCCCATTCAGAAAATGATGTCTACCTGTTTTTTCAAAAAAAATATTTTTCTGAATTAAACAGGAACAATGGGACGCAGCTGTCCTTTTAATAAGTCTTCTAATGTTGTTTGTTCCAGCACGTAAGCAATCGTGTCTCTTACAAGAGCCCAAAGCGGCTTTAGCAAACAGCTTCCTTCAAGCTGACAGGGCTCATAAGCCGTAACACTCGCACAGCTCATTGGAGACAATGGCCCTTCTATTTGCCGGATCACTTCACCAATATTGATCTCTGCCGGCGACTTACTTAAAAAGTAACCACCTTGAACGCCGCGTTTACTCTCGACATACCCAAGCTTCTTTAGACTGAGCAGAATCTTTTCTAAGTATTTTACTGTGACAAGCGTTCCTTCTGATATTTCGCTGATTGGCATCAGCTCTTTCTTTTGCCCAAGCACAATGAGTGCCCGCAGTGCATATTCACCCCGGCTGGAGACCTTCATTTATTTACCTCAATTCCCATTATTTCTATTGGATTTATTCAAATTATATGCATCTGTCCTCACTATGTCTACACTTCAAATAAAAAAGCATCCGGGAAAAAATGTTTTGTACTGTTCTAAAAAATTTTAAGAAAAGAGAAAATGGTTGATTCGTTTTTTTCTTTCATAAGCATTGTTATACTACTCATCATTTGGTTCCTTGTGACAAATCCAGGCTGGGTGGACTACTAAATCAGTACTCTTTCGATTATTCCAATTTTTGCAAAAATAGTGGATTTGGATTTTGGTGGTCGTACTTATGAAAAAATGAGGAAAAGGAAAAATTGAGGAAGTTAAAAAATGAAACGTATACATAACATTTTGGATTGGGGTCAGCTTATTTAACGAAGGTCACAACACAATAGGGCAATATAAAAGCCACTTTAATAAGTGAATGTGCGGGGCGGTCTCATAACGTCCATTAAATAAAAGCAAGTATATACAGGGATTTATTTTTCTTAATGTTTTACAGAGCATTCACCAAGCAGCTTAAAATACCTTTTGCTTTCTTTGATTCCCCCCCCTTCTTTCCACATCCCTATTCTATCTGATAACTTCCTAGCAGCTTGCTTTAAATGGGCAATTTCTCACCCATATATTTTTTAATAATTTGGAAATAATTAAAGAATTTTAACATCCATCTAACTGTAATGAATGAATGAATGATTTAATTAAAGCTCAGTTTGAAACAAAACCAATTATAAGCTATGAGTTCATCTTAAGAAGCAGTTTAAAAGGCAATTATATATTCATAGAATGTTTCTTTATTCGATGGACAGACCATTATTAACGACCTTAAAAGGAACCGCGAGCACGAGTTTTTTTCGTTTGTTGTCTGCCTTAGGCTCCATCAGCTCTCCAAAAAACTTAACGAGCCGGTATTTTCCCGGGGGAAGATCATTTTCTAGATAAGGATCAAGAGAAACCGTTTGCGCAAAAGCTTCCTCCGGACGAATAAAAGAGCCTCCTGTTTGAGGAGCTTTCAATTGAATTGGAACAGAATACCAAACACCGTCCATATTTTTTTCTATGGCAAAACGTTCACCAGGTACAAGAGCAAATTTGCTTTCATTTAAAATTGTAATGGTTAATTCATTTACAGATATTTTATCCTGCTTTTTTTCGATCTTTAATGTGACATCATCTTTTGATTGTGTAATATGCTGGATAGGTGCTATTTTATCCTGTTTTACATCAGCTGTTACCACCTTTTTAAAGTCGCTTATCTGACACGCAGTCAATAAACATACGTTTATGATTAAAAACAGTAAAATAAAATGCTGTTTATTCACTATAAATCCTCCTTCCTTATAGGCATATAAGCCCCTCACTTCGAATAAGATGCAAAGGAATTATTTTAATAGAAGACTGCTTGATAAATTATATGGTTTATTTTTGACTGCCCTGCAGATTGTGCTCATATAATGTAGTTGTATCCTGCTAAAACGGCTGCTGTCCGGTTAATGCCCCAAAGCCGTTTTTCACATTGCCAAAGCCCCTTCTTCTAAGGTTTATCCATACAAAAAAGACAGACCGCTTTTAACAATGTGTGAAAAGAGTCTGCCTTCAGTTGGTCTGATCGGCATTTATTAAACTTTCAACCCCCTTCAATTTTCTAAGGGGAACCGCTAATGTTTGTTTAATTCTTTGCAGTAACTTAGATCTGTTCAATCTATTGCTATTATTTATCGAATTGTTTTTCGGTAAGGTTTACTCCCTCCGCCTTTTTTAAATCTCGGCTATCTAAAGTCGATCTCCAAGTGGAAAAGCCTCTTTTTTAACTGTATTCCAAAACGCTGGATTAACGTTTTCACCAACCTAATTGGCTTTTAATATGATGTATATTCAAGCATTTTGGGCTGATCTATTGAATACTATGATTGTATGCTCTGACGTTATAATATTTGCCTGTTTAAAAAGAATTTCTTCTCAATTATACTGGAGCAGTTAGAGGTATTTGACCTTTTTAAAATTTTCAACTGCCCTTGTGTACCTAACATTTCAAATAAGGGAATTCTCACTGAAAATAATGTATGTTTGAGAACCTACACTGCAGAGTCTTTCGCCAAATACTTTCACTACTTCCCTATGGATAAGCGGCTTAAATCATCGGCTTCTTACTGCATATCCCCACGTTGCATCTCGTTCTCCTGCAAATCACGAATTATTCTCCTGTTTTTCAAAAAAGAAAAATATTTTTTCTCTTATTAAAAAAGACTTCACCTATAGCAAAAAGCTATAGGTGAAGTCTTTGGCTGTTCAATTCTACAAGCAGGATATATGTCGGAGATTACTTTACAACTCTTAAGCGATCGCGTTTCTCTTATATATAGAAAGTGTTTCTTTGCACCTACACACTACTGGATGAAAAACTTCATTCATTTTAAAGCGAGATAACGACTGGCTTCTTCTTTCGATAAAGCCAGCACCCGGTCCAGCCGTTCACTAATTTCAGGCGCCAAAACGTATTCCAGGTCTTCTGTTTTTTCCACTTGTGTATCAAGTACATACACACCGCTTAAAATATTAGTAGCGCCAAGTGCAGATAAAACTGGTTTCAGTGCGTAGTCAATAGCCAGCAGGTGGCCAAACGAGCCTCCAAGAACGAGCGGAAGAACTGTTTTTCCTTCCAGTCCTTTTTGGGGCAGCAAATCAAGGTATGTTTTTAAAATGCCAGTATATGCAGCTTTGTAAACAGGTGTCAGCACCACGACAATATCCGCTTCTTCTACTATTTTATTTACTTTTAAAATTGGCTCGCTATTAAAATTAGCTAAAATTAAATCTTCTGCCGGCAGATCATGAACGAAAATGGTTTCTGTATCAATGCTCTCTTTTTTAAAATAAGATTCTGCTTTATCCAAAATTCCTTTTAAACGGGACTGCTTGCTGTTGCCTCCATAGATAATGGCTGCTTTTGTCATTTTATTCATCCTTTCCTTTTAAATGCTGTAAGCATGGGCATCATGAAGCTTCAGGAACTCCTTTAACTTTTCTGAAAGGCCGCCATGCCCGAACTTCACAAACTTTTGTCCATTGCTCCGAAGCCCTGCTTCTCTTACATAATCCAAAAAAGCCAACATATAGATACGCCGGGATATGACGTTGATAATTCCATAATCATAAAACCAATTGTCGATCGTATTAAGCACCCCTCGGTTAAGCCCATACTGTTTATGGCACCATTCATAAAACCGGGTATTAGGCAAATTAAGAAATGCGCTGTCTTTGAACGGCGCCCTGGCGGCTGAATATAGTTCTTGCATAGTTTACATCCTCCTTTATCTGCTGCAGCAATGTATGAAAGGATGAAAACTTTTGTTCATCCCGAATCCGAAAGAGAGGCACACATTGGATGTTTTTTCCGTAAAGATCACCTTGGAAGTCAAAGAGATGAATTTCTGTGATGCGCTCAAAACGAGAGCCAAATGTCGGCTTTACGCCTATGTTCATAACCCCGTTCAGTAATTCATCTTCAATTTGAACCTGAACGCCGTACACTCCATTTTCAACCCAATCAGGTGACTGGCTGAGGTTAGCCGTTGGAAATCCAAGTTTTCTTCCGGTCTTCATCCCATGAACCACCTCCCCGCTGATCACCGGCTTGCTGATCCATTGTACATACTGTACATCTGCCATGTTTATCACCCTTTCGTTTAAAATAAAAGAGGCCTTTTACGTGAAGCAAATATGCTTTACGTAAAAGGCCTCTAGTGGTCCAGACGGCTCATGTAAGATTTATATTCATTTTAAAATAATTAATCCTATTTGTAAAGTTGGTTTTATAAAAATATGCTTTTCTGTACTCTTTTCCCTATACAGCCAGCTCTTTGTTTACAAGCGGCATGACTTCTTCCGCAAAACGGATAATTTGTTCCTGCTGTTCCGCTTCTTCAAGCGCATCTACGCTGATACTTTGAAATTGATGGCCAAACGCCTGCTGATAGACGAGAATATAGAGGGCTGTAGGGGCCTCGGTTTGACTGTTACTTCTTTTAAAAGAGGCCGGTATTTGCCTTTGCACGATACACCCTCTTCTGTCTAAAGGCGCTTCAGCAAGCTGTATCGTTCTTCAAGTGAGTTCCATTGTTCTTCTTCAGTGATACCAAATAAAGGAGGATGCCTCGGGTTGTTGCCTTTTCCAACCATCAGTTCAAGTCGGCCCTCCGATACATAATCCAGTGTTGCAAAATCTTCTGCAACACGCAGCGGATCCAGCACACTTAAAACCATGACCGTTGTAAAAAGCCTGATCTGAGAGGTTTTAGCAGCAATTCCTGCTAAAACAACCGCTGGTGAAGAAGAAAGAAAAGGTGTGCCGTGCCGCTCTCCTACTCCAAAACCATAAAAGCCTTGTTCTTCGGACAGCACCGCTTACTTTAGCATATTTTGGAATATGTCCTGCTCTGCAGGCACCCGCCCTGTTAAAGGATGAGGCCCGTTGCTCATTAATGAAAACAGCAGAAATTTCATAGCCGTTTTCCCTTTTTCCGTACTCAATTCACCCACTTATTTCAGTGAGCACTGTTTGCTGGAGCAAAAGCTCTTTTGCGCTATGGTATAAAAAATAAGCCGCTTCTATAAGCGCTGTTTCATCTACTGTAAACGAAGGGTGATGCCAATCCTCGTCTCCATTTGTACCAAAGAACGCGAAGACACCGGGTGTATGCTGCAGGTAATAAGCAAAGTCTTCTCCAGCCGTTGAAAGTTCTGGTTCCATTACTTTTAAACCGTATCGCTCTGCAGCGACCCATGCCGCTTCTGCCACAGCGGCATGATTTATGAGCGACGGCGGTCCCTCAAACCAGTCGATAGCCGCTTCACTTGAGAACGCACCTGTTATTTGTTCCGTTATAGCATAAAAGCGTTCTTTTACCTGTGTACGGATTTCGGGGTCAAATGTTCGTATTGTCCCTTCAACCGTGACGGTTTCCGGCAGCACATTCCATGTATTTCCTCCTTCAATTCTTGTGACACTTACTACTGCACTTTCCAGAGGCGATATGCTGCGGCTGACAATCGTCTGAAGAGCTGTAATCAATTGAGCAGAAGCGGTAATAGGATCATGCCCGTTTTGTGGCAGCGCAGCATGCGCGCCTTTTCCTTTTATGACGACTTTAAACCGGTCTACTGCCGCCATTAACGGCCCGCTTTTAATGCCAATGGTCCCCACCGGCAGATCAGGCTTGTTATGAAGGCCGATAATCGCATCTACGTCCTTCAGCTGGCCATCACGTAGTACTTTTTGGGCACCGGCCCCATATTCTTCTGCCGGCTGGAAAATCAAGCGTATTTTCCCTCTCAGTTCAGCCTGTTCCGCTTTTAGTAAGTAAGCTGCCCCAAGCACAGCCGCTGTATGAAAATCGTGCCCGCATGCATGCATTTTGCCGGGGATACGGGAACGATATGGCAGATTCGTTTGTTCCTGAATAGGCAGGGCGTCAATGTCAGCCCGAATCGCAATCGTGGGTCCGGGATGGGTTCCTTCTATATCGGCAAATACGCCAGTCTCTAAAACGGTCGGCCGCACTTTGATTCCTCTTTTAAGCAACTGGCTGGCTATGAATTTCGTTGTTTCAAATTCCTTCTCTGACAATTCCGGAAATTGGTGAAGATGGCGGCGTATCTGAATAAGATCCTTTTCTAACGTCATCCGGTTCAAGCCATTCGCTCCTTTCTGTTAAATCGTATCGAAAGCATTTTACATGCACATCCCGGTTAAAAAACTCTTTTGAGTGGTCCCGCTTAAAGCCGAGCCATTCATATAATTGAATCGCTTTTTGCATAATGTCTCCCGAGTGAAGATAAAGGTGAGCGGCTCCCTGGCTTCTCGCATATAAAAGGCTTTCTTTAAGCAGAGCTTTCGCTACTCCCTGACCGCGATCTTTCGGGTGCACGGCTAGCAGCCGGACAATTGGGGCTTGAATATCAAGCTCTGGACGCTCATAGGCTGCTTCAGCGTTTTTGAACAACTGCAGCGTCCCAACCGCTTCTCCATTCTGCTTTGCAACTAAGATGCAGGCAATATTCGGGTTATCGACTGACCTGCTGATTTGTTCAATATAGTTCCTCCAAGCTTCTTTATCTGTAAATTCTTTTTCATATTGATGGTAGCTTTCTAATAATAATCTCCGTACAGTTTCTTTGTCCGATTCTATTAGCTGTTCAATTTTCAGATGAATCATTTTCATCTTCCTCCTTTCTGAAGGACTCATTTATCGGCTTTTGTGATATCTTCATTCTCTTCTTCAGCAGCAGCTGTTTTACTTTTTCTTTGTTTATTTATTTCGAATGACGCTTCTAAACCATTCTCCAGCTCTTCCCGGTATTCATACGACATGACCTGCAACTCCCTTCGGCAGAGTATTCGGATTTTTCTGAAGCTGCACCTGTGGCTGCTGCAGCAATAATTCATCCGTTTCACCAGACAGCCGCCGTAAAAAGCGTTTTGTCCGTTCTTGTTTTGGTTTTTGAAAAACTTCCTCTGGTGTTCCTTCCTCGACAATCATCCCCCCGTCCATGAAAAGAACGTGATCTGACACTTCACGTGCAAAGCTCATTTCATGGGTAACAATCACCATCGTAATGCCTTCTTTCGCGATACTTTTAATGACCGCCAGCACTTCTCCTACCAGTTCCGGATCAAGTGCGGAAGTCGGTTCATCAAATAAAATCACTTTTGGATTTAAAGCCAGTGCCCGGGCAATCCCGACTCGCTGCTGCTGCCCTCCGGAAAGCTGGCTCGGATAATGATTGACTTTATCTAATAGACCCACTTTTGCCAGTACCTGCTCACTTCGCTCTCTTGCTTCCGCTTTTTTTACTCTTTGAGCGGTGATCAGGCCTTCCATCACATTTTCAATCACCGTTTTATGGGCGAATAAATTGTAATGCTGAAAAACCATAGCTGACTGCCTGCGCAGTGCAATCACTTCTTTTTTCTTGGCTCCCTGTGCCCCAATGGTCACGTCACCCACTTGAATGCTCCCTTCATCCGGCTGTTCCAGTAAATTCATGCATCTGAGCAAAGTGGTTTTCCCGGATCCGCTCGGTCCAAGGATTGTAACGACCTGCCCTTTTTGAACCGCCATGCTAATCCCTTTTAGTACTTCCTGCTGGTGAAAGGTTTTTTTAATGCCCCTTAGCTCAATCATTGAACTCCTCCTTTTGCAAAAGCCGTTGCTTTTTTCTCAACGAAAGATGAAACACTCTCTGCCAGGATCGTCAGTATCCAGTAAATGAGGCCTGCGGCAATAAAAGCTTCTAGAAACTTTAAGTTGGTGGATGCGACAATGTTCGCCGCTCCCGTCAATTCTTTTTGAGAGACAATAAAAGCGATGGAAGAGGTATGCAGAAAACCGATAAAAATATTCGTCAAATTGGGGATAGACTGCGCAAGTGCCTGCGGCAGTACAATCCGCTTCATCATTTGAAACGTACTCATCCCGACAGAGTACGCGGCTTCTATCTGTCCTTTAGAAACACTTAAAATACCGGACCGAATAATTTCTGATAAATAAGCACCCGCACTTAAGGACAAGGCCAATAAAACAAATACACTAATCGGGATTTCTTCAGAATGTGCTTGCAGGCCCAGCTTTCCTGCAGCCGAGTCGATCAGCATCGGCAGCCCGAAATAAATAAGCATCACATGCATGATAATGGGCGTGCCTCTTAAAAACGATACATAGCCATTCGCAAGAGCCGTAAGTCCTTTTACTCTGTACATTCTTATCAGGGCTACTGCCAGCCCAATGAAAAAGCCGGCCGCCAGCGGAACGGCAGTGAGCATCAGCGTAACAGGCAGGGCCTTGCTGATCTCCTTAAAAGCTGTCCAAATAAATGGAATATCGATTGTCATACTGGTTCCTCCTTTCTCCATTAAGCAGGATGGAATATGGTTCCCTTATAGCGGTTTGCCCGCTTTTCAACGACCTTGAATGCTTTCTCCATCATCCATACAACAATGTAATAAATGATGGAAAGTGAAACATATACTTCCAGTGAATGGGCGGTAGATGCAATTAAGGTTTCCCCGCGCCCGACCATATCCATGACGCCAATCGTAAAAGCAAGAGAAGTATCTTTTAATGAGCCGATCACGGAATTGGCTATGTTCGGAAGAGCGATGCCCCACGCCTGCGGCAAAACGATACGGAAAAAACTTTGGTAGTCTTTCATCCCGACAGACAGTGCTGCTTCTGTCTGACCATAATCAACCGATTGAATAGCACTTCGAAAAATTTCTGAAAAAACAGCACCGTTGCTGATGGCATATGTGATCATCACAAAGTAAACGGCATCCATTCGGGAAACATCGATTCCTGCGAAAAGTAATACAGCCGGTACGCCGTAAAACACCAGGAAAAGCTGAATTAAAATCGGAGTTCCCCGTATGAACGAAACATACAGCATCACCAGCTGTGCAAGAATGGGCAGGCGGAAAAGTCTGGGGACTGCCGCAGCAATCCCTAATACCATTCCGGCCAGGATGGAAACAAATAGAATATTCAGCGTCACACCTAAATAAGGGATAAGTTCCTGAAGAAACCCCCAGACCAAGGTAAGGTCGAATGCTTTGCCCATAGGAATTCCCTCCCTGTTATGATTAAAATTCGACTGTGTAGTCAGCACCCAGCCATTTCTTGCTCAACTCACTGACCACTCCTTCTTTTTTCAATTCTACTAATGCTTCATCAATACGTTGCTGCAGCGTTGTTTCATCTTTACGAAGCAGGAAATAAACTTTTGAATTCAATAAAGGCTCTCCTACTACTTTTTGCTGGGCATCTGCCTGTTCATTTAAAAAGTCCACGGCAAACGGAGTCGTAATTGTGGCATCCGCACGTCCAGTTCGGATTTGGTTCGTTGTGTCGTCCGCTCCCTGTCCGGAGTAGACAATCTCAATGCCGGCATTATGTTCCTTATTATATTTTTCAAGGAAGACGGCTGAATTGCTTGTAGCGCTAACCACTGCTTTTTTTCCTTTCAGGTCCTGAATAGAGTGGATATCTTTGTTTTTTTGATTGACGGCTACATGAAGCGGAAACACGTTGTATGGTTCTTTATTAAATAGAAACTTCTCCTGACGTTCTTCATTTACTTCCATCTGATGGGCAATAAAATCAATTTTGTTTGTTTCAAGGCTTAATAAAAGATTCGAAAATTCCATCGTTTTAAATTCAAAGTTGTATTCAGGAAGTTTTTTATCGATTTCACGAACAAGTTCCACATCATAACCGGTCAGCTTCCCGTTTTCATCTAAAAAGCACACGTTTGGAAACTGGGTCCCTGTGCCGATGATAATCGTTTTCGCCTTCGAAGAGGACGTTCCGCTGCCGGCTTCCGCTTCTGTAGTGCCGGCATTTTCTTTTGGCGAGCAGGCTGCCATTACCGCTGTCAGTAAGAGTGCTAAAAGGAATACAACATATTTTTTCATCATTCTTCTCCTGTCTGCACCTTACGTGCTGGTGATGGATTCTCTTTTCTCAATCAGTTCATACAAAGATGGATTTAATATTTTTCGAAGAAACACAATGTTATCTCCTTCATGCACTTTTTCTTTAAATGCTTTGTAGCCGCGCCTCTCATAAATTCCAACCAGCCAGGGGTGGCGCGTTGCGGTCGCCAGGTACACAGCAGGCGCTTTGACCTGTTTGGTCAGAACCTCCTCTTCCACATAAGACAGCAGTGCTGACCCTACTCCTTTTTGCTTAAAATCCGGATGCACGGCAAACCACCAAATAAACGGATAAGTCTCACGACCTGGATCAACCCATGGATAACGAACCGTTACGGTAGCCGCTATTCTTCCACTCTTTTCAAGCAGATAGGTGGCATTTTGAGTAAGATTGTGAAGCACAAGCTCCCTGTCCGCATGGGCAGCGGAGAAATGAATGTTCAAATCCCGAATAGGCTGATACGCTTTCAATGTGAGATCCAAAATGGCATCTGCATCTTCTGCAGATGCCAGCCGGATAAGATGGGTCATTTCAAACACTCCTTTTAACTTATTATTCTCATCTATTTAGTCAGTTTAAAGTGATAAAAATTCTTCGGACTCAGCATGGCGGGCAATCGCTTTTTTTATATGGTCAAGGCCTACCTCTGTAATTCCTTCATAGATGCCGTTTTTCCCGATTTCCACAACTGGAACGTGGCGCACACCATACTTTGTTTCTAAAATATCCCGGCGGTCGTCTGCTTTGGTGACGTCTACTGTCCGAAAAGGAATTTGTTTTTTCTTCAAGTATTCTTTTACTTCCCCGCAATAATGGCAGCCTTCTTTAGACCAGACAACGACTGATAGTGATGTTGACATAACTATTTCCTCCCTTAAACGGTTTGTTTTGTATAGCGATTTTCTTTAAACGGCAGTCCTAAATTGCCGCGCAGTGTATCCGCTTGATATTCTGAGTCATAATATCCTTTTGATTTTAAAATCGGCAGGACGTGATCAATAAAGTCTGCCAGCCCGCTGCTTAAAACGGGTAAACCGAGAATAAAACCATCCGCGCCTTCCTGCTCTGCCCATTGAATGAGCTGGTCAGCCACCTGCTCATATGTGCCAAACAGGGCACTTTTCGGTGTTGTCACTTGAAGTGCCACTTCCCGAAGTGTCAACTTGTGCTTGCGTGCACGTTCTTTAATTTTATCTGTTGTGGATCGGAAACTGTTTTGGCCAACCGCGCCGATCTCCGGAAATGGTTCATCAAGCGGATACACACTAAAGTCAAAGTGGTCAAAAAAGCGGCCTAAATAATTCAGTGCTTCATCAATGGAGACCAGGCTTTGAATCGCACGATACTTTTCTTCAGCTTCTTCTACTGTCGCTCCCATAACCGGATAAATGCCCGGGAACACACGGATTCCCTCCCTGTTCCGACCAAACGCTTCCGCTCTTTTTTTCACATCCCGATAATAAGCCTGTGCCTGCTCTAATGTTTCTGCATTGGTAAACACAGCGTCTGCTTCTTTTGCGGCCAGGCTTTTACCTGCTTCCGACGCGCCTGCTTGAAAAATAACCGGCTGTCCTTGAGCAGACCGCTCAATGTTCAAAGGTCCTTTCACCGAAAAGAAGGTTCCTTTATGATTTAAGGTATGCAGCTTTTGCCGGTCAAAAAATTGTCCGGTTTCCCTGCTGCGGATAAAAGCGTCGTCTTCCCACGAGTCCCATAGCCCTTTTACGACCTCAAGGTATTCTTCAGCAATTTCATAGCGAAGTGCATGCGGCGGGTGCTGCTCCTTGCTGTAGTTTTCTGCCGATCCTTCCAGCGGCGATGTCACGACGTTCCAGCCAGCCCGTCCTCCGCTGATTTTATCCAGTGAAGCAAATTGCCGTGCCACCGTAAACGGCTCACTATAGGAAGTCGACAGTGTTCCAACTAAACCGATCTTAGAAGTAACGGATGCAAGAGCCGACAAAATCGTAATCGGTTCAAACCGGTTTAAAAAATGCGGAATCGACTTTTCATTGATATAAAGCCCGTCAGCCACAAAAGCAAAGGTAAATCCTGCTTCTTCCGCTTTTTTAATGACCGATTGGTAGTATGCCAGGTTCACACTCGCATCTGCTGGTACGGACGGGTCCTTCCATGCATTCATATGCCCTCCCGGCCCATGCAGCATAATCCCAAACTGAATGTGTTTTTTACGAGACATATTCTTCCCTCTTTTCACTGAATAGTTCGATGGGGCTTAGCAGCTGGAAGGACTGAAAACGAGCCCTTCTATCCTCGATTGGCGTATGAAGAATAAACTCTTCAACTCCATATGCTTGATGATAATGAGTGAGCACTTCCTGAATGTAATCTGGTGTTCCGGCTACTGTGCTTATTTTTTGTTCTTTTATTTGGAATGCCTCACCCGACTCCCGGCCGAATTTCTCTGCCTGTTCAAATGATTGAACCGTTACGCTGCGTCCGCTTTTTAAAAAGACTTTATGAACAAGCTGGTTTTCCACCCTCTCTTCTGCTTCTTTCTGGCTTGAAGCCGCAAAAACCGATAATGCCATCACAAGTTTGCCTTTCTTTTTCTGTTTTTGATATGCTTGAGCCGCTTCTTCCCAAATACTGATATCACTGTTAATAAATTGGGCAAAAACGTAATTCCAGCCGTTCTTTGCAGCCAGTTCTGCACTGTTAGCGCTGGCACCAAGCAAATAATAGTCAGGCCGCTCTGGCGGATTAGGGTTGGCTTTTACTCCTGAAAGTGGATGGCCCTCTGGGATGGTATTTTCTAGAATTTGCCCAAGCAGCGTCAGCCTTCCTTCAAAATCATGCCCGTCATTGACGGTTCCATATTGAAGTGCTTTTGTGGAAAGCGGAAGCCCGCCCGGAGCTTTCCCAATGCCAAGGTCCACCCGTCCTGGCTCTAAAGAAGATAAAGCATTAAAATTCTCCGCCACTTTGTAGGGGCTGTAATGCTGCAGCATCACGCCACCCGATCCGATTCGGATTTTATTTGTTTTAGCCAGCAAATAGGCAATCAGCACCTCTGGCGATGAACCGGCCAGCTGCTCCGCGTTATGATGCTCTGACACCCAAAAGCGGTAATATCCCCACTTTTCTGCACTTTGTGCCAGCTGAACAGTATGCCGCAAGGAGTCAAATGCACTTTCATTTTCAAAGATCGGGCTTTGATCCAGTAAACTAATTTTGTATGCCACTTTTGTTCCCTCCTTATTCATAGTTAGTTGGTAAGATTAATCAGCTTTCGGTGATTGACACTTATCCTACCACCCGGATATTGAAAAAGAAATGCTTTTGCCGATAGAAAGATTTATTGTTTTCATTCAAAAAGTTAATGAATGCTCAACTGCTGGCCGCTTCCGCTGAATATACCGGCAAAGTGCTGGACAAATTCCCATAATGGCGGCGGTTCGGTCCCGTAATAGGCACCATATATATGCTGTTTTAACTGAAGAAGATGAGACGCTTCAGCTTCAATTAACTCTCCTTGCTCCAGTTCATTTTTTATGCATAACGAGGGTAAAAAACCGATGCCCGCTCCGCTTTTAATCAGGGATTTGGCTACTTCCAGATGCCCGACTTGAAATTCAATACGCGGCTTTACATGGGCTGCCTCGAAAATTTTATGCACCCTGTTCCAGTCAAAAGCGCCGCATTCAAAAAACACCATTGGCTCCAACGCTAACTCTGCCGCTGAAATATCCGTTCTTCCAACAAAGGCATGCCCCGGCAGTGTCACCAGCCGGACTGAATTGTCCAGAAGAGGCTGCTGCGCTAACGCATCATGGGCAGCTTCCTTCATAAAAGCAATGTGCAATTCTTTGCGTAAAAGCTTTTCAACAAGCAGATCATTGGATGCCGATACAACAGTAAAGCGCCAGTCAGGGAACGCTTCCTTCCATAACGGCAATGCATGCGGAAGAAAGTATTGAGAAGAAATCAGGTTTGCGCCAATCACACATTCTTTCTGGGCAGATTCCCTCCGAAGCAGCTTTTTGGCCTGCTCGTATGTTTGAACAATTTGCTCCGCATATGGCAGAAACTCTCTTCCCTTTTCCGTTAATGAAACGCCTCTTCCGCTCCGGTCAAACAGCTGCTGTTCCAGCTCGCGCTCTAGTGTTTTGATACGCGCTGTCACTGTGGGCTGTGATAAAAATAAGGCGTCCGCCGCTTTATGAATACTATTAAAATGAACTGCATATATAAAGGCTTCTAGGTGATCAATATTCATCCGGTTTCCTCCCCGCCCAAATGTATAGAAAAAGCGCCTGAACGCATTCGTGCATTCAGGCGCTTTTGGCTGACCAATCAGCGGCTTATTTTTCCCATATAAGGTCAGAGCTATTTTGTTCAGCTGCTTTATTTATACTGTATGACTTTTAATTTTTCCAGCTAAAATGCTATTGCCGATCGTTTCTCCAACATTTCCTCTTGAACGCCCTAAATCTTCACCTTGGCCAAATGAAAGAAGTGGGAAGACAAGCTCTGCAAATCGATATGATTCTTCCAAGTGAGGATATCCAGAAAAAATAAAACTTTCAATTCCGAGGTCTTGATACTCTTTTATACGAGCCGCAACCGTTTGAGGATCCCCAACAAGTGCTGTGCCGGCACCACCGCGTACAAGCCCAATTCCTGCCCATAAGTTCGGGCTTATCTCAAGATCTGCCTCTTTCCCTTTTCTATGAAGCGCAGCCATCCTGCTCTGTCCAGCTGAATCATGACGGCTTAGTTTTTGCTGGGCTTTTTCTATAACTTCATCATCTAAGTGAAAGATCAACCGATCTGCTGCCGCCCACGCCTCTGCATTCGTTTCGCGTACAATTACATGAAGGCGAATGCCAAACCGGACTGTGCGCCCTTCTTTTTGAGCCTGCTGGCGTACACTGTCAATTTTTTCTTTAACTTGAGCCGGCGGTTCGCCCCATGTTAAATACACATCCGAATGGGCAGCTGCTACCTGCTGGCCAGCAGGTGAGGAGCCCCCAAAATAAACAGGTGGTGTCGGCTGTTGAACCGGTGGGAATAATAATTCGCCGCCTTCTGATTTTAAATAGTTCCCGTCATAATTCACCGTCTCACCCTTCAGCAGACCGCGCCAAATTGTTAAAAATTCATCCGTCGCCTCGTAGCGTTCATCGTGTTTAAGAAACAGGCCGTCTCCTGCAAGTTCAACAGGATCACCACCAGCAACAACGTTAATAAGCACACGCCCGTTGGATAAGCGGTCCAGTGTAGACGTCATACGTGCAGCAACAGATGGCTGCATTAAACCCGGACGCAGTGCTACCAAGAACTTCAGCCTTGTAGTCTCTGCTGCGAGTGCAGCCGCAGTAAGCCACGGATCTTCGCATGATTTTCCAGTTGGAAGCAGTACCCCTGTGTAGCCAAGCCGGTCAGCCGCTTGGGCCACTTGTCGAAAATACGTATGGTCTGCTTCTCTTCCGCCAATATCTGTTCCTAAATAACGACCGTCACCATGTGTTGGAATAAACCATAAAATTTCCATTTATCTCTCTCCTTTATTAGTTAGTTCCTTGAAAACTGCTACGCCACTTTAATAATTTCCGTTCAAGCAGTCTCACAAATGAATCTGTTAATTTTCCTACGACTGCAAAAATGATAATCCCGACAAAAACCTTTTCTGTCTGCGAAAACTGGCGGGCATCCATAATCATGTAGCCCACACCAGCACTCGATCCCATCAACTCTGCCACTACAAGGCCAAGCCATGCAATCCCAAGAGACAGCCGAACACCAAGTAAAATGTTTGGCAGCGCAGCCGGCAGAATAAGGCGTGTAATTTGATGGCGCCAGCTGAATTCCAGCACACGCGCTACATCAAACAGCTTGGCATCTACACCTCGAATACCGAGAAATGTATTAATATAGATAGGAAAAAACGCACCAAGTGCAATTAACAGCACTTTTGATAACTCATCAAACCCGAACCATAAGATAAAAAGCGGCGTGACGGCCAAATGCGGAACAGTCCGCAGCATTTGCAGGGATGGATCCAAGTAGGACTCTGTTTTTTTGGAAAATCCAACGAGGATGCCAAATAAAAGACCCAGCCCGCCGCCCAGCAAAAATCCGCCAGCTGCACGTGCGATACTAATTTTCATATTCGCTGCCAGCTCTCCCGACACCGTTAAATCCCAAAAGGATAAAAGAATGGCCAGCGGCGTCGGCAGCACGGTCGCCGAAATCCAGCCGGCACTTCCGGTATACTGCCAAAGTGCCAGAATAATAATCGGAACGACAAATCCTTTCAGCCACGGAGGAACCGTCCTGGCTTTTTTCGTTTTTTCCGCTTTTTCCTGGGTGCTTAGTTCGGTGTATACGGCTGACTTCATTTTTCTTCCTCCTTCTTCACCTTTTCGATAAATTGATTATCCACTACTTCGGATACATCTATTTCTTTATCAATCACACCAAGCTTGTATTGGAAATCAGCCGTTTCCTGCTGGGTTTCTATAATGTCTTTTGTGATGGGTTCATTTAAAGGCTCGGTATTGTTTAGCACACTTTCCACCACGTTTTCATCCAATTCTTTTAGCTTTGCATAGATGGACACGGCTTCGTCTCGGTTCTTTTTCTGCCATTCAACCGTTTTGTTATAAACAGAAAGGAATTTCTCTACTTGTTCCGGGTGCGCCTCTGCGAACTCACTTCGGACGAGCGTAAAGCCTGGTGAGTAGGAGTGCAGCGTTTCGCCGTTGGCTAAAATCTCCGCCCCATTTTCAATGGTCTGCAGTGAGATAAACGGTTCCCAGATCGACCAGGCATCCACCGATCCATTTTCAAATGCCGGCATTGCTTCATCCGGCTGAAGCTGAATGATTTCCACATCGTCTGGTGATACACCCGCATCTTTTAATGCTTTATGCAGGAAGGCAAAGCCGCTGCTTCCCTTTGCCACCGCTACTTTTTTCCCCTTCAAATCTTTAATCGATTGAATGGAACTTCCCTTCTTCACTAAAATCGCGTTGGCTTTCAGTCCATCCTGGGAAAGGGCAATTTCTTTAAACGGAACATCCGCTGCCTGCCCCCCAATAACCGGTGAGTTACCGACTTGCGAAAAGTCCAGCTTGCCTGCTGCCAGCCCTTCAAATTGAGGGGGCCCGCTTTGAAACTCGGTCCATTTCACCTTTATGCCTTCTTTTTCAAATTCTTCTTCAAACCAGCCTTTTTCTTTTGCAATCCAAAGCGGGCTGAGGCTTTGTTGAATGCCGATGTTGATCTCTTTTACTTCCTGCTGCTCACCTGACGTTTTCGCGGAGCATGCAGCTAAAAGGAATGATGCGATGATTAAAAACAGCCACTTCCTCATGATGTTTCCTCCTTCGAGATCTGTTCTTTTACTGATTCAGCTTACTTGGCTTCTTCAGATCCCTGTTTTACTTTTTCAATAAATTGATTGTCTACTACTTCCGAAACATCGATCTTTTTATCAATCGCACCAAGCTTGTATTGAAAATCAGCTGTTTCCTGCTGTGATTGAATAATCTCTTTGGTAATCGGCTCATTCAGTGCTTCTGTGTTATTCAGCACATTTTCTACGATTAATGGATCAAGGTCTTTTACTTTTGCGTAGATGGCAATGGTTTCTTGCTTGTTTTCTTTTTGCCATTGAATGGCTTTATCATAAACTTGAAGAAATTTTTCTACTTCTTTTGGGTAACTGTCTGCGAACTCGCTGCGCACAATGGTGAATCCCGGAGAATATGTATCAATGGTTTCACCATTTGCTAAAACCGTTGCTCCATTTTTAAGCGACTGCAAAGAAACAAACGGCTCCCAGATCGCCCAGGCATCGACCGATCCATTTTCAAATGCCGGCATTGCTTCATCCGGCTGCAGCTGGATCATCTCTACGTCATCTGGGGATACTCCCGCATATTTTAACGCTTTGTGCAGAAAGTCAAAGCCTCCGCTTCCTTTCGCAACGGCTACCTTTTTCCCTTTTAGGTCCTCAATGGATTTGATTGGGCTTCCCTTCTTGACGATAATCGAGTTGCCCTTGCGTCCTTCTTCCGTAATCGCAATTTCTTTAAAAGGCACACCTGCCGCCTGCCCGCTGATCACCGGTGAATTCCCCACCTGAGAAAAGTCAAGCTTGCCTGCTGCCAGCCCTTCAAACTGGGGCGGCCCGCTTTGAAACTCGATCCAGTTTACTTTCACGCCTTCTTCTTTAAACGCTTCTTCAAACCAGCCTTTTTCCTTGGCAATCCAGATCGGGCTGAGGCTTTGTTGAATGCCGATATTGATTTCCTTCAGTTTTTTTGTCTCTCCTTCTGTTTCCGCGGAACATGCGGCTAACATCCATACACTTAAAACAAGCAACAGCCATTTTTTCACCTGGACTCCTCCTAAATCTCCGTGTTCTTTTTTAAACAGATTGTTCGGTTTTTTCAAATTCCTCTAATACTTTCTGGCGTAAATGTTGAAAGGATAAGGACGTACGGTTTCTCGGAAACGGCAGCCCGACTGGCATCCACTTTTGAATACGGCCTGGTTTCGCCCGCAGGATGGCCAGTTGTGTCCCCAAATAAATCGACTCATCAATATCGTGCGTCACTAAAATCATCGTAATTTTTTTTCGCTGCCAAATATCGACCAATACATCCTGCAGGTGCTTGCGGGTAAACGCATCAAGCGCTCCGAATGGCTCATCAAGCAGGAGAATTTCCGGCTCCCGAAGCAGTGCTCTGGCAATCGCTACCCGCTGCGACATCCCTCCCGACAATTCGGCTGGGTATGTTTTTTCATTACCGGTCAGCCGGACAATATCAATGAGTTCCTGTACTTTCGCTTTCACGCCCGGATCACGCAAATTCAAGTCTGCCGCGATGTTCTGCTCCACCGTCATCCAGGGAAACAGACGGTGCTCTTGAAAAATAAATCCCTGGCTGATGCCTGGTTTTGTCACCTTGCGATCATGGACCGTCACGCTGCCACTGTATGAAGTATCAAGCCCGGCTGCAATTTTTAAAAGCGTACTTTTGCCGCATCCACTCGGCCCAATAACCGTTAAAAATTCTCCGCGCTCAATGTCCAGCCGTATATCTTCAAGTACAACTGCCCGTTTGTCATTGGATCCAAATGCTTTTTCTGCTACCTGTATAGAAACGACCATGTTTTCCTCTCCTTCAATAAAAATAGCTCCCTGCCAAAAAAAGCAGAGAGCCTTCGGTTGTCCGATCAGCTTTTATCCAATTGTCTACTCCATCATGCCGCAGTCGCTTTCCATTGCCATCAACCCTTTCTATTTAACAAAAAAAGCACACGCCTATAAAAAAAAGGCGTGTGCTTTCAGCTGTCTGATCAGCACGTGGGATATAAGGTTTGCTAACACGTTTTATATCCGATTAATTATATAAGAATTATCATAAATGGTTGTTAGCTATTCGTCAACCACTTTTTGATAAAAATTTAATTCTTTTTAAATTACTCACTTCGCTCTTTTAGCAAAAAGAAAGACCAGCTTATATGTACATTAAAGTACAAGCTGGTCCTTTTTTATCGCATTACCGGCCAGAAGACTCCTTCAAATTGCATAGCAATTAGTTGGAATGGTTCACTTTGTCCCCGATTTCGCCAGCATAACAGTAGAAGGGGATTTTCTTTTACTTTTATGTGTTGCATATAAAGCCATTCCAGTAAACAAACAACCTCCCACAATATTGCCTAATGTAACAGGGATTTGATTCCACAACCACCAATCGGCAAGAGAAATATTGGCTCCGAAAAAAATTCCAGCTGGAATCACAAACATGTTAACCACCGCATGCTCAAACCCTTGAGCGAAAAAGATGAAGATGGGCAGCCACATGGCAATAATTTTTCCCCCTACGCTGCTTGATGTCATAGCCATTACAGCACCCAGCGCTACCAGCCAGTTACATAAAATAGCCTTTGTAAAAACGATGGCAAGTCCAGATGGTCCAAGTGCTGCATATCCAATTGTTTTGGCTTCAGCTGTTTTAACAATTTGTTCAATCACCGACTGGTCTGCTGCATGATGAAAAGACACATAATAAAGAAAAGCATAAAATAAACAACCGAGTAAATGTCCAATAAATACCCAAGACCAGTTTGATAGCATTTGCTGAACTGATGCTTTTTTCTCAATTACACTAAGTGGAATAAGAGCAAAATTACCAGTCAACAATTCCAATCCAAGCAAAATGATTAAAACAAACCCCGCTGGAAACAGTAATGCCCCAATAATTCCAGTCTCTGTCTGTTCTGTTGCCGTCATAGCGAGTGTAACAGAATAGCTTAAAAAAACACCGGAAAGTGCGCTGCGGATCAGCAAATCTTTTACAGATAAATTCGCTTTCACTGCTCCAGCGTGAACCATATTTTCTACGACCTGTTCGGGTTTCACAAAACTCATTGCTTTATTCCCCTCTTAAATAAATTCCTTTTTTATATAAGTAGAAATACGTCGTCATTTTCAATAACAGCTTTATAAGTAGATACACAGCCGGTATCCGGCGCCTGCACTTTACCATCAGTTGTGCAAATTTTCCAGTCATGCATCGGGCAGAAAACATGCTCGCCGCTGACAATTCCTTCTGCGAGCACCCCGCCTTTATGCGGGCAGCGATTTTCAATCGCTCTGACCGTGCCATTTCCAAGTTTAAACACAGCCAGTTCCAGCTCTCCCACCCGGACGGTTTTTCCCATTTTCTC
>NZ_JAVJNG010000229.1:0-255 GCF_038806185.1 Domibacillus sp. 8LH | reverse complement strand
CCTTCCGCTTGCGCGGCGCGCCGAAGCGGCCGTGCGCTCGTGCACCTGGTGTGCCGGGCTGGAAGAACAAGCGAAAGGCGAGTTCGACGTGCCCGGATGAAACCGAGCGGGCCCTGTCAGCGCGTGGGGTTCCGTCGATCGAGATGGCTGCTCAATGTCGCCTGAACGCGTTCTCGCGCCTAGGTGTTGATCCTCGCATCCAGCACCATGATCACGGCGGCGACCAGGAAAATCACCAGGCTGAAAGTCACGACG
>NZ_JAVJNG010000228.1:0-255 GCF_038806185.1 Domibacillus sp. 8LH | reverse complement strand
CCTCTGAGCTCTGAGCAGCTCCGTCTAAAGCAGCTTCAACATCCCTGATTTGCTTAGCGGCTTTGGATCCACCACGCTGCTTGATATCTACAAGTAATTCTCGTATTAGTCTATCTGTCATGATTTTTTCCAATAAAAAAGGCCTAGGGCATTAACCCTAGGCCAAGCCTCACGTGGAACGCCCGTTGGAGGAAAATGTAACTCACTATCTGCTAGAAGACTTCATTTTAGACTTCTTAATAGCTGCTTCAACAC
>NZ_JAVJNG010000227.1:0-255 GCF_038806185.1 Domibacillus sp. 8LH | reverse complement strand
ATAATATCCATTGTAGACATAGCAAGTCCTGCACCGTTAACCATACAGCCAATATTCCCATTCAGCGAGATATAGCTAAGATCGTATTTGCTTGCCTCAATCTCTTTTTCATCTTCTTCATCTAGATCACGCAATTCCTGAATATCCTTTTGGCGGAATAAAGCGTTATCATCAAAGTTCAATTTAGCATCAAGGGCAAGGACTTCTCCATCGCCTGTTGTTACTAATGGATTAATTTCCGCGATGGAACAATCC
>NZ_JAVJNG010000226.1:0-255 GCF_038806185.1 Domibacillus sp. 8LH | reverse complement strand
GAGTAAAGAACATGGTTTACATCCGCAGCGTTCTCTGTAAAGGTAGGGAATAAAAAGCCGGAAATCGGCGCCTTAAGATTAATAACAGGGTCAACCACGATGTTATATTTAAATTCCTTTTCTACATAGTCAAACAACAGCTCTTTTTTCGGATCCTGTGTTTTATTCATACTACATAAAATGAACTTATTGGAATATACCGCATCTCGTGAGCTTTCTTCTGCATCTTCATTGCTTCGTTTCATCGGCTTCATA
>NZ_JAVJNG010000225.1:0-255 GCF_038806185.1 Domibacillus sp. 8LH | reverse complement strand
CTTCTATGTTATCCAACGTTCGTGTATACTCTACAATCGTCGATACCTTATTAAATCCCTCATCCAACAATACTGCTTCAGAGGTTTCCTCTAAAAGCACTGAAATGAAGCCATACTCTTTCGACTTCCATTCCTTTACGAGTTTGCTTAATGAAGTCTCATATAATTCTTTGGATATGCTGTCCTTCTTTAACTGGTCTACAAGCCAATATTTGCCGGGACTTTTAATTGTATGAAAATGCTCCATCCTCCACC
>NZ_JAVJNG010000224.1:0-256 GCF_038806185.1 Domibacillus sp. 8LH | reverse complement strand
CGCTGAAGGTCACGATGATCCAGAAATATCGGCAACTTTAGATTGTATTCAGCTTCGCCTATGCGAGAGTAACTCATGATTAACCATTGGGCATCATTGTAGTTAATACCTAGGGTGGCGATGCGGAGCGCGAGTGATGAGAATACTGCTGGTGGAGGATGATCCGACCACGTCCCGCAGCATCGAATTGATGCTGACTCATGCGAACCTGAACGTCTATTGCACCGATCTCGGCGAGGACGGGATCGATCTGGCC
>NZ_JAVJNG010000223.1:0-256 GCF_038806185.1 Domibacillus sp. 8LH | reverse complement strand
GTGCTGTATGCACATCACCGCAACTACCGCAGCGATGCATCGGACCTGTCGATCCGCTTCGGCACCGGCGACTGGCCCGGCTACCGCTGCGAGCGGCTGCTGCCGGGCGCGATGGTGCCGATGTGCAGCCCGTCGTTCCTGAAACGCCACGGGCCGTTCCGCACGCCGGCCGATCTCGCACGCGCGCCGCTCGTGCACGACGAGGATCGCAGCACGTGGGTCAACTGGCTGCAGGGCGCGGGCGTCAAGCATGTGT
>NZ_JAVJNG010000222.1:0-256 GCF_038806185.1 Domibacillus sp. 8LH | reverse complement strand
GAGTAATAAGGAATACCGATCTGGTCTGCCACCGCAGCCACATCTTTGTAATCTTCTGTTGCTGTACAGAAGCCATTTTCGTCCGTGTCGTCCCAGTTTTTCATGAAGATGCCGATGACATCGTAGCCTTGTTCTTTAAGCACCAAAGCTGTAACCGATGAATCCACACCACCACTCATACCGACAACAACACGGGTTTTAGAATTGTCTATTGACATAATCTTCTCCCATCAATTGTGATACTCAGACTCAATCC
>NZ_JAVJNG010000221.1:0-256 GCF_038806185.1 Domibacillus sp. 8LH | reverse complement strand
CCACCAGACGGTCCCCGGGCTTGTAGGTGCCGCCCTCGATGGCCTCGAGGATCAGCGTATAGGCATCTTTCTGCACGACGGGGCGGCCTTTCCCAAACGAAGGGTGGAACGGCGCGACGTTAGCCGCGAGCGCCGCCGCGGATCAACCGCAAACCATTGCGCCGCCACGGGGCCGGGCGTAGCCTCCGCCCATGGTGGCCGATCGTTTCTCACATGTCCGGGGCTGGGTCTTCGACCTCGACAACACGCTCTATCC
>NZ_JAVJNG010000220.1:0-256 GCF_038806185.1 Domibacillus sp. 8LH | reverse complement strand
GAACTGACGCTGCGCCAGGTGCGCAAGACCTACGGCTCGATGGAAGTGCTGCACGGGATCGACCTCGACATCCCCTCGGGCTCGTTCGTGGTCTTCGTGGGCCCCTCGGGCTGCGGGAAATCCACGCTCCTGCGCGCCATCGCGGGGCTCGAGGACATCAGCTCGGGCGAATTCGCCATCGACGGCGAGCGGATGAACGAGGTGGCCCCCTCGCGCCGCGGCATCGCCATGGTGTTCCAGTCCTACGCGCTCTATC
>NZ_JAVJNG010000021.1:1464-70834 GCF_038806185.1 Domibacillus sp. 8LH | reverse complement strand
CGGGGTGTTTTTAATGGAAGATAAAAATTAAAACGTTGACGTTTTTATTGATTTTGTTCAGTTTTCAATGTTCAATTTGACTTAGCGCCGATGCCGATGCATTAAAACTCCGAACAGCGACCTTTAAATAATACCATGACAAGTTTCTTCCGTCAATCATTATTTTTTATTTTTTTCAGCTGTTTTTTGTTTACCTATCAGCGACGCTAATTAATATAACATTGATTCCACCTGCGAGTCAATTACTTTTTTTGAAAAAAGCTCGATTATTTTTTCGCTTGATAATAACGATGAAATACACCTTGCCCTTTTGTTTGAACAGAAACAACTTGAACAAGCTGCCGGTCGATTAAATATTCTATTAATGTAACGAGATCAACTGCATAATGCATTACTTCTTCATGAGTCAGTAACTCGCTGATTGTCCACCATTCTTTTTCTTTCATTAAGGACAATAAATGCTCCGCTCCCCGCTCAGTCCGAGAGTGAATCAAAAATTCGCTCGCTAAAAACAGCAGCTCTAGTCTTTTTTGAAGATTTTCATCGCTTGTTAAAAGCTCTTCATATAGTTTGTAAATCTCCGGTTCAATATGCCGCACTTGATTCCAGACAGTGAGTTCTGGATAAAAGCCATTTTCAATGACAGAAAGCCGCGCAAGATGGTGCAGAGAATGAAGTACATGATTGTAGGCATCTAAAAAATGACCATCATTGAAAAATGCTTTTCCATCTGTATATCGCTTGATCAATTTAGCAAACTCAATAGTCATTTTAATTTTACGGCCGTAAAATGGAAAATCGCGCATTTCTGTTTTTAATCCCTGCACATATTCATTACGGTCAAATAAAATCCGGCCATGATACAACCATTCAATGACTTTTCGATTTGAGCCTAGAAGAAGCCATTCTTTTAGTTGCGCTTCTGTTATGATATACATCGAGGCTGTTTCTTCATTTCGATCTACATAATGTTTAATAAAAACGGGCTCATCCGCTTCTTTCACGACAATCAGCAGGATAGAATCAAAGTTTTCGGTAAACGCCCGATTTTGTTCGTTTTTTTGCACGGCCAGCACCCCGAGCGTGTTTTGCTGACTTGTCCGCTCTTGATATAAAGGACGCAAAAGATCTTCCACTTCTTTCCCTCCAGACATTTGAATTTCGTTTTGATTAGTTTCGACATAAAATGTCGAATTCCTCCCTCAAGCAAACAGAGATTATATGGTATAGTGTTCTCTAGGGGGATGAGAAATGGCTAAAAAATATTCCAGCAAAATTAATAAGATTCGCACTTTTGCTTTGAGCCTGATCTTTATCGGATTCGTTGTCATGTACGGCGGGATTTTCTTTCGGGAAAATGCGCTTGTTATGACGCTTTTTTTGCTGCTTGGCCTTCTATGTATTGTCGCCAGCACAGTTGTTTATTTTTGGATCGGCATGCTGTCGACCCGAGCAGTCCAAGTCGTCTGCCCAACCTGCCAGAAGCCGACGAAAATACTTGGGCGCGTTGATATGTGCATGCACTGCCGTGAACCTCTGACGCTAGACGCTTCTTTAGAAGGAAAGGAATTTGATGAAAAGTATAATCAAAGGAAACGCTTTGATTAATCAGCATACATAAAAACCTCCATCCCAAAAGGGTGTGGAGGTTTTTTTAATGCAGATCTTTCTGGCTGCATTCTGCACACGTTCCGTACACTTCCATACGGTGGTGACTAATCTTAAAGCCTGTTACATGCGCTGCCAGCTGCTCAACTTCATCTAATCCTGGATAGTGAAAATCAACAATTTTGCCGCATTCTTCGCAAATCACATGATAATGCTCTGTCGTAACAAAATCAAAACGACTAGACGTATCACCATATGTCAGCTCTTTTACAAGACCTACTTCACGAAATACCCGCAAATTGTTATATACAGTAGCCACGCTCATATTTGGGAATTTTCCTTCAAGTGCTTTATAAATATCATCAGCCGTTGGATGTGTCATTGACTCAACGAGAAACTCAAGAATTGCGTGACGCTGAGGCGTAATGCGGACACCCGTTTGCTTCAAGGTATCAAGCGCTGCCTTTAGCTGATCCTGAGATTCATGTACATGTGTATGTGACAAGGACAGACACCTCTTTTCTTTCTAAAAAGGATTATTACTTTATAATCTTTATAAACAGTGTACAGCCAAATGAGTCCCATTGTCAATGGTAAACAAAAACCGGCTTATCGCCGGTTTAATAACCTTTTGTAACATCGATAACGTTTGCATACTCGCCGCCATCCATAAAACAGTGTAGATTATGCTCAAAGATCTCTATCGCTCGGGGAACGTATCTCTCCGTTACGCTGGAAATATGTGGTGTAACTGTAATGCCTGGATGCCGCCAGAATGGATGGCCTTCTGGAAGCGGTTCTTTCACAAACACATCAAGATAAGCATGGGCGATTTCCTCATCATTAATGGCTGAAAGTAAAACCGTCTCTGAAACAAGGTCACCGCGTCCAATATTGATAAACGCAGCTGTGTTTTTCATTGCTTCAAAATGCTCTGTCTCCAAAGCGTTCACTGTATCCGGCGTACTTGGCAGCACCGAGACAATAAAATCTGCTTCACGGACAGCTGATATCAATTCATCAATAGAGAAAACGCGGTCAAATCCCTCCGCTGCATGGCCGCTTTTATTAACCCCTGTTGTTGCCATGCCGAATGCTTTTGCAAGACGAGCGATTTCCTGGCCGATTGCGCCTGTCCCAAGAACAGTCACTTCTTTCCCGTAAAGTTCTCCAAGCGGAAGCAGCTTGTTCCACGTTTCCGTTTGTTCAAGCTTTCGCAGCTCGGCAAACCGTTTTACATGATTCAGCATAAACCCAATTGTAAATTCCGCCATTGGCGTTTTATGTATACCTCGCGCATTTGTGACTAAAATGTCTCGTTCTTTGATCGCCTGCAGCGGCATTTCCTCGATACCGGCTGATGCGGCCATAATCCATTTTAATGACTTACATTCGTCAATATGTTCTTTCGTCAAGTCGCTGCCAAATGTAACGAGAATTTCCGCTTCATGAAGCGGGCGTGCTTCGTCGATGTGTTTATAAAACGAAAAGGTTTCATTTGGAAATTTTGTTTGAAGGTCCGCTTGAATCATTCTAGGCGGACGGAATGTAAAAACGATGTTCAATGCATACCCCTCCTTAGCTCAACTCTTTCACAGCCGCCAGTACTTCTTCTACATGCCCTTTTACACGCACCTTCCGCCATTCTTTTACAACTATGCCTTCTTTATTAATCAAGAAGGTAGAGCGTTCGATACCCATATATTCCTTGCCGAAATTTTTTTTAAGCGTCCAGACACCATATTTCCCTGCTGCTTCTTGTTTTTCATCTGCAAGCAGCGTAAAAGGCAGCTGGTGCTTCTCAATAAATTTTTGATGCCGCGCAGCCGGATCCGGACTCACACCGATCACGACCGTATCGTACTGGGCAAATAAACTGTTTTGATCCCGGAAATCACATGCTTCGGTTGTACACCCGGGTGTCATATCTTTCGGATAAAAATAAAGCACTACATTCTTCCCTGCTAAGCCGGCAAGGTCTACCATCCCGCCATCCTGGTCCGGCAGCTCAAAATCTGGAGCGGGCTTTCCTATTAAATTGGACATATTGTTTCCCCCTTTTTTTCTTTTAGCGTAGCGAATCAAATCGAAATTAGCAACCCGAAAGCGATGCATTGATTCCTTTCTTCAAGAGGTCTACAATAAAACAGGAAACCAAACCAGGAGGCTTGTCATAATGAATTTTTCAAAATCAGAAGCGCTTCATGAAGAAGCACTCAAACATATTGTCGGCGGCGTAAATAGTCCGTCCCGCTCTTACAAAGCGGTAGGCGGTGGGTCGCCTGTTGCCATGAAACGCGGTGCCGGCGCCCGCTTTTGGGATATAGATGGAAATGAATACATTGACTATTTAGCGGCCTATGGACCCATTATTACCGGACATGCCCACCCGCATATTACCGAAGCCATTACGAAAGCGGCACAAAACGGTGTTCTCTTTGGTACCCCAACCGAGCATGAAGTGACGTTTGCTAAGAAGCTGAAGAAGGCAATGCCGGCACTGGATAAGGTACGGTTTGTAAACAGCGGTACGGAAGCAGTTATGACGACGATTCGTGTAGCGCGTGCTTATACGAAACGCGATAAAATCATTAAATTTGCCGGGTGCTATCACGGCCACTCCGACCTTGTTCTTGTTGCAGCCGGAAGCGGACCGTCTACACTGGGCACGCCTGATTCTGCCGGTGTACCAAAAAGTATTGCTCAGGAAGTCATTACCGTCCCATTTAATGAAACCGAACCGTTAAAAGAAGCACTTGAAAAATGGGGCGACAATGTAGCAGCCGTTATGATCGAGCCGATCGTCGGCAATTTCGGCATTGTTGAACCGAAACCAGGCTTTTTAGAAGAAGTTAAACGGCTCACCCACGAAGCCGGCTCATTGCTTATTTTTGACGAAGTTATCTCTGCTTTCCGCTTTATGTATGGCGGCGCGCAGGATTTACTCAGCGTTACACCGGATTTAACAGCGCTTGGGAAAATTATCGGCGGTGGCCTGCCAATCGGCGCTTACGGCGGACGAGCAGATATTATGGAAGAAGTAGCTCCGCTTGGACCGGCTTATCAGGCAGGAACGATGGCTGGAAATCCCGCTTCCATGCTGTCTGGTATTGCGTGTCTGGAAGTGATTGAGCAGGAAGGCGTTTATGAGCAGCTGGACCGGCTTGGTGCGATGCTTGAAGCAGGCCTTCTTCAGGCAGCAGCAAAGTCCAATGTCTCTATCACCATTAACCGTTTAAAAGGTGCTTTGACTGTTTACTTTACTGATCAGAAAGTCGTAAATTACGAGCAGGCAGAAGCAACAGACGGCGGGCAGTTCGCTAAGTTTTTCAAGGAAATGCTGCACCGCGGCATTAATCTTGCTCCGTCTAAATATGAAGCCTGGTTCCTAACGACAGCCCACACAGTAGAAGATATTCAAACGACGATAAAAGCGGCGGAAGAAGCCTTCGCTGTACTGTCTTAAGCATGAGGAAACGCCTTCAATTTGAAGGCGTTTCTTTTTCATTTTTCTTTCACTTGCAATGCCTTCTTTTCCGTTGTATAGTACAGTTTGTTTCACTCGCAAAAATTTGCGGTAAATACGTATTTATACAATTCTTTAGGAAAGGAATTACTGATCCAATGAAGCTTGGTGCCCGCATATTCAAAACGGGAATTGCTATTGTACTGGCTCTTTACCTCGCAGAGTGGCTTAACCTGCCGTCGCCGGTCTTAGCAGGAATTGCTGCGATATTTGCTATCCAGCCGAATATTTACAGATCTTATTTAACCGTCATTGAACAAATTCAAGCGAATATTATCGGGGCTGTTCTGGCTATCCTTTTTGTTCTTGTTTTTGGCAACCATATTATTATTGTCGGTATGGCTGTTATCATCGCTATTATTTTATTGCTTAAATTTAAGCTTGAGAAATCTATTCCAATCGCTCTTGTAACCATCGTCGCCATTATGGAAGTGCAAAATGACCAGTTCGTCCAGTTTTCCATGATTCGCATGTTTAATATTTCAATCGGTGTTTTATCTTCTTTTTTAGTGAACCTGATTTTTCTGCCGCCGCAGTACGAAACAAAGCTGTTTTCATTAATTAATCAATTGAATGAAGACGTCTTGAAGTGGATTCGTATTACGTCACGGAACGCATCTGAGTCATATTTATTAAAAAAAGATATTATCAGACAGCGTGAAAAGTTAATTAAAATCGATAATATGTTCTTACTTTATAAAGAAGACCGGACGACACCGCTGAAGAAAAATCTTCGCGCAAAGCAGCGGAAAATCGTTCTGTACCGGAAATTGATTTTAACAACACGACGGAGTATGGATATTCTGCAGCGGCTCAACCAGTATGAAAATGAACTTCACCATTTAAATCCTCAACTGCTGCGTACGATGCAGGATCATCTTGACTGTCTTGTCAGCTATCATGAGCACCTGCTTCTCCGGTTTGTCGGCAAAGCAAAAACTACGGAAACATCAGAGGAACTGTTTGAACCATGTATGAACCGCGATGAATTTATGCACATGTTCACAGATGAAATTTACAAAAATAATTCGGATGAAATTACCTCTTCCATCCACCTTCTTCACATCGTTTCTTCGATTTTGGAGTATGGCGAAAAGCTTGAGCATCTCGATCATCTGATGACAAGCTTTTATAAGTACCATACAGATGATGAAGCACTGGAGTACGAAGAAGAATAAAAAAAGCAATGCCCGAATAGGGCATTGCTTTTTTATTGGTTTAATTGCTGAACTTGGAACAGCTTCCAGTAACCGCCTTGTTTTTTCATCAGCTCATCGTGCGAGCCGTCTTCGACCACTTCACCGTGTTCAATTAAAATAATGCGGTCTGCATGAGTAATCGTCGACAATCTATGCGCTACAATAAAGGTGGTCCTTGTTTTTGCCAGCGCTTCAATCGCTTCCTGAATTAAATGCTCGCTTTCCAAATCAAGAGCGGATGTTGCTTCATCTAAAATCAGCAGCGGCGGATTTTTTAAAAACACACGCGCGATTGCAACACGCTGCTTTTGGCCTCCAGACAGTTTTACACCACGTTCACCGACTTTTGTTTCGTAGCCGTTTGGCAGTGCCATAATAAAATCATGCGCATTGGCTGCTTTAGCCGCTTCTACGACCTCTTCCTCCGTCGCATCGGGGCGTCCAAGCAAAATATTTTCCCGGACTGAGTCGCTGAACAAAATATTATCCTGCAGCACCATGCCGATTTTATCGCGAAGAGAGCGCACTTTAAAATCTCGAATATCTGTACCGTCGAGTAATATACGGCCGCCTGTTACATCATAAAAACGGGGAATCAGACTGACAAGAGATGACTTGCCGCCGCCGCTCATGCCAACAAGGGCAACCGTTTCTCCTGCTTTTACATGGAGATCTATATCCCTTAAAACGAGCTCTTCTTTCTCATCGTATCGAAAATCCACGTGTTCAAATAAAATATCGCCTTTCACACTTCGGCATTCTAACGCGCCTTTTTTATCCGTAATATCATACTTTTCATCGAGAAGCTCGAATACACGGTCCATTGACGCAATGGATTGTGTGAGCGTAGTGGATGAATTCACAAGACGGCGCAGCGGGTTGTATAAACGATCAATATAAGCAATAAAAGCCGCCATTGTTCCGACGGTTAAGTTTCCATCAATCACCTGCAGGCCGGCATATCCAATGACTAAAAGCGGCGCGATATCAGTCAAGGTATTCACAACGGCAAACGCTTTGGCATTCCAGGCTGTTTGATCAAGCGCTTTTTGCAAAAAGTTTTGATTGTGCTTTTGAAAACGCTCCTGTTCCACCGGCTCTATAGCAAAGCTTTTAATAACCGGCATTCCCTGCACACGCTCATGCAAATGACTTTGCACCTCGGCGAGCGCCTGTGAGCGGGCACGTGTAAGACGGCGCAGATTACCAAAGAAATACTTTACGCTCAGTCCGTAAAACGGGAACACAACAAGCGCCACCAGCGTTAATTTTATATCCATTGTCATCATAATAATGGCAGCGATCACGATGGTCGCTGCATCTAGCCAGACGTTCATCAAGCCGGTAATTACGAAGTTTTTTGTCTGCTCCACATCATTGATCACACGTGAAATCACTTCGCCTGCACGTGTGTTGGCATAGTATTTAAAGCTGAGCTTTTGAATATGGGCAAACAGCTGGTCACGGATATCGTATAATATTTTGCTCCCTGTCCACTGGGCAAAGTACTGTCGGTAATATTCCACCGGATAACGAACAATGATAAACAAAACGAGCATAAGTCCAATCACCAGGTAAAGCTGTTCCTTTTTATCGGCAGCACTCATCGAGCCGCCAATAATATCATCAATTACGTATTTAATGAGGATAGGCAGCAATAGCGGTATCCCAAATTTTAAAATACCGATGATTAGTGTGCCGGCAATCTGCCATTTGTACGGTTTGACAAACTGCATATACCGTTTAATTACATCCATACTTAACCTCCCATCCACCACGAAAAAACCTGTTGAATACTTCAACAGGCATTTAACGGCACAGCTGAGAATATTTCCCGTACCAGCGTTCAATAAATCCGGGAGAAAAAGGGCCTTTTTTCTGCTCAATCAAATAAAGCAGGTGGTCCATATTCCGCCGCAGGATTTTATCGATCACTTCCGGATAATTCATTTCACGGCTATGCTGTCGGTACTCATCTTCATCCAGCAGAATGTACGTCATATCGGGAAAAACCTTTACGTCAAGATCATAGTCAATATACTTGAGCGCTCCCTGGTCAAATACGAATGGTGAACTGATGTTGCAATAGAAGTGAATACCATCTGCACGCAGCATCCCAATCACATTAAACCATTTTCTTGTGTGAAAGTAACAAATCGCCGGCTCGCGGGTAACCCACGTACGTCCGTCTGATTCTGTTACAATCGTCCGATCATTTCCGCCGATTACAATATTTTCAGTTGCTTTTACGACAACTGTTTCTTCCCACACCCGATGAATGTGGCCATTGTGTTTGTAGCTGTGAATCTGAACCGATTCACCTTCTGCAGGAATCTCCATCGTTGTCCCCTACTTTCCAGCGTCACCTGCTTTTTTATTTCCTTTTTGTTCAAACGATAAAACGTTTCTTTTATATTATACCGATTAACAAGCCAAATGAAAACAAATGAAGCCCCGGCATCATTGCCGGGGCTCCATTTGTTTGGCTTTTTAGCCGTTTGTTGTGGAGTTTTTCTTACGTGCTGCAGATTTCGCGTTTTGTTGTTGTACTTCCTGCACATTTGTTTCAGAAGCAAACTCTTCTCCATACTGCTGACCTTGACCTTGAGCAGATGCAGCGTTTTGCTTTTTCACTACGTTTACGTCTGTGCCGGCTACTGTTTTATTACGCTTGTTTGGCATGTTCTTCACCCCTGCAGTTTTTTTGTGGCTTTGACCTTCTCCACGTTGATTATATTGACCAAAAAGGGGGAGAGTTATGCACAAAAAATTAAACAAGAAGTGAGCGGCCGCCATCCACGATAATCGTTTGCCCACGGATCATAAAAGCGCCTGGCGATGCTAAAAACAAGACGGTTTGCACAATATCATCCATTTCAACAATACGTCCGGCTGGTGTGTTTTCCCTGGCATCTGTCAAAATTTCATCGCGGTTTGAAAAGTGCTTTAAAGCGTCCGTGTCAATCGCTCCGCCCGATACCGCATTTACCACAATATTCTTTGGCGCCAGTTCCACAGACAGATAACGGGTCAGCGCCTCCATCGCTGCTTTTGACACCCCGACTGCTGTGTAGTTTTTCAAGTAGCGGATCGATCCGAGCGAGCTGATGCTGACAATGAAGCCGCCGCCGTTTTTTTCCATTAATGTTGCCGCTTCCTGCGCACAAAATAAAAGAGCCTTGCTGTTAATGTCCATCGTCCAGTCCCAATGCTTTTCTTCAAGCTCCATAATCGGGCGCTGTACACCGGAGGCAGCGTTGTTAATAAAAAGGTCTAATCGACCGAATTCCTGCGCAATCGTTTCAAACATGGCTTTGATTTTTGCTGTATCTCCTACGTTTGCTTTAATAACCAAAGCCCGGCGCCCAAGCGATTCAATTTCTTTTGCGGTTTCTTCCGCCGCCGTTTTGCTGCGAGCATAGTTTACCACAATGTCATACCCCTGCTTTGCAAGTGCAATGGCAATGGCTTTGCCGACGCCGCGGCTTGACCCTGTTACAAGAGCTGTTTTCATTGGTCCATTCCTTTCACGTGCTTCCAAATTTTTTGATGAGAAACAGGAAACGCGTAAGCTTTTATTTCATGGGCCGGCACAAATGCCGTTCGGTCTTTTTGTACTTTTACATCGACTGTTCCTACATACACATCGATTTCCCACGTTAAATGGGTAAAAACATGGGTAATGTCTGTTACTTTTTCCGGATTGATCTGAACGGTCATTCCATATTCCGTTTCCATATAGGAACCCAGTGCCCCGCGCGGATTGATTCCCACAGGCAGCTCCATATTTGGAAACTGCCATAATTTTGCTAGCAAACCGCTTTCCGGCCTTTTTTCAATTAGAACCGTTCCATCCGGCGCCTGCAGAACAAGAGCGCCTATCCGGACTTTCTTATCTGATTTCTTCCTTGTCTTCACTGGCAGCTCACGCTGAACCCCTTCCTCAAATGCCTGGCAATGATTTTGAACGGGGCATAATAAGCAGGATGGTGATGAAGGAGTGCAAATCATGGCGCCAAGCTCCATCAATGCTTGGTTAAAGGAAGAGGGATCTTCTTTATATATTAGGTGGCGAACGGCTTCTTCAAACACTTTGCGTGTCGACGGCTTAGCAATATCGTCCCATATCGTTAAAATACGGGAAAGTACCCGCATGACGTTTCCGTCTACTGCCGGCTCAGGAAGTCCATACGCAATGCTTAGCACTGCACCGCCCGTGTAAGGTCCCACGCCTTTTAGGGACAAAAATTCATCCCTGTCAGACGGCACTGTACCGCCATAGCGCTCGGCTACTTCCTTAACGGCTGACTGCAAGTTACGAACACGTGAGTAATACCCAAGCCCTTCCCATGCTTTCATAACGGCATCTTCGTCTGCCGATGCCAGTGATTCAACGGTTGGGAATTGCTCCATAAACCGGTTAAAGTATGGAATAACAGTATCCACTCTTGTTTGCTGAAGCATAATTTCGGATACCCATATTTTATAGGGATCACGTTCACGCCGCCATGGGAGATCGCGCTTTTCTGCTCCATACCAGCCGACTAAATCCTGTTGAAATTTCTTGGTGTTTATATTCTGTAGTACACTGTTTTCCGGCAAATTAACTGTCCCTCCGCTTTCTCCATGTTACAATAGACTAGAATTCGGGAATACCACTTACATGAGACTTTTTTAAAAGGAGGCTGTCCTTATTGGATACTGGCACCCACATTGTCATGGGCTTTGCGCTCGGCGGTCTTGCCACGCTTGATCCGGTCGTTACGGCAGATCCCGCTACAAAATATGCCGTTATGACAGCCGCTGTCATCGGTTCGCAGGCCCCTGATATTGATACCGTTTTGAAACTCCGCAACAATGCGGTTTATATCCGAAATCACCGGGGAGCTACTCATTCTATTCCGGCTGTTGTAATGTGGCCCCTTCTTATTACAGGTGCGTTGTTTCTGCTTTTTAGAGACGCTGACGTCCTTCATCTTTGGCTATGGGCGCAAATTGCGGTTTTTCTTCACGTATTCGTTGATATCTTTAACGCATACGGTACACAGGCGCTCCGTCCGTTTTCTTCAAGGTGGGTAGCCCTTGGGGTCATCAACACGTTTGATTCGTTTATTTTCACGATGCATGTGATCGGGCTCCTGCTCTGGTGGCTGGCCGGCTTTGATCCGGCCCCTACATTTATCATTGTGTATGCGGTTCTGTTTATTTATTACATTCTCCGCTTTCAAATGCAGGGAGCCGTACGCGAGTCCGTACGCCGCTTGATCCCGGACGCAGAAGAAATTATTATCGCACCAACCATGCGTTTTAATCAATGGCGGATTGCGGTTAAATCCCCCGAACACTTTTATGTAGCAAGAGGGTACCGGCGTTCTGTCACGATTCTTGATAAATACAAACGTGTTCCTGTGCCGGATACCCCCTTGTTCCAAGCGGCCAAAAAAGATAAAAACCTGGATGCTTTTCTTCACTTTTCACCTGTTTACCGGTGGGAAATGGCTGAATACGATGACTGCTACGAAGTAAAGTTTATTGACCTCCGCTACCGCAGCAAAGAGTACTATCCATTTGTGGCGGTTGTAAAGCTCGATATGGATTACAACATTATCGGCTCTTATACAGGCTGGATTTTCAGCGAAGAAAAGCTGCGAAAAAAACTTACCTTTGTCCCTGGCGATCAATGAGTCAGATCATTAGAGTCATCTAATAAGTGCTTGTATTTCGGATTGCGAGCAGCAAATTCATGCAGGTTCGCCCCATAGCTGTCAATGAGCTGGGTGACCATTTTCTCTGTCCGCTCTTTTCCCTGATACTCATAGCCTGCTTTGGCGTATGTAGCTTCAAAGTCTTCCCATAAAAGCTCTACCCATGTTCTCGCGCGGGCAACAGACAAGCGGCTGTTTTTTTGAAGCAGCCGCTTTGTTAATGCTTGAAATGTTTCTTCCATGCTGATTACACTCCTTTATTTAATAGTGAGATCGGGATACCTTCTTCTTTCCCATTCCCGTTTAATCGATACCCCCAGGCAAAAACACCATTCATATACTCTACTTTAAAGTATTGACCTGGATCAGTCGTTAATTCATATATCTTGCCCGGCTTAAAATCATCCGGATTCATCAAATAAGCCTGCGCCATCGTCACTTTCCGGTCATATACCGCAAACTCATTTACAATACCGAGCTGCTCGGCTTTTCGTGCTTTTTCCCGAAGCCGGGCAATTTCCTGCTTTAGTTCTATTTCACTCATATCACTGTATCGCTTTTCCTGCTCCATGTTCACTCGTCCCCTCTTTGTTCTTCTAACAGGCGGTCAATCACCCGGTCAATATCTGATAAATCAAACCCTTTTCGATAAAGAGCCGCTTTCATTTTCTGCCGGTATTCCCGTTCCTCGAAGGACCGGTAGCGCCGATGCGCTCTCTCCGCCTGATGCATAAGAGCTTCCAATTCCGCTTCCTCATCCGGTTCAGCGGCAGTGGCTGCTTTTTTTACAATATCAGCAGAATAGCCTTTTGTCATAATGTACTGCTCGGCTTTTTTTTGCTGTAAAAATGCAGAATCACGTTTGAATTTTTTAAGCTGTTTTTCAAATAGCGCGGCTGCTTTTTCAACCTGGTCTTCTTCTGTGAACTGCTCGATCAAGAGAGAAGCCGCATGATCATCAATTCCTTTTTCTTTTAGCTCGCGCAAAATCAGCTTTGGCCCTTTTTCTGTTGTTTGGATTTGTGTTTTTATATATGCATCTGCAAACTGTTCATCATTCAAATAACCCATCGTTTCCAGCCGCTCCATAATTTCATCCCATGCGCCTGGTTCGATTTCCTTCTTTTTTAAATAGTCGAGCACTTCTTTTTTTGAACGCATGCGAAGAGATAAAAACTGAATGGCTGTGTTGACACCGCGATAAACACCGTCCCGCACAGTAATCGCTTCAATGTCCGCTTCAGCCAGCACACGCCCTTTTTTCAATTCAAATTCTATTAAAACCGCTTCGTCGGCACTGAACGCATAGCTGCCATCCACCTCTATATTATAGCGGTCTATCCGCTTTTGCTGTACCGATATTTTCGTAATAACGCCCATCTACACCCCTCCTTGGCACATTCGTCTAGTTTGTTTTTCGAATGAAACAGGTAAAATACTATATAGTAAAAAGCGGGAGGTCTTAATGATGAAAGCAGTGATCGCAGGCGGAACCGGATTTGTCGGCAAAGAATTAACAAATGAGCTGATCCGTCATGGATACGATGTTACTATTTTAACGCGAAATCCCGAAAATAAGAAAGAAGAAGACCGCCTTCATTACGTAAAGTGGCTCGCAGATGGAGCAGAACCGGAAGCAATGTTAGAAGGAACAGACGTTTTTATTAACCTGGCTGGCGAATCCATTAACAGTGGACGATGGACAGAAGAAAGAAAACAAAGAATTTTAAACAGCCGTATCACCGCTACCCGTGAAATGGTCCGCATCGTGAAGGCACTCAAGCAAAAGCCAAAAGTGTTTATTAATGCAAGTGCTGTAGGGATTTACCCCTCTTCTGATATGGATACGTTTACCGAATCATCTAACGCAGCTGGCAGTGGTTTTTTAAGCCAGGTCGTCAATATTTGGGAACGCGAAGCGATTGAAGCGGACAAGGCGGGAATTCGGACCGTTCTTGCCCGGTTTGGCGTTGTGCTGGGTACAGAAGAAGGTGCACTTCCAAGAATGGCTCTTCCCTATAAAATCGGCGCAGGCGGCAAACTCGGCTCTGGCCGGCAGTGGGTATCGTGGATTCATGTATGGGACGTCGCCCGCGCTATTCGGTTTGCGGCTGAACATGAAGCGATAGAAGGACCTATGAACGTTACAGCCCCAAACCCAGTCAGAATGAATGACCTTGGGAAAACACTTGCCAAAGTGCTTGGCCGACCGCACTGGCTGTTTGTTCCCGAGCCGGCGTTAAAATTGACACTTGGTGAAATGAGCACCGTTGTCCTTGACGGCCAGCGCGTACTCCCGGACAAACTCACCCAGGCCGGATTTGTTTTTCAATTTCCTCTTCTCCGTGGAGCGCTGAACGACTTATATTCAAGTTAAAGAAAAAGCACGAAACAATATTGTTTCGTGCTTTTTGCTCTTCTTTAAACTGCCCATTACAATTCATTTTCAGGATAACTCGAAAAATGAATCATTTTACCATCATGATTTCGATTTTACTGTAAGCTTTACGACCGTCTCTACTTGCGCTGTCTGCGGAAACATGTCAACTGGCTGAATGCTGTCGATTTTGTATACAGGGGCCAGTGCCACTAAGTCTTTTGCCAGCGTAGATGGGTTGCAGGATACGTAAACAAATACAGATGGTTGAATCTGCTTAATCGTTTCAATCAGTTTCGGGTCCAGTCCGGTACGCGGCGGGTCGGTCACGAGCACATCCGGTACCCAGCCCTTTTCCTTCCAAATCGGCAGCCACTTTTCGGCAGGGCCGACTTCGTATGTTGCTTTCACACCGTACTTTTCCGCATTGGCACGGGCATCTTTGATGGATGCCGCAATCGTATCCATTCCGCGCACTTCCGCTGCATTCTTTCCAATCCAAAGACCAATGGTTCCGGAACCGCAGTAAGCATCAGTCACTTTATCGGATGGCTGCACGTTTGCGGCTTTTTTAACTTCATCATACAGTTTTTTTGTCTGTACCGGATTTAATTGAAAAAATGCGCGGGCAGACAATTCGTATTCAAACTCGCCCAGCTCTTCGGAAATCGTATCACTGCCAGCGATGGTTTTTGAAACATCACCCATTACAAGGTGTGTTTTGCCTGGATTTATATTATGAACAACTGACTTCACACGCGGCTTTAACTTCATCAACTGCTTGGCAAACTCTTCTGCTTTCGGAAACGTTTTATCTCCGGTTACGACCACAGCTTGTACGTCTCCCGTCTCAAACCCGTACCGGACAACGATCGTTTTAACGCCTTGTTTGTTTTTAGCACTGTACACCGGAATGGACAACTTATTCATTAATTTCTTGGCAAGGCGTATTGTTTCATCAACCGCCTTATGCTGAACAATACATTCCTCTATATTCACAAGCTGGTTTGAATTGGTGCTGTATAAGCCCATGATCATTTTACCTTTGTACACACCTGTTTGGAACTGTGCCTTGTTTCGGTAACGCCAAGGATCATCCATTCCAATGGTGTCGTGGATCGTCAGTTTGTCAATATTAAAAGAAGTATAGCGATCAAGCGCCTGGACAACCAGTTCTTTTTTTTCCCTTAGCTGCCCTTCATAGCTAAGGTGCTGAAGCTGGCAGCCGCCGCATTTTTCGTAAATGTCGCATGGCGGCGTTACCCGTTCTGGCGAAGGTTTGCGCAGCTTTTTCACTACCGCTTCTGTAAACTTCGGCATGACCTTTACCGCTTCTGCGGTAATTTCTTCTCCTGGCAGGGCACCCGGTACAAAAACAGCTTTTCGTTTAAAATAGCCAACGCCTTCCCCATTAATTCCTAATCGTTTTATCGTAAGCGGGAACGTTTGTCCCGGTTTCATATCAATCCCGTTTTTCATTTCTTCACCTCATATTTAACTGTATCACAGAACCACGCCAATCAAAAGAAGCCGGGCATTAAGCGCCGGCAAGATGATCGAGAGATTTAAACGTATAGCCTTTCTTTTTTAAATCACGGATGACATCCGGCAGCGCCTCGGCATTATCTTTTGATACGCTGTGCAGCATGATGACGGCACCCGGATGGATCTGCTTCATGATTTCATCATAGGCATATTGTTTTCCTTTCGGCTGATCAGCATACCAATCCACATAAGCCAATGACCACATCACGTGTGTATAGCCGGCTTTTTGAGCAGTTTTCAACACGTTTTCAGAAAAAATTCCGCGCGGTGGGCGGACATATTTTGTTTTTTTCTGTCCGGTTACTTTAGCTACTTCTTTTTCAACCGATTTAAACTCTTCGATGACTGTGCTGCTTGGTACTGTTGTTAAATCATAATGATGCCAGGAATGGTTGCCGATAATATGTCCGTCTTTTACCATCCGTTTCAGCAAATCAGGTGCACTATCCACATAATGACCCGTTACAAAAAAAGCGGCAGGCACTTTTTCTTTTTTTAGCGTATTTAAAATGCTTTTCGTGTAGCCATTTTCATATCCATTGTCGAAGGTTAAATAAACGACTTTTTTCTTTGTATCCCCTTTATAAAAGGAGTCATATTTCGCCAGCATTTCGTCAAGCTGGGCGCCTGCTTCGGCAGGGCGTCCGTCTGACGCTTTTTTAAATCCCCAATGAACGGCTTCTGACGACACGGCAATAACCGGCAGCATAAAAAGAAAAACGACAAACATAATAAATTGTCTCATCTCAGCACCATCCTTTTATGAATAAGATGTGCTGTATAAGAATTCTTCATCCGTGGAAAGATATTTCAAACAAAAAACCGGCACAAGGCCGGCTTTTCTTAAGCAAAAACAGGTTCTTTAAATTTCGCTAATTTTTCGAGTGATGTTTTATCCACTTCTTCATGCAGGCTGTTTCCATGTGAATCCATCGTTACAACAGCGGTAAATCCTTCTACACGCAAATGCCACATCGCTTCTGGAATACCAAACTGCATAAGGTCAACACCTTCTACTCCTTTGATGCAGTCTGCATAATACTGTGCGGCACCGCCAATTGCATTCAAATATACGCCGCCATGCTCACGCAGCGCCTGCAGCGTTTTTGGACCCATACCGCCTTTTCCGATTACAGCCCGAATGCCGAAACGCTTCATAATATCACCCTGGTACGGCTCTTCACGAATAGATGTTGTCGGACCAGCTGCTTTTACGTGCCACTGTCCATCTTCATCTTTAAGCATTACCGGACCGCAATGATAAATCACCTGTCCGTTCAAATCAACCGGCGCACTATCGGCAGTGCTTAAATGTTTGTGGATTGCATCACGGCCTGTATACATCATGCCGTTAATTTGAACCACATCGCCGACTTTCAGCTCACGAATTTGTTCTTCTGTAATCGGAGCTTCCAGCGTTACAACACGGCTTTCTGATTTTACTTCCTGTTCCTCAGGCCGGGCTGACTCAAATGATACCTCGTCTCCATCCTGGTAAAACCATTCGTTAATTCCGCCTGTTTCTGCATTTACCGCTACTCCTAAACGGCGATACGCCCAGCAGTTGTAAGCAACAGAAACGAAGAAGCTCGCCGGCAGCCGGTTCATCACGCCGATTTTACAGCCAAGCAGTGTCGTTTCGCCGCCAAAGCCCATTGTACCGATGCCAAGCTCGTTTGCATGCTCAAGTACATATTCTTCAAGCTTGCGCAGCTCTTCATTTTCATTTACATCATCTACGCCGCGGAAAAGCTGTGCTTTCGCTAAATCATACCCGGATGAACGGTCGCCGCCAATACCGACACCGATAAAGCCGGCTGAACAGCCCTGACCCTGCGCCTGATAAACAGAATGCATAATGCATTTACGAATGCCGTCCAAGTCGCGGCCGGCTTTTCCAAGCCCTTCAAGCTCGCACGGAAGGCTATACTGAATATTTTTATTTTCACAGCCGCCTCCCTTTAAAATAAGGCGGGCATCGATATAATCTTCTTCCCACTGTTCAAATTTAATCACCGGTGTTCCCGGACCAAGATTGTTTCCGCTGTTTGACCCATCGAGCGAATCAACAGAGTTTGGACGAAGCTTTCCGTCCTTTGTCGCCTGCTCAATAGCAGCATATATCGCTTTTTGAATATGTATTTGGTTGACACCAACAGGCGTTTTGATTTTAAACGTTGGCATTCCCGTATCCTGGCAGATCGGTGAAATATTATCGTCTGCCATTTTAATGTTCGTTGTGATCGTATCCAAGCTCATTGCTGCCCGTGTGCCGGCGTTTTCACGCTCTTTTGCCCGTTTCACAGCACGACGCACATCTTTCGGAAGATTCGTTGATGTTTCGACAATTAACGTATACATGCTTTGCTGAAATGTTTCCAAATTCATTGTGCAGTTCCCCCTCAGGATTTTACTTATGTACAAAACAGCTGCCATCTTCCTTATTATACGCCTGTGGCAAAACGTTTAAAAGAAAAATTCGCAAACGGTTTCAGTATTATGTTTTGTTCGCTTTCGAAAAATAGAATTCTATTATAAATGAAGCACAATGAATGATTTGTTGTTTCGGGTGCAGTTCAACGGATGTTCCTCGCAAAAAAAGACGATCCAATCAGGATCGTCTTTTTTTATCCGCGGCTGCGAAACTGTTCACATTTTAACTCAATATCATCGATCATTTCAATTAAACGATCAATATCCTCTACTTCTGTTTCTTCTGGATCAATGGAATCCAGCACTTCCATAAAGATATTGAGGCGTTCTTTTAAGTAAACGACCTGCTTTTCTTTTTCATGAATTGGTTTCAAGTCTTTTCTTCCTTTCTTCCTTACAGCAAGTAAAAGCCAATGCCCATGATGAAGTATGCGGCCAGAAGTGTCAACCCTTCAAACCAGTTCGTTTCACCATCATTGGAAATACTAATCGCCAAAAATACGGCAGTAATCATTGAAACAAGCTCCGGTACGGTGAATACAAGCGGCATTGGTGTTGGGAAAAGAAGCGATACGAGCACAAGTACCGGTGCCACGAACATGGCAACCTGGAGTGTCGAACCAATAGCAATTTCAACCGCAATGTCCATTTTGTTTTTCATTGCCATTAAAATTGCGGATGCATGCTCAGCGGCATTTCCGACAATCGCTACAATGATAACCCCAATAAAAAGTTCAGACCATCCAAATTGTTCACCGACCGCTTCAAATGTATGAACCAAACTTTCAGCCACATAGGCAACTGCTGCCGTTGCGGCAAGCAAAATAATAATTGCTTTTTTCTTGTCCCATTCCGGTACTTCTTCATGGTGAGCTGCCCCTTCTTCAGTGGCATACACACCACGATGAGTCACAAGCTTAAAAAACAGCCCCGCTAAATAAATGGCGATCATGACAATCGAAATGCCTATACTTAAGTTCAATGTTTTTTCTTCATTCATGTTAAGAGAAAAAATTTCCGGAATCACAAATGCTACTACAACCGCAAAGATAAGCAATGCTGAATTGTGACGCGCATCATGGACGCTAAACGTCTGGCGCTTATATTTTAGTCCACCCATGAAAAAGGAAAGACCCGCTACCAGGAGCAGATTTCCGAGTACCGAACCTGTCAAAGAAGCAAGAACGACACCGATCAGTCCTGCTTTTAAAGCAAAGATCGAAATAATAAGTTCAACGGCGTTTCCAAAAGTCGCATTCAGCAGTCCGCCTATACGCGGCCCGACGACGATCGCCAAGCTCTCAGTAGCCCTTCCCATGTAACTTGACAGGGCAATCACGGTTGCACTGCAAATAACGAACATGACCACACTCGGCCAGTGTAAAAGTGAACCTGCAACCGCCAATGGCAGACCTGCTGCAATGATAATTGCAAACACTTTTCCCATAATCCCACACTCCAATGCGTCAAAGTAAACAGCTTAATACTTAGTCATCATACCCGCTCTTTACCCGATTTAACACCATCGCCTGAATTATTTTTCCTTTTTTCCGATTAAACATTTGCTTTCCTTTTCTCTATCTCCAAATTCTCCTTTCCCTGTTCACAGCCTGTAATATACCCCTTGCATCTTTTTTTAATTATGGTATGATACTTAGTACATTATAATTATTATAAAATAAAAATTAATTTATTCTAATTGAAATCCCTTATCAATAAAGGTTGTGGTAATGATAATCATCATCAATAAGGCGATCTTCATTCTCAATTAGAAAAGGAGGATACATAAATGATTACACATATTGAGAATCAACCAGCATCGAAAAAGTGGTTTGATGAAATCACTTCGCATATCGAATTGATTGCCGCTTTGTTCAGTGGCCTGCTTATTGTGGCTGGCTGGCTGCTGGATCGGAATGGCAGTGATACGGCATCGGTTGTTTTGTATTTATCTGCTTTTTTAATTGGCGGCTACGCAAAAGCCAAAGAAGGCATTGAAGCAACAATTGAAGAAAAAGAACTGAATGTAGAAATGCTGATGATTTTAGCTGCAGCCGGATCAGCAGCGATTGGCTACTGGACAGAAGGAGCCATATTAATTTTTATTTTTGCAGTGAGCGGTGCTCTTGAGACGTATACGATGAATAAAAGCCAGCGGGAAATTTCTGCCCTTATGGAGATTCAGCCTGATACAGCACTTGTGGTTCGTAATGGAACCGAAGAGTCTGTTCATGTTTCCGAATTAAAGCGCGGCGATGTGATTGTCGTAAAGCCTGGTGAGCGTGTACCGGCGGATGGCCGGATTTCAAAAGGCTATACAACGATTGATGAGGCCGCTATTACCGGTGAATCGATCCCTGTTTCCAAAGAAGCCGGAGCGGATGTTTTTGCCGGAACTGTCAATATGACCGGATCGGTTTATATTGATGTTACAAAAAGAGCGGATGAAACTCTGTTTCAAAAAATCATCAATCTCGTACAGTCGGCACAAAGTGAGAAATCACCATCACAACAATTTATTGAACGGTTTGAAGGAATCTATGTAAAAGCGGTACTGGCCGTTGTAGCGCTCATGATGTTTCTGCCGCACTACCTTCTCGGCTGGAGCTGGACTGAAACGTTTTACCGCGCTATGGTCCTGCTTGTTGTTGCATCACCGTGTGCACTGGTTGCTTCTATTATGCCGGCTACACTGTCGGCTATCTCTACGGGCGCCCGTAACGGCATTCTGTTTAAAGGCGGCGCCCACCTGGAAAATTTAAGTCATGTAAAAGCCATTGCTTTTGATAAAACCGGTACGTTAACACGCGGTAAACCAGAAGTAACCGATGTGATCATCCGCGATGATGTGGCTCGTATGGAATTGCTTGGGGCAGCTGCTTCCATTGAAAGCCGGTCCAATCATCCGCTTGCTCATGCCATCGTCCGTTATGTAAATGAACAGGGTATTGCCTTCTCTCCCCCGGAGCACGTTGAAGATGCAGCCGGCTGGGGTGTAATAGGAACCGTCGGCACGAAGATGTGGATAATTGGCAAAGCTGATTTTGTAGGAAACGAGCAAGCAGCCGCTTTTGCAGATGGAGCTGCCCTTCAATTTGCCCAGGCAGGCAAAACAACGGTTTATGTGGCCGATGAAAACGGCATTGCCGCGATTATCGCTCTGCAGGATATCATCCGCGAAGAAACAAAGCAGGCACTTAAAACATTGCAGGATGAAGGCATTTTCACCATTATGCTGACAGGTGACAGTGAAACAACGGCCCGCGCTATTGCTTCTGAAGCATCGCTTGATTCTTATATTGCCGACTGCCTGCCGGAGCATAAGGTAGATCAAGTAAAAAAACTGCTCGAAACATATGGAACAGTCGCGATGGTGGGCGACGGTATTAACGATGCACCTGCCCTTGCTTCTGCTTCTGTCGGCATCGCAATGGGCGAAGGCTCGGATGTAGCGCTTGAAACAGCGGATATCGTTTTAATGAAAAATGATCTTCCGAAAATTGCCGATGCCATTAAGCTGTCCCGCAGAATGCAGAAGATTGTAAAACAAAACATCGTCTTTTCCATTTCCGTGATTGTTCTTTTGATTATTTCTAACTTTTTTCAAATGCTGGATTTGCCGTTTGGCGTTATTGGCCATGAAGGAAGCACAATTCTCGTTATCTTAAATGGCCTTCGGTTATTGAAACACACTTAAAAAAAAGCCCCGCTTGAGAGAATCTCAAGCGGGGCTTTTCCTATGCTGCTCCACGTTTTTGATCATTGCGCAGGGCATTGATTTCGCCGCCAACGAGAATAATCATCGCCGACAGGTAAAGCCAGATCATTAAAATGATCACTCCCCCGATACTTCCGTATGTGGCCGAATAATTGCCGAAATTATTTACATAAAATGAAAAACCGATTGAAGTAATAATCCATCCAATTGTAGCGAAAATGGCGCCGGGTATAACGGTTATATATTTTACTTTTAAGTTTGGTGCCAGGTAGTACAGCCCGGCAAACACTAAAAATAAAACAACCGGCGGCAGCAGGAATCGAATCCATGTCCACAGGGCTAGGAATTCATCACCCATGCCTAAAAATTCAAACGCCAATTCGCCGATTTGCTGGCCAAATACTTGGAGAATCAGCATGACCGCAATTACAAAGATAAAAGCGAAGGTCAGCAAAATCGACAGTCCGCGCGCTATATAAAAAGGTCTTGTTTCTTTTACGTCATACGCATAGTTGAGCCCTTTAATAACTGCGTTCATCGCATTGGATGCCGACCAGATGGTCCCCAAAATCCCGACGGACAACAGGCCGCCATTTTGATTGGATGTAACTTCCTGAAGTGTGTCCTGTACAAGACTTAAGGAATCGGAAGGCGCAAAGTCCTTGATTACATTAAATACTTCATTCGGATCAATCGGCAAATACCCGAGCAGCGTGACCATAAAGATCAGCAGCGGAAACAGCGCTAATAGGAAAAAGTAAGCCATTTGCGCCGCAACACCTGGTACATCGGACGACTTTACGCGCCTGAGCAGGTGCTTAATAAAAATGCGAAGCGCTGATTTTTTATCTGTTTGATCTGCCAATAGAACTCTCCTCCGTTATAACGTCGGGTTAGTTGCACTTGGTGACGAAGCAGCTGGTCCCTGCTCTTGGGGCACAAAGGTAGATTTTGTTTCTTCGACAAGATCCTTCACCTCTGGTGTCAGCTCTTTTAAGTCATCCACCTTGCCTTTAATGAAAGAAACGTCTTCATTAATCTTTTGTGCTGTTTCTGTTGCGCGGTCAATCAGCTCACGTGATGATGTTGTCAGCTGTTCCGGATCTTTTGCGAGTGCAATAACATAACTTGTCCAAGAAGCCATTTCCTGGCGTGTTCTGCTGTCTAATAATGCGATTGCGCCTCCAATTGCAGCTCCTGCTGCTACACTGATGAAAAATTTACCTTTACCCATTGAATGATCATCCTTTCTTTTCTTTGTCTCAGCATTTTAAAGTATTCGGCTTGCCAAGCCAGTTTTCCTTTTCGATGTTCAAGCTTTTCCCTTAATAAAAAAGATTAAAACGCATATTCATAAAAAATAAATCCATTAGCCGGCCAGCTGATTTCCAAATGGGTCTCAAAAAAAAAGAAATGGAGGTCTGAAATGGGACAAGACAGCCTTTTAGAGATACTTAGCCGCATCAGCTCATTTATCTGGGGCCTGCCTCTGTTAATTTTAATCACTCTTACCGGTATTTATCTCACTTTGCGTATCGGCTTTTTGCAAATACGGCTGCTTCCTTATTCCCTTAAGCTGGCATTCAGTAAAAGCCAGGATTCTGACTCAGAGGGAGACATCTCTCATTTCGAGGCTTTAATGACAGCGCTGGCCGCTACAATCGGCACCGGAAATATTGTAGGTGTAGCCAGCGCTATATTAATAGGCGGGCCAGGCGCTCTTTTTTGGATGTGGATCAGCGCTTTTTTCGGAATGGCTACAAAGTATGCAGAAGCCGTTCTCGCGGTTAAATACCGGGTGCAGGACGAAAACGGTGAAATGTCCGGCGGTCCAATGTACTATCTTGAACACGGGCTTGGCCAAAGATGGCTCGGTGTTTTATTTGCTGCTTTTGGCGCCATTGCGGCTTTCGGTATCGGCAACCTTGTTCAGGCCAATTCCGTCTCCGGAGTCGTCCGGTCTGTTTTTCATATACCAAATTGGGGAACCGGTCTCGCACTGATGCTTTTCACAGGCCTGGTCCTCCTTGGCGGCATTCAAAGCATTGGACGGGTTACTTCCTTTTTTATTCCTGTTATGGCTGTTTTTTATGTACTTGCCGGCTTGATTGTTTTGTTTATAAATGCAGAACAAATTCCAGCAGCGCTTTCCTTGATTCTGGCGGATGCTTTTACGGGAGACGCAGCTGCGGGCGGTGCTCTTGGCACCGTGATACGCTATGGTGTGGCCCGGGGTGTTTTCTCCAATGAAGCGGGTCTTGGTTCTGCTTCGATTGCGGCGGCTGCAGCCAAAACCGATTTTCCGGCACGCCAGGCGCTTGTTTCCATGACGCAGGTATTTATTGATACGATTGTTATTTGTTCGATTACTGGACTGACGATTGTGTTAGCGGGCCAGTATAACAGCGGCCTGCATGGAAGTGAATTGACTACCGCTTCCTTTAATACTTTTCTTGGCTCTGCCGGTTCTTATGTGGTCGCCGTCGGCTTGCTGTTTTTCGCTTCCGCCACGATTATCGGCTGGTCTTATTACGGCGAGAAATGCTGCACCTATTTATTCAGCAAAAAAATCATTCCTTATTATCGGACTGCTTTTGTGTTCGCTGCCTTTGTTGGAGCGGTAGCAAGCCTTGATCTTGTTTGGACGTTTTCGGATATTATGAATGGCTTAATGGCATTGCCAAATTTAATCGGTGTTCTGACTCTTTCCGGTGTTGTCGTTTCAGAAACGCGAATTATTTTAAAGAAAATACGCGAAGAGAAGGATATAGTTTAAGCTTTTCTTTTCCTTTATTGACAACCTTCCTAAAACGTGGAATGATGGTTAAAAATGAAAAAGGTGACGATGTTTTGGATTTAAGCAAAAAATCAGCAGAAAATATTCAGTATATGGTTGATCAAATCACAACGAAATTACGAATGGTAAACACAGGTGCGATCAGCCCTGAGCATTTTAGCACTTCTTCCTATGACGATTTAAAGGATCTCTATGAATTAGTGGTCCGCAAGCAGTCTTTTAGCCCGAGTGAGATGCAGGCAATTGCCGAAGAACTTGGAAACTTGCGTAAATAATAAAAACACCCGCTTCCTTAGAGCGGGTGTTTTTATTATTTACTGGTCCCTGTTTTCGTCGGTTTGAAATTGCTTCATTGAATCACCAAGCTCATTAGCGTGTTCATCGAGCTGCACAGCAATAGAAGAAATGGCTTCTACCGACTGGTTTGTCTGCTGAACACTGGCTGCTGCTTCTTCAATGCCGGCTGCTGACTCTTGAGAAACAGCGGCAATACTCGAAATGGATTGATTCACTTTTGCAGTGTGATCCATAATCACATACAGCGAATCTGAGATTGAAGCCACATTGGTACTTAACTGACTGATGCGTTCTTTCATTTCAGTAAATTTATCGCCGGTGCCGGTAATCTGGTTCGTTCCTTCCGCGATAAGCTCGTAGCCGCCTTCAAGCGTTACCACCACTTCGGCAGATTCCTGCTGAACACTGGCAATAATCGAGTTGATACCGGTAATCGATTGGGCTACCTGTTCAGCCAGTTTTCTTACTTCATCCGCTACAATTGCAAACCCACGGCCATGCTCCCCTGCCCGTGCAGCTTCGATCGCTGCATTTAAGGCAAGCAGGTTGGTTTGTTCTGCTACCTGACGGATAATGCTGACAAGCTCTGTAATATCTTTCATCCGGGTATCAAGCCCTTTTACTTTTTGAAGGGCGTCTGTCATGTTTTGGTATATAGTGTTCATATGCTCAACTGACTGCTTCATTTCCTGCTCGCCTTCATCCGTTAAAGAAACCATTTCGGCTGCTCCCTGTCTGACATCCTCACCGCTCATTGCCGCGATAGAAATATCCTCTACAAACTTACCAAACATCTCTGTTAAGGCAGTAGCAGAGCGTGCCTGCTCTTCTGCTCCAGCAGACATTTGCTCCATCATTGCCGCAATCTGGCTTGTTTCCTGCTGGACGCGGCCTGATTGTTCATGCAGCACGGTGCTTTCTTCTTCTACTTTGCCAGACACGTTTTTAATCTGCGAAAAAATCGAGCTGATCTGTTCATTCATTTCATTAATGGCCAGTACAAGCTGGCCGACTTCATCGTCTGCATCAGAGTGAAGCGGCTCACGATGAATACGGCCAGCTGCCATGTCATTCATTCGCTGGGCCGCCTCTTTGAGGGGACGAATAATCGAACGTACACTTCCCCAAGCGAGAACGATGCCAATAAGCAGGGCAGCAGCGCCTAAAATCAAACTGATAGCCATAGAACGCTGTCCAAAATCGATAACGCTTTCACTTTCTTCTGCTATTTGCTTGATACTTTGTGATGAAACATCTCCGCCTTCAAGCAGCGGCGGCAGCGTCTCGGAAAGAAGATTTTCTGTATTCTGATTTAAGCTTGAGATGGCTATAAAGTTTACAGCTGAGATGATTAATGCTAAGGCTATTAATAAACCAAAACTGAAAAAAAGCTTTCCACGTAAGCTTTTCATTTTTCTCACTCCCTCAAAAATAAGCAAAATATAATAGTTCTTAAAACCTATTATACATTTTACTTTTAAAAAAAACGACCATTTTTTCCGAAAAAAAAAAGCCGCTTAAGCGGCTTTTCTTTTTACGAGGACAATAATTTTAAAGATTCACGGTTAAATGCCGGAATGTCGTCTGGCTGGCGGCTTGTGACAAGCTGGTTTTGACAGACCACTACTTCCTTGTCCTGAACCTTTGCCCCGGCGTATTCCATATCAACTTGAATGGATTTGTACCCTGTCGCATCGCGTCCTTCAAGTGATTTCGCTGTGATCAGCAGCTGCGGTCCATGGCAAATCGCAAAAACAGGTTTTTTTGCGTCCATAAACTCTTTTGTAAATTGTACAAAGCGGTCATCTGCACGCAGCTGATCAGGGGAAAAACCGCCTGGCAGCAACAGGGCGTCGAAGTCGGAGGAATTGACTTCATCGATCCCTTTATCGATCGAAACGGATGCTTCGCCCTGTTTTCCTTTAACTGTTTTTCCTGCTCCTTTTTCAATTGTTACCAGTTCATGACCGGCTTCCTGGAATGCTTTAGCAGGTTCTGTGTATTCTACATCCTCAAACATGTCTGTAATAAGTACGGCAATTTTTTTACTCATAACGTGCTCCTTTCCGATTACACTAGTTCAAATGATTTACGTTTTAGATTTACCCTGCCCGATTTTCTTTAAACAAAAAAAACAGAAAGAGCGAGGCTCTTTCTGTTATTCTGCCGAAGAACTTACGGATTGCTCCGTTTCACCCTGCGGCAAAATTAAAATTTCGACGCGGCGGTTTTGAGCCCGTCCTTCAGCCGTATCGTTCGACGCGATCGGCTGGTATTCACCATAGCCTTTCGCACTGAAAAGCCGCGGATCAAGCTGGTTATTTTTTAAGATTTCCTTCATAAAGTTCACAGCCCGCATCGCACTCAGCTCCCAGTTCGAATCAAACTGAGCGGTTTTGATCGGCATATTGTCTGTGTGACCGCTGATAATAATGCTGCGCGGCGTATCCATGACAAGCAATTTTGAAATATCGCGAGCGCTTGCAAGCTGATCTGGCTGGATTTCTGCGTCACCGGAACTAAATAAAACATTATCCCGAATACGAAGCAGAAGCCCTTCGCCGTTAAGTGTTGTTTCTACTTTGTCCTCAAGGTTATTTTCTTTTATATAATCGGTCATTTTTTTCTGCATTTCCTTGAGCTCTTCTTTATCGGCTGCCTTTAAGTTTTCCTCTTGTTCTTCCGTTTCTGTCATCGATGGATCAGAAACGGGGCTTGGAAAATCAAGAACACCGCTGCCTCCTTCAAGCTCATTATTAAAAGCGGAGGCAATGGCTTGAAACTTTTGCACGTCCATGGAGCTGCTTGCAAACAAAACGATAAAAAGAGCGAGGAGGAGCGTCAGCAAGTCCGCATACGGGATGAGCCACGATTCATCTACATGATCTTCATGCTTTTTATGACGTTTACGCTTGGCCATCTCCTAATCCCCCTCCATCGGCATTTAATAGTTTTTTCTTTTCATCCGCAGGCAGGTAGGAAGCAAGCTTTTGTTCCAGAACGCGCGGCGCTTCTCCCTCTAGAATCGAAAGAATGCCTTCAATCATCATTTCTTTTGTTTTCGCTTCAAGTGATGATTTTCGCTTTAGCTTATTTGCAAATGGATGCCATAATACGTACCCTGTAAAAATACCAAGCAGCGTTGCCACGAATGCAGCGGAAATGGCATGACCGAGCGCATCTGTGTCGCTCATGTTGCCAAGCGCGGCAATCAAGCCGACTACTGCCCCCAGCACCCCAAGTGTCGGTGCGTACGTGCCCGCCTGTGTAAAAATAGCGGCACCCGCTGTATGGCGGTCTTCCATCGCGGCGATTTCTTCACTTAATACATCGCGGATATAATCTGCGCTCTGTCCATCTACTGCAAGGTTCATACCATTTTTTAAAAAGTCATCTTCAATATCGTTCATTTTTGTTTCGAGAGATAACAATCCTTCCTTACGGGCAAGCTCCGCCCAGCTTGTGAACAAGCCGATCACTTCCTGCGGAGTCATTCTTTTTTGGTCCTTAAATAAAATACCGAACAGTTTTGGCACTTTTTTCAATTCTGAACCAGGAAAAGCAATTGTCACAGCTGCCACTGTTCCAAGAATAATAATTAAAAACGCGGCCGGGTTAATTAAAACAGCGGGGCTTACTCCTTTGGCGACCATGCCGACTCCAACGGCAATAATAGCTAGAAGAATACCAACAAGAGATGTTTTATCCACAATACATTAGCTCCTTACTTCTATATACTTTTACCTTTATATCGGCAGCTTCAGTCATAGTTTACACGTTTCGACAAAGAAAAAGAATGATAGAACTGTTATACCCGTGTTCTTTTTTAGGCTAAACTTAATAAAACTTTAGCACCAGCTTTACATCCTTTTGCTAAACTAATCTCAATCAACTTATTTATATGAGGTTTTCACTTATGAATCTATCATTCTTTCTTTTCTTTGCGTTTGTCGTTATTTCACTCATTTTGTTTAGATTCCAGCGTAAAAAATATGCTTTTCACCGAAAGCGGACAGACTTATTAACAAACCTTCCAAACCGCCGCAGCCTCGAACAGTTTATCGAAGCTCGGACTACACCGCTCAATCTCCCAATTGCCGTTGTGGTCATTGATCTTGATAATTTCAATTGGATCAATGAAAAATACGGCTATGAAAGCGGCGACAGTGTTTTGGTTGAGTTTTCAGAGCGACTTGCGTTTTCCGCTCCTGCCCATAGTCTCGCTGCCCGTATTGAAGGAAATAAATTCGCGCTCGCTATACCCGGCACATACAGCCGCGAGGAAATTCAGACGATGCTTACTGACCAGTTTCTTTCCCTGCAAAGTCCCTTTTATATTTCCGGCGCTCCGGTTCATCTTACTTTTTCAGCAGGTGTTTCCCTGGCTCCCGAGGATGGAAGGAACGGCCACACGCTTTTGCTTCATGCTGAGCGGGCTCTGCGCCATGTAAAGCACCATGGAAAAAACAATCTTGTGCTGTATAATACCTCTTTTCAACGGCAGGACCTTGAACTTCAGCTGGCTATGAGCTTCCGAAGCGCTCTTCAAAACGGCGAATTTTTCTTGTGTTATCAGCCTAAATTGAGCATTCACAGTGGAAAGGCCGATTCTGTTGAAGCACTTATTCGCTGGAACAGCCCGGTTCACGGTACAGTATCACCCGCTTTATTTATTCCGGTTGCTGAAAAAAACGGATTTATCTTCGATTTAACAAAATGGATCTTACAGGAAGCCTGCCGTCAGATGAAAAAATGGTCGGAAACGAATCATACGTTTCAACGAGTGGCTGTTAATATTTCTGCACCGTTGTTTTTATCAGACCGGCTGCCGGAAATGATTCGTGATATTCTTCATGACTGTAAGCTGGATGCCCGGTTTCTTGAACTGGAAATAACGGAAACAGCAGTGATGGAAGACTTTCAAAATGCCTGCCGTATTATCACTCTGCTGAAAAAAGAAGGTATCACCATTTCACTGGACGATTTTGGAACAGGTGTTTCATCACTGACGCATTTGAAAAACCTTCCGATTGATACACTTAAAATCGACAAGTCTTTTATTAACGAAGTTCATACTTCGTTTGAAGACAAAGCACTTGTTGAAATGATTATTCAACTGGCAAACTTATTCGGGCTGTCCGTTACGGCAGAAGGTGTGGAAAAACAAGAGCAGCTGAACGTGCTGCTCAAGCTGGGCTGCGACTCCATTCAAGGTTATTTGATCAGCCGGCCTGAGCTTCCTGATGTTTTGGATGCTTATTTTACGGAAAAAAAATATGGCTCCTAAAAAAAGCCGCAGCCTCCACGTTGGAAGCTGCGGCTTTTTCATTATGCCCGCAAGGCCATTGCCGGCCCGAAAAATTCATATTTGATATTTTGCTCGTTAAAGCCAAGCTCGGTTAAATGACGAACGACAGCTTGCATAAACGGCACCGGACCGCATACGTAGCAGATGCTTTGCGGATCAAGAACATCTTGTAAAAAGCTTTTACTAATATAGCCGGTTACGTCACATACATCCGACTCATTTTTTTTCTCTTCATAAGCTACGTACATCTTTCCATTGGAAAGACGATTTATTTGTTCCGCCGCTTCTTCTTCAAATGCACGCGCCTCTTTGTTTCGTGCCGCTTGAATCAGAACCGTTTTCCGGTCTGGTTCATTTTGTGCAATCGAGCCAAGCATTGCCATCATCGGTGTGATCCCTACTCCGCCCGCAATAAGCGCCACAGGCTGTGTGCCTTGTTCTAAATAAAAATCACCGGCTGGCGCACTGACTTCCAATGTATCGCCTTCTTGCAGCTGGTCATGAAGGTAAACAGATACTTTTCCTTCCGGACTGTGATCGGCTTCCCGTTTGACAGAAATGCGGAAAGAATGGGACCCAGGTGCTTGTGACAAGCTGTATTGGCGGTTCACTAAAAACTCTTCTCCAGGGATGGAGGTCCGAATCGTAACATACTGTCCTGGCAGATAAGCCGGCACAGGCTCGCCGTCTTTTGCTTTTAAATAGAAGGAAGTAATCAATGAGCTTTCTTTTACTTTTCTTTGAATCACAAACTCTTTAAAATCCTTCCAGCCATGCTGCTCTGCTTGTTCATACATTTCTTTTTCTACATCGATAAATACTTGAGCAATAACCCCGTATGCTTCTGCCCATGCATTGATGATGTCGTCTGTCGCTGCTTCACCGAGCACGCCTTTGATCGCCTTTAGTAAATATTCCCCTACAATCGGATAATGCTCGGCCTTGATGGCAAGACTGCGATGCTTGTGGGCAATTTGTTTAACAGCCGGAAGCAGTACTTCAAGCTGATCAATGTACTTAGCTGCTGCATAAACCGTATTGGCCAAAGCCGTTTGCTGACGTCCTTTTGACTGGTTGGCATGATTAAAAATATTGAGCAGCTCGGGGTGAGCTTCAAACATCGTTCTATAGAAATAAGTTGTGATTTCAACACCATGTGTTTCTAAAATAGGAGCAGTTGATTTAACGATATCGATTGTTTTTTGTGATAGCACAATAATTCCCCCTGGGTCTTTTTAAAAGATACATTTTTAATACATCTTATTTATACGCCAGCTGCCCCTGAAAAACAATATTTAAAAAGTATGTTTAAAAAAACGTTCACAATTGCACAAATTTCTTCTTACATGACATAATAGACCTATAGGACAGGTGAGAACGATGAAACTAACTCTTTATACAGACTACTCGCTTCGCATGCTTGTTTTTCTGGGAGCAAAAGAAGAAGGAGAACTATCTAATATAAAAGAAATTGCCGATGCGTATAATATTTCAAAAAACCATTTAATGAAAGTGACGCATGAATTAGGCAAGCTTGGCTATATCGAAACAATCCGGGGGCGAAATGGCGGTATCCGCCTGGCAAAAAAACCCTCTGATATTAATATTGGTGAAGTTGTCCGGAAAACCGAGGATGATTTTCACATTGTTGAATGCTTTGTTGATCCCGGCCGCTGCTCGATCACTCCAATTTGCGGATTGCGCCACGTATTTGCAGAAGCACTGCAGGCCTTTCTTGCCGTACTGGATCGTTATACGCTAAATGACTTTTTAGCAGACAAAGATATGCTCCGTATCTTTTTGGAATCCGACGCTTCTATTATGTAAATAATCACCTTTTTTGATAAACTGTCTATATTACATAGGCAAAGGAGAATATCGATGAAAACTTTCGAGGAACAGCTCCAAAATTACGCGCAGCTTGCAGTTACAACCGGCGTAAATATTCAGCCAGGACAAACACTCGTTGTGCGTGCGGCTATTGATTCAGCACAGCTTGTCCGCTTAATCGTAGAAAAAGCTTACCAGGCAGGCGCCAAGCACGTATATGTGGACTGGAGCGATGACACGGTATCCAGATTAAAATACACGCTTGCACCGGAAGAGGCTTTTCATGAGTTTCCAGCATGGAACAAACAAATGATGGAATCACTTGCGGAAGAAGGCGCTGCTTTTATGTCGATCGTCTCGTCCGGACCGGACTTGTTAAAAGGCGTCGATGGAAAACGGATTGCGGCTTATCAGAAAGCGGCTGGCACAGCGATGAAAAAGTACCGTGAATACATTCAGTCAGACAAAGTGAGCTGGACGGTCATCGCAGCTCCTTCACAGGATTGGGCCGATAAAGTATTTGAGGATCTTCCACAGGAAGAACGGATTCCAGCCCTATGGGACGCCATTTTCAAAGCGGTACGCGCGGATCATGAGGATGCTGTTCAGTCCTGGAAAGATCATGATGCCCGCCTTGTAGAAAAAGTTACAGAGTTAAACAAGCAGCATTTTAAAACGCTTCATTATACTGCGCCCGGCACGGATTTAACGATTGATCTGCCAGATACGCACCTATGGGTCGGTGCCGGCAGTACAAATGAGCAGGGCCATAGCTTCATGGCGAATATGCCAACCGAAGAAGTTTTTACAGTCCCGGTTAAAACCGGTGTGAACGGATACGTAAAAGCAACAAAGCCGCTCAGCTATGCGGGTAATATTATCGATGGCTTTACAGTTACGTTTAAGGATGGACGAATTGTGGATGTATCGGCCGAGCAGGGTGAAGAAGTATTAAAACAGCTGATCGATACAGATGAAGGTTCGCATTATCTTGGAGAGGTGGCACTTGTCCCTCATGACTCCCCTATTTCCAATGCAGGCATCCTGTTTTTCAACACGCTTTTCGATGAAAATGCATCCAACCACCTGGCTATCGGCAGTGCATATGCATTTTGTATTGAAGGCGGCAAGGAAATGTCGCAGGAGGAGCTCGAGAAAAACGGTTTAAACACAAGCATCACTCACGTTGATTTTATGATCGGTTCTGCTGAAATGAATATTGATGGTATTAAAGCAGACGGCACGCGTGAAGCGGTTTTCCGCAACGGCAACTGGGCATAACGGCTAAAAAAAAGATCCCGAGGTTCTCGGGATCTTTTTTAAAAGCTAAATTCGTTTAACCGGTTGTAGTATTTAATCAAAAATTCATAAAACAGCTTTTCAGACGGCGGCAGCATCCTTGATTTCGTCATGATGACTCCTACAGTCCGGGTCACACGCGGCACGCTGACCGGAATACTGACAGTGCCTACCGGTGTTTGGTCAATCAGCAGTGTTTCCGGCAGGAGACTCACACCAAGCCCTGCTTCCACTAACCCTTTAATCGTGTAAATATCCTCACTTTCAAAAGCCACAGACGGTTCAAAATTTACTTTTCTGCATGCATCAAGCACAAGTGCCCGCATATCATATCCTGTACGAAACAAGACAAATTGATCGTCCATCAAGTCACGAAGATTAATCGATGACTGCTTAGCTAAGCGATGGTGAGTCGGAATAAGGGCTCTCATGTGCTCAGAGAAAAAAACATGTGTGTTGATTTCAGCCGTCGGCTCCGGAACAGGTGATACAAAGGCAAGATCGATTTCCCCCTTTTCCACGCGTTCACGCAGTTCCCGGTTGGAGCCTTGTTTAAAATCAAAGCCAACATCCGAGTATTGATTTCGAAAAGCAGAAATGACACGGGGCAATGTTTTTGTGGCTAAGGAATTCGGAAAACCAAGGCGGATTTTGCCGGCTTCCGGGTTTAAATAATCTTCAATTGCTTTTACTGCTTTATCCATCGCTTCCATCGCTACAAGAGCATGGTCGTAAAAAATACGCCCTGCATGGGTCAGGCGGACGCTGCGTCCTTCGCGCAAAAAAAGCTCAACGCCAAGTTCATCTTCAAGCTTGGCAATTTGGCGGCTGACAGCAGACTGCGCAACATGCAGATGAAAAGCGGCTTCAGTCATATGTTCCTGGCGCGCCACTTCCATGAAGTATTTCACTTGTCTCATTTCCATTTTCATCCACACTCCTGACTCATATCATTTTGAGATCAATAACTTATTAATAATATATTGATTGTATCATTTCTGAACCCTACAATAAACATAACAGAGAAAGATGATTTGAACGCGGAGGTGCACAACATGAATCTATACGGTTACCCAGAAAAACAGGGCTTATATGATCCAAAAAATGAACATGATGCCTGCGGTATCGGTTTTATTGCAAATATAAAAGGTCGTCCATCCCACAAAATTGTGCAGGATGGTATTCATATGCTTTGCCGTTTGGAACACCGCGGTGGAAACTTAAACGGAACAACTGGCGATGGTGCAGGAATTATGCTGCAAATCTGCGATGATTTTTTCCGTAAAGAGTGCGAAAATTTAAATATTACGTTACCTGCTCCATATGATTATGCAGTCGGTATGTTCTTTTTACCACAAAACGAAAAAGAACGTGAGCAAATTCAAGTAGAAACAGAATTAATTCTTCACGAAGAAGGCTTAAAATTGCTTGGCTGGCGTGACGTTCCGGTTAACCCGGAAGCAGCTGGACCAGAAGCGCTTGTGATCGCTCCCTATGTGATGCAGCTATTTGTCGAAAAAAGCAAAAAGCACGAAACAGAAAAAGATTTTGAACGTGCACTTTATGTAATGAGAAAACGTGTCGAAAATGAGATCGGAAATAACCCGGATGTAAAAGGCTCATTCTACATCCCAAGCTTTTCAACACGGACCATTATTTATAAAGGAATGCTGACGCCTGAACAAATCGATCAGTATTATGTTGATCTGGCAAAAGAAGACTATCAATCTGCTTTTTCCCTTGTTCACTCGCGTTTTAGTACAAATACATTCCCAAGCTGGGAACGTGCGCATCCGTACCGCTATTTAATTCACAACGGTGAAATTAATACAAACCGCGGAAATGTAAGCTGGATGCAGTCGCGTGAGAAAGCTGGCTATTCTAAACTGTTTGGTGATCAATACAAAGACCTTCTGCCAATTATCGATACAAACGGCAGTGACTCGGCAATGCTTGATAACGCCATCGAATTTTTAACACTTTCAGGCCGCTCCCTTCCGCATGCAGCTATGATGCTGATTCCGGAACCATGGGACCGCGATCCGCATATGGCAGATCCGAAGCTTGCTTTTTATGAATACCACAGCTGCTTAATGGAGCCATGGGACGGACCAACCTCTATTTCTTTCACAGATGGACGCAAAATCGGTACAATCCTTGACCGTAATGGCTTGCGCCCGGCTCGTTACTACGTAACAGATGACGATCATATCATCTACTCATCTGAAGTAGGTACGATTGAAGTAGATGAAAAACGCATCGTGAAAAAAGAAACAGTCAGCGCTGGTGAAATGCTGCTTGTTGATTTAGAGGAAGGACGCATTGTTTCTGACGAAGAAATCAAGCAGGAAATTACAACAGCAGAGCCTTACCGTGAATGGCTTGATCAAAACCTAGTGCACATTACAGACCTTGAAGATGCGTCTGGTGCAAAGGAAGAAGCTTTTACTGAAAAAGAAATGCTGAACCTTCATAAAGCATTCGGCTACACGTTCGATGAGCTGACAAAACAAATTGCGCCAATGGCGACAGAAAAAACCGATCCAATCGGTTCAATGGGTTATGACGCACCGCTTGCTGTTTTGTCTGAGCGTCCACAGCTTTTATACAACTATTTTAAACAGCTGTTCGCACAAGTAACGAACCCGCCAATCGATGCGATTCGTGAAGATAACGTTGTATCTATGATGACGCTTCTTGGCAATGAAGGAAACATTTTGGCTCCTTCAGCCGAAAACAGCCGTCGTATTCGCTTAGAAACACCGATTCTTGGCGAAAAAGAATGGAATAAAATCGTACACAATCAAAATCCTGCATTCCAAACAGCTACTCTTTCTCTTCTATTTAATACGAAAGAAAAAGTAGATTTGGCCGATACAATGACAGCTTTGTATAAACAGGCAGATGCAGCAATTGAAAGTGGCGCATCTATTCTGATCTTGTCAGACCGAGGCGTAACAAGCAAACAAGCAGCGGTCCCTGCCCTTCTTGCTGTGAGCGGTATTCATCAGCATTTAATCAAAAACGGACGCCGTACAAATGTCAGCCTTGTGCTTGATACAGCAGAAGCACGTGACGTACACCAATTCTGCTGCTTGATTGGCTACGGCGCAGATTCGATTTACCCATACCTTGCGATTGCTTCCCTCCGCTCAATGGTAGCAGACGGAACAATTCCAGGCATGACAACAGAAGAAGCTGAGAAAAACTACAACTACGCAGCAACAAGCGGCATCATTAAAGTAATGGCGAAAATGGGAATTTCCACCGTTCAAAGTTACCGCGGTGCACAAATTTTCGAAGCAGTCGGTATTGGACGCGAAGTAATCGAAACATACTTTACAGGCACGACAACAGCGCTAAGCGGTATTACGCTTGATGTGGTACTTCAAGAAACGCTTGTCCGCCATCACGACGCATTCGGTAAAGGTGAATTCACAGATCCGACTCTTGATTCAAGCGGTGAATTCCAATGGAGACGCACAGGTGAAAAACACGCCTTCAATCCAAAAACGATCCACATGCTCCAGCATGCGGCACGAACAAATAACTACGAGCTTTATAAAGAATACTCAGAGCTTGTAAACGAAGAAAATATTATGTTCCTTCGTGGATTGCTAGATTTAGATTTCACTGCCCGTCCATCGGTTCCGCTCGATGAAGTTGAACCACTTGAAAGTATCTTTAAACGCTTTAAGTCCGGTGCCATGTCTTATGGTTCTATTAGTAAAGAAGCCCATGAATCACTGGCTATTGCCTTGAACCGCCTGGGTGGAAAAAGCAACAGCGGTGAAGGCGGCGAGGATTCAGACCGCTATACACCAGATGCAAACGGAGATATCCGTTCAAGTTCGATTAAGCAGGTTGCTTCCGGCCGTTTCGGTGTGACAAGCGAGTACTTAAATACAGCATCTGAGATTCAAATCAAAATGGCCCAAGGCGCGAAGCCGGGTGAAGGCGGCCATCTGCCTGGTAAAAAGGTATATCCATGGATCGCGGAAACACGTGGTTCTACACCAGGTGTCGGCTTGATTTCTCCTCCTCCTCACCATGATATTTATTCAATTGAGGACTTGGCGCAGCTTATTTATGACTTAAAAAATGCGAACCATAAAGCGCGTATCAACGTGAAGCTGGTAGCCAAAACAGGTGTCGGTACAATTGCAGCCGGGGTTGCAAAAGGCTTGGCAGATGTTATTCTTGTCAGCGGCTACGAAGGCGGTACAGGTGCTTCGCCGAAAACAAGTATTAAGCATACCGGCCTTCCGTGGGAAATCGGCTTGGCTGAAACACACCAGACTCTTCTTATGAACGGTTTGCGTGAAAAAGTAACACTTGAAACAGACGGAAAGCTTATGAACGGCCGTGATGTAGTGATTGCTGCCCTTCTTGGTGCCGAGGAATTCGGTTTTGCAACAGCTCCACTTGTTGTTCTTGGCTGCGTGATGATGCGCGTATGCCATATGGATACATGCCCAGTTGGCGTTGCGACACAAAACCCGGCACTGCGTGAAAAATTCATGGGTGATGCCGACCATGTAGTGAACTACTTGACGTTCGTGGGACGCGAAATCCGTGAATTGATGGCTGAGCTAGGCTTCCGTACAATTGATGAAATGATTGGTCAAAAACAGGTATTAAAGCCGCATGCAAGAAAAGATCAGCATCCGAAAGCGAAATACTTGGATCTGTTCCCTCTTCTTTACATGACGCCGCTTAAGCCGGGCCAAAAACAATATAAAACAACAGATCAAGATTACAAGCTGGACCGTACGATTGACCGCCGTCTTCTATTAGACGCTGTTCGCCCAGCGCTTGAAAATAAAGAAGCCGTTGCGGCTGAATTTGATATTATCAATACCGATCGTGCGGCTGGTACGATTACCGGTTCCGCTGTAACACTCGCACACGGTGCGGAAGGTCTTCCAGACAATACCGTTCAATTTACATTCAACGGCTCGGCTGGACAAAGCTTTGGGGCTTTCCTTCCAAAAGGTTTGACGTTTACAGTGAATGGAGACGCGAACGATTACTTCGGTAAAGGTCTTTCAGGCGGACGCCTTGTTGTTCGTCCACACAGCGATGCAAACCTTGTACCGCATGAACACGCTATTTGCGGAAACGTAAACTTATACGGTGCAACAAGCGGTGAAGCGTTTATTAACGGCCGTGCCGGAACACGTTTTGCTGTTCGTAACAGCGGTGCCGATATTGTCGTTGAAGGCGTAACGGATCATGGCTGTGAGTACATGACAGGCGGACGCGTTGTGATTCTTGGTCCAACTGGCCGCAACTTTGCAGCTGGTATGTCCGGTGGTATTGCTTACCTGTACGCGCCAGAGCGTGATCGTGTTGAAAGCCGCGTCAACCGTGAAATGGTTCTGACAGAATCATTGGACGGCTTACAAGAAGAAAACGAATTAAAAACATTGATTACACGTCACCTGCAATGGACAGGCAGTCCGATTGCCGGTTCTATTCTTGAAAATTGGGAAACGGAGAAACACCACTTTATCCGTGTTATCCCTTACGAATACAAAGAAATGATGAAATCTATTTCTTACTATGAACAGCAAGGAATGAAAACGGCTGATGCGAAGTACGCAGCATTTACAGAGAAAAAAATGCCAGTCGTTGAGAACGCGTAAGAAAGGAGAATGAATTGATGGGGAAAGCTACCGGTTTTATCGAATATGAACGCAAAACAGCTCCAGGGCGCAACCCGGCTGAACGGGTAAAAGACTGGAGAGAATATACGACAAAGCTTCCGGAAAAAGAACTGCAAATTCAAGGAGCCCGCTGCATGGATTGCGGGACTCCTTTCTGCCACACTGGCCAGATGATCGGAGGTACACCGTCCGGATGTCCGCTTTACAATTTGATTCCAGAGTGGAATGACCTTGTATACCGCGGCCGCTGGAAAGAAGCGCTGGATCGTTTGCTGAAAACAAATAACTTCCCAGAGTTCACGGGCCGTGTCTGCCCTGCTCCGTGTGAGGGATCTTGTACAGTCGCGATTACAGATCCTGCCGTTGCCATTAAATCGATTGAAAAAGCGATTATCGACAAAGGATTTGAAGAAGGCTGGATTACACCAAATCCACCTAAACGCCGCACTGGCAAACGTGTAGCTGTTGTTGGTTCTGGTCCTGCCGGCCTTGCCGCAGCAGACCAGCTGAACAAAGCCGGCCATCTTGTAACTGTATTTGAGCGCGACGATCGTATCGGCGGCTTGCTTATGTACGGTATCCCTTCTATGAAACTTGAAAAAGAAACGGTTGAACGCCGCGTTAACCTGCTCAAAAATGAAGGTATTGAATTTGTTGTGAACACAACAATCGGTAAAGATATTACAAAAGAACAGCTGAAAGAAGAATACGATGCAGTGATTCTTTGTGCGGGCGCGCAAACACACCGTGACATTGTGATCGAAGGCCGTGATTCAGAAGGTATTTACCTTGCGATGGATTATTTAACAAGAAGCATTAAAGGCTTGTTGAATGAGTCTGAGGAAGGGGTAATCTCTGCAGAAGGCAAAAACGTCATCGTAATTGGCGGTGGTGATACAGGTGCTGACTGTGTGGCAACAGCGATTCGCCAGGGCGCTAAAAGCGTTGTTCAATTCGGCAAGCACGAAGCTCAGCCTGTGAGACGCACTAAAAACAACCCGTGGCCACAGTATCCAAATGTATTTGAATTGGATTATGCGTATGCAGAAGCAGCTGCTGTTTACGGTGAAGACCCACGTGAATATTTGATTGCGACAACAAAGTTTGTAGCGGATGAACATGGTAAATTAAAAGAACTTCATACGGTTCGTATGGAAAAAACGTATCTTGAAGATGGCAGCTATACAATGGAAGAAATTCCTGGCAGTGAGCAAGTGTGGCCTGTTGAGCTTGTGCTTGTAGCAATTGGCTTCAGCGGAACAGACATGCCGCTTGCTTCCCACTTCGGTGTAGATACAACAGCACGCAATACTGTGCTTGCAAAATACGGCAAATACACAACAAACGAAGAAGGCATTTTTGCGGCCGGCGATATGCGCCGTGGACAAAGCCTTGTTGTTTGGGCGATTCATGAAGGGCGCGAAGCTGCACGTGAAACAGATCGCTTCCTTATGGGTGAAACAAAGCTTCCTTAATCAGCTCTCCAAGCTGCCTCTTACCGAGAGGCAGCTTTTTCATATATTTACAAGAATGGAGGGCCTTCTTTACGCTGTCGCAGCGATCATATGAGCCGTACATGTGCATAAAAAAAGAACCAGCTCCCGCTAGTCCCGTCTTAAATAGTGTAAAAAGGTTTCTGCTGTTTTCGTCATAAAAGGGGCGTCTGGAATAATCGCATAAAAATTCCGCTCATAATACAAATTCCCGCCGCCTACAATCTTCAGCTTCTCAAGCTCCAGCTCATTTCGAATCGTCCATTCCGACAAAAGAGCCACTCCCAGTCCTGCTTCAACTGCTTCTTTAATAATCTGCGTGCTGCCAAATTCCAGAATCTTAGCCGGCCGAATGCCGTTTTTCGCGGCGAACCAGTCAAATGCTTCTCTTGTGCCAGACCCCTGCTCCCTGACAATCCATGTTTCTTCATTTAAATGAACACGTTTTTCACTGTTTTCTTTTTTTCCCTTGATCACGTACATTTTATCGGAGGCAATTTTTTCAGCAATCAGCTTGTCTGAAGCCACTGTTCCTTCCACAACGCCAAGGTCAATTTCATTATGAATGACCTTTTCAGCAATTTCCTGCGTGTTCCCAATCGTAATATAGGGATCAACAGAAGGAAACTTATTGAGGAAATCCGCTACAATGTGCGGCAAAATATATTCCCCGAACGAATAGCTTGCGCCAACGGCGAGCTTTCCCTTTACTTCACCGGCTAAATCCTCCACTGCCTGCTTCATCTTATCATTTAGCGTAGAGATTTCACCGCCGTAATAAGCAACAAGGCTGCCTGCTTTCGTCAAACGGATTTTTTTGTTCGTTCGGTCAATTAGTTTAATGCCAAGCTCTTCTTCAAATGACTTAATATACTGGCTTACAGCCGGCTGGGTGATAAACAGCTCTTCTGCTGCTCTTGAAAAGTTCATATGCTTTACTACAGTTAAAAAAACCTTTAATTTTTGTTCCATATCCGCCCACCATCATACGTGATTGCTTTTCACTTTTTATTAGCTGTTTCTATTTTAGCATGATTGGGAAGGAAAAAGGGAATTGAAGGCAAACAAAAAGCATCCAGGTGTCCTCCAATGACATCTGAATGCTTTGTTTTGTTTTAAAGGGATCAGCTATTCTCCAATAACAGCTGAAAGTAAGTATCTCGTTGCGTCCAGCCGTTCTCCGATAACCGCTGAACAAGAGATGTGTTTATTTTTTCATTAAGCTGTACAAAACTGCTTTTTGAGCATGCATGCGGTTTTCAGCTTGCTGGAACACGACAGACGCTTCTCCGTCCATCACGCCGGCAGACACTTCTTCCCCGCGATGCGCTGGCAGGCAATGCATAAACTTGCATTCTGGGTTCGCTTGGGCAAGAAGTGCTTCGTTCACCTGATACGGCGCAAAAGCTTCCAATCGAAGAGCAGACTCTTCTTCCTGGCCCATACTGGTCCAGACATCTGTGTAAATAAAATCGGCTCCCTGCACAGCTTCAGCCGGATCTTCTGTAAAGGTAACGACTGCGCCTGTTTGAGCGGCAATTTCCTTTGTTTTTTGAATGACTGTACTGTCTGCTTCGTACCCTTTCGGTGCTGCTAAAGCAAAGTCCATGCCCATCATTACAGCGCCAATCATTAGAGAGTGAGCAACGTTATTGCCGTCGCCGATATACACCATTTTGCCGCCTTTAAAGCTTCCTTTAAGCTCATATACCGTCAATAAATCAGCCAGTGCCTGGCATGGGTGGTATAAATCAGTCAGCCCGTTAATAACCGGAACCGATGCTGCTTCTGCCAGCTTTTCGATTCGGTCATGGCCGTGCGTACGGATCATAATCCCATCCAGGTATCCTGATAACACTTTACCCGTGTCTTCAATGGTTTCACCGCGGCCAATTTGCAGCTGGTCTGAGCTTAAAAACATGCCGTTGCCGCCAAGCTGAAGAATGGCTGCTTCAAATGAAACACGCGTTCTAGTGGAATTTTTCTCGAAAATCATACCGAGAATCTGTCCTTTTAAAGCATCAAAATAAGCTTCTTTTCGTTTTTTCATATCGTCAGCCAGAACGATCAATGCTTCTACTTCTTCTGCGCTGAAATCGAGAAGTTTTAAGAAATCTTTTCCTTTTAAATCGAGTTCTTTTACTTTTTCTATCGTGATCATAAAAGTCACCCCGACGTGCCGTCACCGTTGTTATATTTATATTTATACACCATATAGAATTAAAATACAACCTCTTTGCCGAATTTTTTTGCTTTTCTTTCTAAAAACTTTCTCTTCATGTATACTCTTTACTGAAGGAAAAGGTGATAAAGGATGAGAAAAAGAACACGAATGCAAGATACGATTACAGTAAAATCCGCTCAAGTATTTCCGCCGGATACGAACTATTACGGTACACTATTCGGTGGAAAATTAATGGCTCATATTGATGACGTAGCTTCTATTTCCGCAACACGCTTTGCACGCAATCCGACTGTCACTGCTTCTACAGACTCTGTTGACTTTATACGGCCAATAAAAGTAGGCGATACGGTTACACTGATGGCCATGGTTACGTATACAGGCCGTTCGAGTATGGAAGTTTTCGTCCGGGTAACCTCTGAAAATCTCATTACAGGTGACAAAGAAGTGGCGGCTCTTTCTTTTTTGACATTTGTCGCGATTGATCAAAACGGCAAGCCCGTGGAAGTCGGCGAGGTCATGCCGGAGACAGAAGAAGAAAAATGGCTGTTTGAAACAGCACCTGCCCGGGCCGCTCATCGGAAATCCAGAAAAGATCATAGTAAAGAACTAGCTGCCTTTTTTAAAAAGGTATGACCTTTGTCCCCTCTTTTTCGTAACAAAATTTAAGTTTTCGTAACAAGACCGCTCTTTCTCCCTTTAAGAGCGGCTTTTTTTGTTGTCATGACTGTAATATACAAAGATTCATCTTTTTGTCCCATGTACGGGTGTTTCCCTTCTTTCTTATAATGGGCGCAGGCGAAAAAATGCCGTTTGGAGGAATGGATACTATGTTGGGACAAGCTGAAATCGGTATTGATTTGGGCACAGCAAATTTGCTCGTTTACAGCAAAGACAAAGGCATCATTTTAAATGAACCTTCTGTTGTAGCCCTTGATATGGATACGAAAAAAGTACTTGCGGTTGGCGCGGACGCCAAAGAAATGATCGGAAAAACTCCCGGGCGGATTGCCGCAGTGCGCCCGATGAAAGATGGAGTAATTGCTGACTTTGATGTAACCTCTGAAATGTTAAAAGAATTGATGAAAAAAGCAGGAAAAGCGGCTGGATTCACGATCCGCAAGCCAACGGTTGTGGTGTGCACACCATCCGGCGCAACAGGTGTAGAACGCCGGGCGATTCAAGATGCCATTAAATCAAGCGGTGCCAAAACGGTGCACTTGATTGAAGAACCGGTCGCAGCCGCAATTGGTGCGGACCTTCCGGTAGAAGAACCAATTGCGAATTTGATTGTTGATATCGGCGGCGGGACAACAGAAGTAGCGATTATTTCGTACGGCGGTGTCGTTTCATGCAATTCAATCCGCCTTGCTGGTGATAAACTGGACGAAGACATCATTCAATATATTCGCAAGGAATATAATTTGTTAATTGGTGAACGAACAGCGGAAAAAGTAAAAATAGAAATTGGCTATGCGCCGGTTGAGCACAATGAACTTCATATGGAGGTGCGCGGCCGTGATCTTGTAACCGGCCTGCCAAAAACAGTACGTGTCAGCTCTTATGAGATTCAAAAAGCACTGCGTGAATCGCTTCTGGCTATCCTGGAAACGATCCGCGTTACGCTGGAATCTTCCCCTCCAGAGCTGAGCGGTGACATTGTCGACCGCGGCGTTGTGATCAGCGGCGGCGGCTCGCTTTTAAATGGCCTTCAAGAATGGCTGGCAGAAGAAATTATCGTGCCGGTTCATTTAGCGCCAAATCCGCTTGAATCTGTAGCGATTGGAACAGGACGCTCGCTTCATGTCCTCAAAAAATTACAAAAAGTAACGTCATAATCAAACAAAACAGGCTGCCGTTTTCGGCAGCCTGTTTTGTTTAAACATGTTGTTTCGGGTTCGGCCTATTCCGTACGAGCTGTCTATCCTTTATTGATAAGGAGCAGCCTGATAAAAAAAGTTTGGTGACAGACTCGTATTATCATAGGTCCGATGGAAGATATGGGTGGCAGCAGGAGATACGGGCGGAATGAGCCATGTCCAGTCTCCCGTTGCCCTTCTGCCGGCTGCTTCTTCGTTTTGTTCGAATATAAGGTGCTGTCTCGCTGCTGTATGGTGATCGACAATAGTGACCCCGGCTTGTTTAAACGAGTAAAGAACGGCAACATTCAGCTCTACAAGAGCCCGGTCTTTCCATAAAGAAGAAGCATACTGTGTGTCCAGGCCGATCATGTCTGCCACAGCTGACAGCCGGTTGTACCGGTTTTCATCGGCCAAATTACGCGCACCAATTTCAGTACCCATATACCAGCCGTTAAACGGCGCAGCTTGGTAGTCGATACCGCCAATCTCAAGCCGCATATCTGAAATGACCGGAACCGCGTACCATTTAAGCTTCAATTCTTTAAAAGCCGGAATGTCCGGATGGACAAGGTCCACTTCCACCCGGCATTTTTTCGGAACATCCTGCCAGACGGGAGGATTGCTGCCGATTTGGACGACCCAGGGCAGCAAATCAAAGTCACTTCCTTCTCCCCGCCAGCCGAGCGACTCACACTTTTCGGTCAGCGTGCGGGAATGTGGATCCCCAGCATGTTCATACCCCGCATAGCGAAGCAGCTGATGATTCCAAATTCGAATTTTTTGTTTCTGTTGATCCGGCCGGAAAATCGTAATAGCCGGCCGGATTTTACCGTCATTGTGAGCAAAAACAACATGCCACTCAAGTGCACTAAACACATCCAGCGCTGTTTCGGCAGTTCGTTCATCAAACACATGGAGCGTCTGCCAAAACAGCCGACCGATACAGCGGTTGCTGTTCCGCCATGCGAGTTTCGCTCCATATTCCAGTTCTTCAAAGGTATGTGTATATGTACCCGACTCTTCTATTTCACGGTAAACCTGCTCGAGCCTCGCTCTCGCTTCCTCACCCGGCCGGATTGTTTCCTGATAAAAATCGATAATAAATTTCTTTGCTTTCTGCCATTGTGTTTTGTTCATGCTCGATCCCTCTCTTTATCAAAATTATACCAGTATGCGGGCTTTATGACCTTGAACATTTCGTGTCATCCGGTTATAATTTAGATAATTAGACAATATTCTAAATAAGGAGGCTGTTCATGTCTGCCACTCTTGTATTTAAGGCTCTCTCTGACCCCACCCGGCGCTCTATTATCGAGCTGCTGAAAAAACAGGATATGACAGCCGGTGACATTGCAGAGCATTTTCAAATGACCAAACCGAGTATTTCCCACCACCTTCACACGCTGCAAAATGCCGGACTTGTTTTGTCTGAACGGAAGGGCCAGCACATTATTTATTCACTCAATACAACCGTTTTTCAGGATGTTGTTGCCTGGATGCTGACGGTATCTGGAAAGGAGAAAGAAAAATGAAAAATCGCTTCTTTTGGATGATCGTGTTACTTGCTTCTTTTGCCAGTATTGCTGCACTTCCCTACCTGCCAGATCAAATCGCAACACATTGGGGTCCCTCCGGAGAAGCCGATGGCTATTCTTCAAAATGGTTTGGCGCCCTTTTCGGTCCCGCGATGATTCTTTTGATTGGCGGCCTTTTTAAGTTTCTTCCCAAAATGGATCCGCGCCGGCAAAATTATGATAAGTTTCAAAGCAGCTATTCGATTATCGCCAATGCCTCACTGACGCTTATTTTCGTCATTCATCTCCTGTTGCTCACAAATGGGCTTGGCTATGAAGTGCATATGGATACCGCTGTTTCTCTTTTGATCGGCTCTCTTTTTATGATTATTGGAAATTACATGCCCCGTATGCGCCCCAGCTATTTTGTCGGCATCCGGACACCCTGGACGCTCGCAGACGACCGTATTTGGACTAAAACACACCGCACCGGCGGATGGCTGTTTGTCGCAGGCGGGCTTGTGCTGATAGCATCGGCTCTTTTGCCGGCTGCTGTGAAAATACCGACATTGATTGGTGTGGTCATTTTAATTATCTCTATCCCCTATCTACAATCATATCTTTTATTTAAGAAAAGCCATGATTAACCAATCCCTTTTAGCGAAAATTGCTCTTGACTGGATCGTATAGAGACGATATGATATTTTTAATTATTCTTGCAATTTTATAAACTCATTCTTATCAAGAGAAGCCGAGGGTACTGGCCCGATGACGCTTCAGCAACCAGCCGGTACGGTCAGGTGCTAAGTCCAGCAGACTGAAACGGTCTGGAAGATGAGAAGGAACGGACAACACATACATGTTGAAAAGCCTTCTTGCCATTTAGAAGGCTTTTTTTATTTTATTATTCAGTATAAGAGAGGATGCTGCGCCATGACACTGCTCGACAAGTTAAAAACAAGCGTGCTGACTGCCGATGGAGCGATGGGTACATTATTGTATTCTTATGGAATCGATTTTTGCTATGAAGAACTGAACACGGAAAAGCCGGAAGTCATTGAAAAAATCCACAGCGACTACATTCAAGCCGGAGCGGATGTTATTCAAACGAATACGTATGGCGCGAATGCTTTAAAGCTTTCCCGGTATGGAATGGAGAGCCGTGCACGTGAATTAAACGAAGCGGCGCTGCGTATCGCGAAACGGGCGGCGGCTCCGGGCGGTCAGTTTGTACTTGGCACAATCGGCGGCATTCGCGGCATCCGTAAAAGTACAGCGACCAACGATGAAATTCTCGCTTCTGTACGCGAGCAGGCTGAAAGCTTATTAGCCGGAGATCCAGACGGACTGCTGCTTGAAACATATTATGATTTTGAAGAATTGACCGCTACTGTAAAGCTTCTTCGTCAAATGAGCAATGTGCCGATCATTGCCCAAGTATCCATGCATGAGCCAGGTGTTCTGCAAAATGGACTGACTTTAAATAATGCTCTTTCTCAGCTTGAAGGCATCGGAGCGGACGTGGTCGGTGTCAACTGCCGTCTCGGTCCTTATCATACGATTCAGGCGTTTGAAGAAGTCACACTGCCAAGCAAAGCATTTCTTTCCGCTTATCCGAATGCGAGCCTGCTGGATGTAGAAGATGGCCGGATTGTTTATGAATCAGAAGCTGACTATTTCGGACGGGCGGCCGTTCTTCTTCGCAATGAAGGTGTCCGCTTAATTGGCGGCTGCTGCGGCACAACACCGAAGCATATTGAAGCGGCGAAAAAACGCCTTGCCGGCCTTCCTCCTTTGACGGAGAAAAAAGTACAAACGAAAAAACCCATTATTATTCAAGAAGCGGCACCGGCCACAGATGTCTCCATTTGTGAAAAAGCGAAAACAGAGCGCACCATTATCGTTGAGCTTGATACACCCAAAACACTTGTAGCGGACAAGTTCATCGAAGGTGCCAACGCACTTTATAAAACAGGCATTGATGCCGTGACGATGGCGGATAACTCTCTTGCTTCCCCACGCGTCAGCAACATGGCGATGGGTGCTACGCTAAAAATGAAGCATGATGTTCGTTCTCTCGTTCACATTACGTGCCGCGACCGCAATTTAATCGGCCTGCAGTCCCACTTGATGGGTCTCGATGCGCTCGGCCTTCATGATGTTCTCGCGATTACAGGCGATCCGACAAAGGTCGGCGACTTCCCTGGCGCGACCAGTGTGTATGATGTTTCAAGCCTAGAGCTTATTCAGCTCATTAAACAATTAAACGAAGGGATTTCTTTTTCTGGTAAACCGCTGAAAAAGAAAGCCAACTTCTCCGTTGCTGCGGCGTTTAACCCGAATGTCCGCGTACTGGACCGTGCTGTTAAGCGGATGGAGAAAAAAATCGAATGTGGTGCAGACTACTTTATTACACAGCCGGTGTTTACAAAAGAAAAAATTGTTGAAGTATATGAGGCAACGAAGCATTTATCAACACCGGTGTTTATCGGTATTATGCCGCTGACCAATATGCGGAACGCTGAATTTTTACATCACGAAGTACCGGGAATCAAGCTGTCGGATGAAACGCTTGAGCGTATGCGTGCCTGCGGCGAAGACCGCGAAGCGTCTGCAAAAGAAGGCGTTCAAATTGCCAAGGAATTGATTGAGACAGCAGCCGGCTTGTTTAACGGCTTGTACTTGATTACGCCATTTTTACGCTATGACATGTCGATTGAACTGATTCACTTTATAAAAGAACTTGATGCACAGAAAGAAAGCGGGGCTGTTTATGACCACACATCTTATTGAACAAGAACTAAAAAAACGCATCCTCCTCATTGATGGCGCAATGGGGACGATGCTTCAAAATGCGGATTTAACACCAGAGGACTTCGGCGGCGAAGAGTATGACGGCTGCAACGAAAATCTTGTCCTCACAAGACCGGACGTGATTGAGCGGATTCACCGTGAATATTTAGAAGCGGGCGCTGACATTATTGCGACGAATACGTTCGGAGGCACTCCGGTTGTATTAGATGAGTACGACCTCGGTGATCAAGCATATGAAATCAACCTGCGCGCCGTACAAATTGCCCGAAAAGCCGTAGACGAATTTTCTACACCGGACTGGCCCCGCTTTGTCGCCGGCGCAATAGGACCGACAACGAAAACATTGTCTGTCACCGGTGGTATTACCTTTGATGCGCTCGTTGATAACTTTGAGTTGCAGGCAAAAGCGCTGATTGAAGGCGGCGCGGATTTGATCTTAATGGAAACGAGCCAGGACATGCTGAATGTAAAAGCCGGTACACTTGGCATCCGCCGCGCTTTTGATGCAGCGGGCGTGGAGCTTCCGGTGATGATTTCGGGCACCATTGAGCCAATGGGCACGACGCTTGCCGGGCAGAATATTGAAGCCTTTTACATTTCAATCGAGCATATTAAGCCGCTCTCTGTCGGCTTAAACTGCGCCACTGGCCCTGAGTTTATGACCGATCATATTCGTTCTCTTTCGGACCTTGCGACAAGCTATGTAAGCTGTTACCCGAATGCCGGTCTTCCCGATGAGGAAGGTCGCTATCATGAATCACCAGACTCACTGGCGCAAAAATTGTCGGCTTTCGCCGATAAAGGCTGGCTGAATATCGTCGGCGGCTGCTGCGGTACAACGCCTGAACATATCCGGGTTATGCGGGAGGCGGTTAAGGATAAAGAGCCGCGCGTATCGCCTGAACATCCACACGGACATGCCGTTTCGGGTATTGAGCCGCTTTTATATGACGATTCTATGCGTCCCCTTTTCATTGGAGAGCGGACAAATGTAATCGGCTCACGTAAGTTCAAGCGGCTCATCGTCGAAGGAAAATTCGAGGAAGCTTCTGAAATTGCCCGGGCACAGGTGAAAGGCGGCGCCCATGTCATTGACATCTGTCTGGCTAACCCAGACCGTGAAGAGCTGGATGATATGAAAGCTTTTATGCAGGAAGTCGTCAAAAAAGTAAAAGTACCGCTTGTGATCGACTCAACCGATGAAAAAGTCATTGAAGAAGCGCTGAAATTTTCGCAGGGAAAAGCGATTATCAACTCGATTAATTTAGAGGATGGCGAAGAACGCTTTGACGCCGTTATGCCGCTTGTGAAGGCGTACGGGGCTGCTGTTGTCGTTGGAACGATTGACGAAGAAGGCATGGCTGTTACACGCGAACGCAAGCTGGAAATCGCCATTCGCTCTCATGATCTGCTTGTCGAGAAATGGGGGCTTGCGCCGGAAGACATTATTTTTGATCCGCTAGTATTCCCTGTCGGTACAGGTGATGAACAGTATATCGGCTCTGCTGTTGAAACCATTGAGGGGATCCGCCTGATTAAAGAACGGCTTCCGAAATGCCTAACCGTTCTTGGCGTAAGTAACGTGTCATTCGGCCTTCCTCCTGTCGGCCGTGAAGTGCTGAACGCCGTGTACCTGTACCACTGTACGCAGGCAGGCCTTGATTACGCGATTGTCAACACAGAAAAGCTCGAACGGTACGCCTCGATTCCAAAAGAAGAAATCAAGCTTGCCGATGATTTGCTGTTTACAACAACGGATGAAACGCTCGCCGTATTCACCGACTTTTACCGTGACAAGAAAAAAGAGAAAAAAGAAGAGGATATTCCCAAAACCGTGCCGGAGCGGTTAAGCTACTACGTAGTTGAAGGCACAAAAGAGGGTCTTCTGCCTGATCTTGAAGCAGCACGCGGCATGTACGATGATCCGCTTGATATTATTAACGGCCCGCTCATGGAAGGCATGGCTGAAGTCGGCCGGCTGTTTAACGACAATCAGCTGATTGTCGCCGAGGTCCTGCAAAGTGCGGAAGTCATGAAAGCATCCGTTGCTTACCTGGAACAGTTTATGGAGAAAAAAGAAGATGACAATGGAAAAGGCAAAGTCATTTTGGCTACCGTCAAAGGTGATGTGCATGACATCGGCAAAAACCTTGTCGATATTATTTTAAGCAACAACGGGTTTAAAGTGGTTGATGTCGGCATTAAAGTAACACCACAGGCATTGATTGACGTGATTCGTAAAGAAAAGCCGGATATGGTCGGCCTGTCAGGACTACTTGTTAAGTCCGCCCAGCAGATGGTGATTACTGCCCAGGATTTTAAATCAGCGGATATTGATGTCCCTATTTTAGTTGGCGGCGCCGCTCTGTCACGCCGGTTTACCGAAACAAAAATTTCCCCGGAATACAGCGGGCCGGTTTTGTATGCCAAAGATGCGATGGATGGGCTTGATATTGCCAACCGCCTGCAAAATGCTGAACAAAAAGTGACGCTTTTGCAGGAGCTTGAAGAGAAAAAAGAAAAACGAAAAGCGGTTGAAGCGTACCGCGACGAACGAAAAGAGCAGGCTGTTGCCGTCGCGCCGAAACCGGTAAAAACAGTCCGTGAAGACGTTCCTGTTTTTGTTCCTCGTGATACACGCCGCCGCGTGCTGAAGGATTATGCAATTTCACACTTAAAACCGTATGTGAACATGCAGACATTAATCGGCCATCACCTCGGCATGAAAGGCAATGTGAAAAAGCTGCTCGAAGAAAAAAATGAAAAAGCGATTCAACTTCATGAAACCGTGACAGGCTTTTTGAACGAGGGCACCTTAAAAACAGCAGCTGTGTATCAATTTTTCCCGGCCCAGTCTCAAGGTGATGATGTAATTGTTTATGACCCGGCGGATGCGAAAACAGAAATCGAACGATTCACTTTCCCGCGCCAGGAAAAAGAGCCGTTCCTCTGCCTGGCTGACTACGTAAAATCAGTCGAAAGCGGCGAAATGGATTACGTTGGCTTTTTCGTGGTAACAGCCGGCTTCGGTGTCCGGAATGCGGCCGTTAAGCTGCGCGAGGAAGGCAAGTTTTTAGACAGCCACGCCCTTCAGTCCACCGCGCTTGAGCTCGCAGAAGGCTTTGCCGAGCGTATTCACCAGGAAATGCGCGACCAATGGGGCTTCCCGGACCCTGTTGACTTTACGATGCGTGAACGATTCGCAGCCAAATACCAGGGCCAGCGTTTTTCATTCGGGTATCCAGCTTGTCCGAACCTTGAAGACCAAGAAAAACTGTTTGGCCTGATCCAGCCTGAAGAAATCGGTGTTCATTTAACGGAAGGCTTTATGATGGAGCCGGAAGCATCCGTTTCCGCCATTGTCTTTGCTCATCCGGATGCCCGTTATTTTAACGTTCATTAAAAGAACCTTTTACTTTAACCCGTAATAAGCTGACAGTCGATATACGTTATTGACCGTTAACCTTTTCTATTCAACGGCTTTAGATTGTAGACAAATAAAACCCTTTGCTCCTGATGCAAGGAGCGCGGGCTGTTGGGATGAGAGCCGATAAGGCGGCGGGTGAAAAAACTGTATAACCTAATTGGTACACTAGCCTCCATCACTAAAGTGGTAAAAGCATATGTAGACATACCCTATTTGCTGCTTTTTCGAAACAAATGGGGAAGCCGGCCAGACGAAGACTCCAACGGGATGCACAGTGAGTCGGGAGACCCCGCAGGTGCGTGCGCCGAGGAGGCTCCCGCACTGCCCGTGGAAAGCGTAGTCTGGCCGATTTCCCCTATCGGCTCTTTTTAAGAAACACTATTTCCTGAACAGACACCTGCCGTTTTGAGCCGTGAAAGCTTTCACAAAAAAAGACTGACGACCTTGTCGTCAGTCTCAAGCCGTCCATTATGGACGGCTTTTTTCTTTTTCAAAAAATAAAATCAATGCCGGCAGCAAAAGCCCCCTTACAAAAAAGGTATCAATGAGAATGCCGACTGCAACGATGGATCCAAATACAAACAGCACTTCAATGGGCTGTGTCATCAATACAGCAAAAGTAGCAGCCAATATAATACCGGCGGATGAAATTACTCCTCCTGTTTTGGCTACAGCCCTTTCAACTGCTGCTTTGAGCGAATGCTTTTTTCGTTCTTCCATGTAGCGTGAAACGAGAATAATATTATAATCGATGCCGAGCGCAACGAGGAACACGAACGAATACAGCGGCACTCTTGTACTGATGGCGTCGATGCCAAACAGCGCATTGGTTAAAAACAGCCCCAGGCCAAGCGCAGATAAAAACGACAGGACGATCGTCCCGACCATGTAAAGCGGCATTTTCCACGAGCGCGTAAGGATGATGAGCAGGACAAAAAGCAGGATAATTTCAAACGCTACAATAAGCAGTAAATCCCGATCGTTCAACTCCCGGTCATCCAGCTTCTCGGCTGTTTCCCCGGCAAAAAACAGCTTGCCTTCTATTCCTGCATCGTCAAAGAGCTCCTCCTCCCGCTCTCTTAAACCGGACAGCGTATTAAGCGCTTCTTCACTATAAGGGCCCGCTTCGAAAGCAAGGGTCAGCTCATGTGCATTTCCTGATGCTTCAGATGTCTGCGGGACGGCAGATAAAATACCTTCCTGTTTGTTAAGCTCCGCGGCTAAAGCAGCCGGATCCCCGTTTCCTTCATAAATCACGGTTGTCGGCGATACATCTCCCGCCGAAAATTTGTCCTCAATGATACGATATCCGACAAGAGACGGCATATCGTCCGGGAAGGATTTTAATGTATCAAATTCATATCTAATATTGACTACGTTAAAAGCTGAGACAAGAAGAAATACAAGTACAATACCGCCAGAGAGTACAGGTTTAGTTGTCACAAAACGCGCCACGCGTCCCCAAAGGCCGCTCTCTTTTTTCTCCCCTTCTCCCGCCTTAGGGACCTTCGGCCAAAATGACCGCCGTCCAAACAACTGAAACAAAGCCGGCACGAGTGTAACAGAAGCAAGCATAATCACTGCCATGACGGTGGCAAAAAGCGGCGCAAAGTTTTGATAGTCGCGAATATGTGCAAAAAACAACACAAGCATCGCTGCCAGCACGGTACCGCCGGAGAAAAAAACTGGCTCTCCTGTTTCCCTCATAGCCCATTTCATTGCATCAAATTTGCTGTCATGGCGGCGCAGCTCTTCACGAAAACGCGCCAGCACAAACAGCGAGTAGTCAGTGACTGCGGCAAACAACAAAATCGTCATAATAGACAGAGCCTGACTGCTCATCTCAAGCCCCGCGGCTCCATAAAGACCTAATATCCGATCCGTTACTGCATACACGAGACCGGATGCCAAAAGTGGGATAAACGCAAGCAACGGTGAACGATAAATCACAATAAGTAAAACTAAAATAAGAACAACCGTTGATAACAGCAGTACAATATCTGCTCGTGAAAAAAGGGCAGTCGTATCGGCCGCAATACCGGCTGGCCCGGTTACATACACTTTACTGCTGGATTGTTCTCCAGCAATTTTTGTGATCTGGTTAATACGCGGCTCAAACTCTTTGCTGGTGAAGCCTTCCTGAAACACAACAGGGATAGCTGCGGCAGAGGCATCCGCCGATAAAAACTCGGATCGCGCCTGAGGCGGCAGCTGAGCAAACGGTGCTATACCTGTGATCCCGTCTACTTCTTCCTCAATAGAGGCGAGCGTCCGGGCAATCTCCGTTTCTTCTACTTTTCCATTTTCCTCGTTAAAAACGAGAATAGCCGGCGTGCCGCCTTCGTCCGGGAAATACTCTTCCACTTTTTTTGCCGCCTCAATCGATACTGCATCCTCCGGCAGCGATTCAAAAGCATCCGCAGTATAATCACGTGCTGCCGGTGCCCATACGCTTAACATCACAATCCCCAGCAGCCAGGCTGCCAGCACGGTCCACATTCCTTTTTTCGTCGTCACCCAATCCGTCAGCGGCTGGAGTGCTTTTTTCATATCTGTTCCTCCTTAAGCAGCTAGAATGTCTTTATTAAATTCTATTTCTGACACAACTGTCAAATTTAAAATGTAAAAAACGGAGCGTCAATGCGCTCCGCTTCCTTCATACCATAATGCAAACAAGTAATCCGCCCATTCATGCGGCGGCAGCTGCAGGGAATTTGGTGTATTAATCAGCTGAAAAAACAAACCGGCCAGAACCTTAATAGGGATGTCTGAACGAACCGTGCCCTGTTTTTGCGCGGTGTCAAAAATCCGATCCAGCTGTCCGCGCAAATGCTTAAGCATAACCAGTACGTCTTTCACCTGCTGTGCCGCTTTTTCAGATTGGGTGACATCCACTTTGCGGGCGTCTCCTAAAAAATAATGAAGATCCGCTTCTTCCATATATACACGCAAAAGCTGCTGCAGCGCTTGAATCGGGTCCGTTTCATCGACTCTTCCGGCTTTTACAAGAGCCCGTACCATTGCCCGCTTCATGACAGCTGCTGCTACCTCTTCTTTGTTTGCATAATATTGATAAATCGTGCTGCGCGCTCCTGGCAGATGGCTGGCCAGCAGCTTTAAATGAAAGCTGCTGTAACCGTGCTGCACAATAAGCGCCTCCGCCGTATCCAAAAGCTCATCTTCTGTAAATGCCCGTTTTCGCCCCACGGCGACCGCCCCTTTAATCCAGTTCTTTCCCTCAGTTTATCATGGGGCACCGGTTTGTTCCACACAAGGCTGTTTCCATATCAAAAGAGCCTGCTTGTCTCAAGCAGGCTCTTTTGATTTTACATTGCTTCCGATACAGAGTCCATGCTCTCCGTCATCCAGAGAAGGCTCTTATCTGCCAATGCCGCTTTTTCGATTTGTTGATGCGGTTCTCCGTCTGTTCCTACCGTGATTTTTGAATGGATAAAATAGGTTTGCTCGTCTGTTTCGGCGTATACGCCGGCAAGCACATCTTCGTCGAACAAAATTCCTTTGACGGAAACGCCTTTGAGCAGCTTTAAATTCGAAAAGGATTCAGCCTGCCGATACAGCGCGAGCAGCACCATTCGGTTCATATGTCCATTATGCTTATATAAAGGCTTCATGAGCAGCTGCTGTACTTTCTCTTCTTCCAGAAAAACGTAGAGCTCCTGCATCGCCGGTTTAATATGCCGGTCAACGCTATCAAGCAGCTGAAGCTCATACATAAGCTGTGTAAACGACGTTTCATTTTGCTGTTGTGGCTGATGGAAATCCGGGTTCCTCTCCAGCACGATCACATTCATGCCCTGCTTTGCTAAAAAAAGCCCCATAATCATCCCGGCCGGCCCGTCTCCTGCAATACAGATATCCGTTTCCAATGTCACAGCACCGGCTTGTTGGCTTGTGATTGCAGTGGTGTCCATTTCCATCTTCCTTTCTTGAAAGTGTTCATTCTGTCTTGCTAATTTCACTATATAAAGAATCAAGATGGTTGTCTCGAAGTTTGTCAGAAAGATTGACAAACTTTTTTGATGATTCATTCTTTTTCACGAAAGAAATTTGCTTTATTTCCGTTTTCCTGTTATTATGAAAAAGAATTATTTTTGTTCGGAAAAAGCTGTTAAGTGATAAACTTTCCATCTGAACGTAGTGAGCAAGGATAGTAACACAATGTGTGCAGAGCACACGAGGAGGAAACACACATGGAACAAGGTAAAGTAAAATGGTTTAACGCAGAAAAAGGTTTTGGTTTCATCGAACGCGAATCTGGAGATGACGTATTCGTTCATTTCTCAGCTATTCAAGGTGACGGCTACAAATCTTTAGACGAAGGCCAAGCTGTAACATTTGATGTTGAAGCAGGTCAACGCGGACCACAAGCAACAAACGTACAAAAAGCGTAATTTCACTTCGTTATACGCAGCAGACTTTCTTTTGAAAGTCTGCTTTTTTTTATTTGAAAACGGAAAGCCCTCTGTTTGAAATAAACAGAGGGCTGCATCAACATCAACATGGATTGTTAAATGGTATATTGAGTATACCACAAGATCTTTTTCCTGATACTTTTATTTTCAAGATGTATATTACACACCCATTTTCCGGCGAGAGTTGCTTACTTTTTTCGTTTGCTGGCTTTGCATTTTTTTCGTTGATGTATTAAAGCTTCCTTTTGCATTGCCGCCAGCATTTTGTGCTTTCTTTTCTTCCAGCTTTTTCATCATTGCTTCTTGCAGCGTCATTTTCTTTTCAGCCATCCTTATTCCTCCATGCTTGTTTTTTTTCAGTGTATCATGTTTTTGCTTCATTTGCTTTTTATTTATAGAAACTTGCAGCCGGCTTTTTTGCCTTTTACGCAAAAAAGCTGTTTTAAACATCCAGTAAGCGCGATGCTTAAAACAGCTTTTTATCCATACTCAAAGTAGTGTTAGTGAGTAGTGTGACGTGCATTGTCCCGGTTGATAAGTGACAGAAATTTTAGTGAATATAATGCAGATAATCCAACAAGAATGTAAACGATTCTTGCCAGAAGAGCATCTTGTCCACCGAAAATGGAAGCCACTAAGTCAAATTGCAGCAAACCGACAAGAAGCCAGTTAATACCACCGACAATCAACAAAATGAGTGCAACAGAATCAAGACCCTTCATGTTTCTGCACCTCCTTTCACTTCGTTACAATTAGTATTACCGTTATCCTCCATTTTGAAACACACAGCCAAAATAAGTTTTAAAAAAGCAGGATTGGGTTATAAATAAAACGTTTTACAACCGCAATGAAGTTCGTGATTATGGCTATACTAAAAAAAACGTGAGGAGTGAAAAAATGCTCAAAACAGAACAGTACGTGGACCGCATTAAACAGCACGCTGTCCGTTTTTCGCATGCTGAAGATTTGTCTCCTGTTGTTCAAGCGGCCAAAAATGCAAAATATGTCCTGCTTGGCGAGGCATCACATGGAACATCTGAATTTTACACTACACGTGCTGCCATTACGAAACGACTGGTTGCAGAGCATGGCTTTTCCTTTATTGCAGTGGAAGGAGACTGGCCAGCCTGCTTTGAAGTGAACCGCTATATAAAAGGACAGGCGCCGGAGTATGCCAATGCGGAAGAAGTGCTTCGTTCTTTTCGCCGCTGGCCATCCTGGATGTGGGCAAACGATGAAATAGAAGACCTGGTAAATTGGCTATACGATTTTAATCAAACAAATGAAAAACAGGTTGGGTTTTATGGGATGGATGTGTACAGCCTGTGGGAATCCATGGAAGCCATTGTTGATTACTTGGAAGAGATTGGATCGCCTGATGTGGAGAAAGCGAAGCGGGCATTTGAATGCTTTGAACCCTTTCACCGCCAGGCCGAGCAATATGGCATTTCTGCTGCTTTTTACGGTGAAAGCTGCATGGAAGAAGTCATGGATTTACTCAAGACCATCCAGCAAAACCGAAAAACGTATACGCTTGATCCGGAAGCAGCCCTTAATATGCAGGTAAATGCCCTTGCAGCGAAAAACGCAGAATCGTATTATCACGCAATGGTAACCAACGGAAATGAATCATGGAATATCCGTGACCGTCATATGGTAGAGGCTCTTGGATTTATTACGGCTCATTACGGAGCCGGCTCAAAAGGAGTCATATGGGAGCATAATACACATATTGGTGATGCGCGTGCCACAGATATGGCAGAGGAAAATATGGTAAACGTCGGGCAGCTGACCCGGGAAATATACGGGCACGATCAAGTATTTGCAATCGGATTTGGCACTCACCGTGGTACTGTGATCGCTGCTGACAGATGGGGAGAAGAAATGGAAGTGATGCCGGTGCCGGAAGCAATGCCTGGAAGCTGGGAAGATATGCTTCATAAGGCTGGCGCCTTTAATCAATACATTTTATTTGGCCCTGAAAACCAAGAGCTGTTTCGGGAAACAGTCGGACATCGGGCTATCGGTGTTGTTTATCACCCTGGAAGAGAACGATTTGGCAATTATGTTCCGTCGCGCTTATCCGAACGCTATAACGCTTTTATCCATATCGACAAAACGCACGCTTTGTCGCCGCACTTTTTTCATGGACTGCTTTAACAAAATAAAATTTTCCTACCCGGCAAGCAGCTTGCCGGGTAAATAAATGCCGAAATACAAAGCCTGAATCAAAAAAAGCAGTCCCCAAACGCGGCTTGAAATCCCGGTAGAGCGCTTTAAAGCAGAAGCATCCCCTGCTTTTTGAGGAGAAATAAGGCTTAAGTAAAAAATGACCCAGCTGCTGCGGACAGATTCCACCAGCAAAACCGCTGTAATCACATACATATATGCCTGCTGAACAGCCCCAGATGCGTACATATAAATGGCCGCGGTTCCTGCAAAAAACGCTACAAGCCAAAGAAAGCCGAACCAGTTGCGCACCCATAACACTAAACTGACCGCTAAAATCATAAACAGGCCGTAATACAGCCAGCCGATATAACCATTCAGCGATGCCCAGGCAACAAAAAACGCAGAAGCAGATGCGAACGGATAGCCGGCAAGCGATGTAACAATCGCAGCGAGCCTGTTGGCATGCGTTGTATAGGCCACGCCGCTCGTATCCCAAAACAGCTGGACGTGGTGGATGCCGCCGCCCGACAAGAGACTTGCGAGTACGTGGCCAATCTCATGCAAAAGCGTATTTAACACACGAAAGTATTTCCCCGCTATCGGAATACACGTTAAAAGGATTGCTGCTCCAACGAACAACATCGCCTGGCTGATTGTCATCGCATCCCCTTCTTTATCCGCTTATTTCATACGTATAAGAACTGATTACATGCTTCAATTTATTTATTTTATCATGCACGAATAAAGTCCACCAACTTTCGGATGACTAGTAAAAAAGCGATGCAGAGCATCGCTTTTTATTCGAGCCCGGCTCTCTTACATGAGTGGACTGTACGATCATTTATCTCCATGCTGCCACTTTTCTAGTCCTTATTAAAAGAACAGCATGTTTAATACGATCGTTAAAACAATCGATAAAACAATGGAAATGAGAATGCTTCCCATACAGGACATACGCATAGTTTATAACCCGCCTTTTGTAGTAGTGCCTTTCTTTTACCCCCTTCTGTCAACGCTTTAAACAAGCTTTATCCGTCCAGCCAGAAAAGCCTCTGCCTCCACTCTTTACTATGGGCATTTTTCGAAAAAAACCCCCAATAAAATCCTCTCCTCTGTCGTAATGAAGTTCCATGAGAAAGAAGAAACCATTTTTATTTTCTTCATTTATCCTTTTTACAGAGCGGCTCGCAGCAGTCCAAACAAAAGAAGGTGTCTTCATAAGACACCTTCTTTTGTTTGGACTTTATATTCATCTGGCTATATACGCAGCAGGTATACCACAGCCCTGAATGAACCTTTCCTACCATCCGCGGTGCTGGTTATTTGTTTGGATATGGTCTGTTTCAGAATCAATCGTGCGTGCCATTTCTTTTATTTTAGCTAAACCATCATCAATCTGGCGCTTACTTGTACCGATACGGCTCGCTAACTGGGATAGTTGTGACGATTGTGGCGGGTACGGTGCATTCGCCAATGCATTCAACTCTTGCTGGGCGGACTCTAAACTGATGGCAGCGTTATTTACCATATCTACTGCAAATTGAATTTTATCGGCAATATGGTCCACTTTATTCGCCACATCATTTGTATGCTGGTTTCCCCAGCCGTTTGAGTTGGAGTTAATATAGCTCATGACAGTACTCCCTTCTTTTAGCCTTGAACTTTATCTGTAATATCGTCAATTTCTTTAACCTTATTGTTGATCCGGTCTGTTAATGTATCAATTTCATCTGTAAGCTTATCGACGTCTTTCACATTTTTTTGTACTTCAGCTAAGTTGTTTAATGTGTTTCTCACTTTGCCGGTAATCCCGTCTGAAATGGTTCCGACCAATACCTTGATATGATCTGGTGCATCCTTGCCAACTTGAGCCACAAGTGAATCGATAAGCGGCTGAATTTCACCTAACGTTGTTTGCGCGTTGATCAGCTCACGCGAGCAAGAATTTAACTCGTTGTCAATTTTATCAGAAGAACGGTCAATATCCGATTGAATATCTTTAATCTCTAACAAAACCTTATCAATATTGTTTCCAATTTCCCTTACTGAACTTTTGCTTTTAAACATGGTCAGTTCCTCCCTTAACAAAAATAAATATATAATTATGAAGGCATAATTATAGACAATCACAAACACTATAATGCCTGCCCTTTGAGTGGGCGGAGGCCTCTTTTTGTGTGCATTACAAAAGGATCCAATTTCCTTATTTACCAGTATGCGTGATACGTACTAGGTAGATAAAGTGAAAAATGACCTATCTCAGTAAAAACGACATTTTTATGAAATGCGATAAAAAGGTTCCTTTTTTTCTATTTCAAAACAAGCCTTCCATTTTTCTCTCATATATACCGATAAATATATAAATGGTTTCGTTCCTTTTTCTCATTCAGATATTTATTTAGACTCCAGCGTCTTCCGTGAAAAATCAGCGGCTGAAAACAAAAAGAGATGCCTTATTAAGGCATCTCTTTTTTGTACATGTTATGATGGCGAATCGCTTATTTCCATTTTAAACGAATACCCTGCGCCTCTTACCGGTTATCTACCGTTTCTGGATACAGGTCATGGTTCATCATGCGGTACTCGGCCATTTTCTCATATTTCGTGCCAGGCTTCCCGTAGTTCGTGTACGGGTCAATGGAAATCCCGCCACGAGGCGTGAATTTGCCCCATACTTCAATGTAGCGTGGGTCCATCAGTTCAATAAGGTCATTCATGATAATGTTCATGCAGTCCTCATGAAAATCACCGTCTGTAAACCCAGTTATATCAAGGGCTGAGAAGCTTAATTCAATTATTGGTCACCACTATGGTCACTAGACTTAAACAATTCATCAAACGTGCCAGCCGCTTCAAGCTGCATCGATGGTAAAACGTGACTGTATGTGTTCAATGTCACCGTTACATTCTTGTGACCAAGCCGCTCTTGAATGATTTTTGGATTCACTTTATTTTCCATCAAGAACGTAGCATGCGTATGTCTTAGATCATGAAGACGAATTTCGGGAATGCCTAGCTGCTGAACTGTCACTTTAAACGCCCGTCTAAAGTTATTTGGATGTACCCAGTTTCCGTTCTTCGTGCATACGACCAAATCATATGGAAGGTACTCATCTGCCATCACTGCTCGCTCCCGAATGATATGCTCACGATGTACTCTCAGGCTACTCAGCAAAGCGTCAGGGACATAGACAACTCTCAGAGCGGCATTAGTCTTCCCTTCATCCACGAAGCCATACAGACTGTCCTCGCCGATCTTACTGAGTGTTTGTCGAATGAAGATTCGTTTACCTTCAAAGTCAATGTCACTCCACCGTAAGCCAAGAACCTCACCCATCCGCATGCCTGTCTGAGCAGAAATACTGAAGCCGATAAAGTGTCTTGTTAAGTTCAACACTCGCCGAGGAGCATCTAGGAACAATAGCATTTCATCCGCTGTCCATACCCGAAGCTTTTTCGGCATTCTTGGCAACGAAATATCGTCTAACATTGACTTGTTTAAGATGCCTTTCTGAGAAGCCTTGTATAGCACTTCTGCCACAATGCCATAAGCAGCTCGGATTGTCGCCGGAGACAGTTTACGCCCTTTGTGAAGCTTCTGAATGTAGGTCTGTATGATCGACTCACTGAACTCATCCATCCGCACATCTCCGATATACGGAACAATGTTGTAGCGGATTTGCTCTTCATAATTTTGAATTGTACTCGGCTTTAATTTGATTTTCTTTGCTTCGAACCATTGAGAAAGGTACTTTTGAAAAGGCAGCTTGAATAAGCTCAATTCCTTCTCTTTACTAACCTCTAACTGAAGCTTAGCGAGAGCCAACTTTGCCTCACGTTTCGAATTGAAACCTCTCCGCTTCAGCTGCTTTCTCTTTCCAGTCATAGGATCTCTTCCAATATCCAGTACAAAGAAATACTTACCTGTTTTCATATCTTTTCTTATTACCGTCATCATTATCACCTGTCTTCTACAGGGATGTGATGGGGAATCTGCATAACTTTAATTTTAGCATTCTCACACTTTTATTGTAAATTTCAACCTATATTAATTTATTATGAGAACAATACAGAGATATTGTAAGAATAAAAAAAGGATGCTACCACAGTATTCTAACCTGTGTTAGCATCAATTATCTTTTTAAAATCCTTCGATAACAAGGCTTGGACTTTAAAAAGTTAGCGTTCCAGATAGGAATCGAACCTACGACCTGCAGCTAGGAGGCCGTGGCTCTATCCTGCTGAGAACCCTTATATACCGCTGTTTGTCGCTCGTTCAGTCCAACGGTCATTTTGCGAACTTAGACCGTTATTGTCTTTCTTGTATTATAATGGCTTAAATTACTATTTTCAACCGAGGAAATTCCTCATTGACCGCTACCCTGTCAAGGTAGCGGTGTGGATGTTTAACTAAGGCAGATAAAGGGGTTGGAAAGTGATTTTATCTAGATACCCCATAATTAGTCACACTCTTGTGACCAATATGTGACCAGAATTAAACTCTTGAGACTGTAGATAAAGATTTCCTTTAATAGTCGAAGTCGAATAATTCAATTTCTAACTAAACAAAAAATAGATGATTTTTTTAATCCTTGCCTTTTTCCTTAGAGATTAAATGTTCTCTTAAGACATACAACCTTGAAATTATCAATTTCCTACACACGATAAAAATTTTTGATAGAGCAAGATTTCCTTAAAATTTAATGTATTCAATCGTGTTACATATGAGAGGACAATTACTATAGGTATTTGGACATAAATCAACATTTGCGTGTTGTATCCTATTCTATTAGTTTCCCAGCATAGTCATTTAAAAGTTCAATACGCTTTTGAATAAACTCTTCATAGTTTATATCTAATGTTTCCTTAGGACAAATATGAGATTCTAAAATATCTTCTAGTCTATCCTCTGGTAACAACGCTTTGTATACAGTGGGTGCTTTATCCTTAATTTTTTGATTATCCGCATTATTTAAGAAACAAAGATTAGCCAATAAATTGATTTCTTTATCCTTTTTCCCCAGACCTTTCAAATGATTTTTCGGGAAAATATGGTGGAATTCATTTTTACTTGCATTTTTCAAGACATCTCTTAAATTGACCTTTGCTCCAGATATGAATGACGAGGGTAATTTGCTAGCGAGCATAATAACATAAGTTTTAGTATTAACAGAAGTTAGATTAAACTGGTTTTCAACAAAAAATTTATCAGTAACTTCACATTCAAAATCTGAAATCACCTGAGTTTCTTCTGCTTTTAATCTATCCATTGCTGATAAATCCTGTTTATGTTTTAGAGTTACACCACTGCTATATCTTCGGGAGAAACATGCCCTCCAAAACCATCTTAATAATTCACGCCGTTGTTTATCAGTATACAAGCTTCCATTTCTTCTATCTGAAGCAAAAAATCTTGTTAAGCTAACAATCATTGATGTATAAGGCATAATACCTAGTGATTCTACATTTAATTCCCTTTGAAGAAAATCAATACTACCTTTTATTCCATTTTTTATCTTTTCAAAGTTATTCCTAACTTCTTCCCCTTTTAAGGTCATGATAGCTTGTGGAGAGGCTTCTCCTAGGATAACTCCACTACAACATTTTAATAATAAATCCTTATCTTCTGAGATATTTCCAAAACCAAATTCCTCTAATTCATCTGCCAATTTTTCAATTTCATCTTGCAAGTCAAATTCTGAACTCCAAGTCCAAGCAGATAATAGTTGGAAAGTATCTAATTCAGTCCCTGCTCTGTTAATTCGTTCAAAGACTATAGCTACCTTGCCTTTATCTTCAGTTTCAATTTCTTGCACTGGAATCATTACTTCCTTAAATCTTTCTTGAACTCTATCAATAATTTCAATGTATTCTCCAGCAACTTCAGAAGTAGCTTTTCTATATTTTACTGAATCAAACATTGCATTCATAGGAAAGTGACGAGTTAAGTCTACTTCGCTTTCTGTTAAGGGGATAAAAAGGCTATCTTGCATGTTTTCATCAGCCTTATAATCATAATAAATATCTACCCAATTATGGTTTGTACTTGTAGGTTCTATCACACTTTGAAACACTGTAAATAATGAAGTTAGACGCTGCTGCCCATCTAGAACATACTTAATCGGATAATCTTTTTCAGGGTCTGGCAAACTAAAGTTACCAAAGTCCTTTTCAATTCTTAATTGTTCACTCGTTTTCCATAAAAAAACACTTCCAATTGGAAACTCTTTATACAAACTATCTAGTAAAAAAGCTACCTGTTCTGGAGTCCATACATAACTCCTTTGAAAAGAAGGTATTCTAACTTCTCCCGATACAACTTTATTTATTATGTTTCTAATTGTTAACGTGTCAGACATATTAACCCTCCCATAAGTTAATAAACATACTATTGCTTTTGAATTTTTTAAACTTCACTTACTAGGTCATGGAACTTTTTAGTCATTGCTATTTTTTATTCTCTCATTAATATAGGTTTTAAATTCTTCTGGTAAAGACTCATCATTTTCTTTAGTCGCCTTAATAGCATTAATCATTTGTTTTAATGCTTCATTTTCATGAACTTTTAATAGCAATCCATTAGAAATGAGAGTAGTTTTTCCAACAGCCTCATTTCCTTTCTTAAAACCTGTTTTTGGATAGATTCGATTATTCGGGTTTAACATAGAGGGTATATTTGATAGTTTATATTTTGTGAATAACTCGGGTACTAGTTTTTCAAACTCAGTGTAATACACTATTAGTGCTATTTTATTAAAAACCCCCGCGGCTAAAACATTTGAATTTTCTGGTATTACATCGATTCCCATAGGAGATTGGTTAAACTTTTCAACCCATTCATTTTCTATTAAAGAGACAGCAAGACTAATTCTATCCCTCGGCATTTCAATGTTTTTCAAGCAACGTTCTTTAATATTAATAAATCCGTAATCACCTTTATCTTTTGCTCTTTCAAGCCAATAAAACATCCCCGTGATTTTCCACATCCAACGAATTAAAAGTTCTGCTTCATAATCACTAAAACCTTTTCCAGCCTCAATGTTTTCAAGTATTCTAGATACAGGATTCTCTAAGATGTTTCCAAGTGCCGTATTACATTCTATGCATATAGGTATTACAGAATGTTTCCCTGGAATTTTCTTAGTTCCTGCTGTTCCTTTAATTGGATTAGAAAATGTATTTGTTTTTTTTAATATCCATTGAGGAAAAACATGTTCTTTGTTTGAACTTTTCCCTTCCTCTTTGCAACAAATACACAATTGCTTCACTAATGCCTTTCCTTTAGTTTTCAATACTATTCCTCCCTATAGTAATCTACATCCAACTATTAGTTTTTAAAAACATACCTTTCATGCCAATTTATGTAATGTTTTTGACCCTCATTTAGATTAATATTCGTAGTTTTATTGATATTAAGAAAGACCTTTGTTGCTTCATCCAAACTATCTGATATTAAAATTGTTCCATCATCCACAAAACTTATGTAGCCCTTGTCAAATAAAGCATCGTGATTTGGACAAAGCAACAATCCATTATTAACATCTAACCGCTCTTGATGATTAGATTGACTCCATGGCTTAATATGACTTGCTACCAGAAAACGTTCATCTGAAACTCCGCACAATCTGCATTTCTTTTTAATTGCTAAAAGAGCCTTTTTAAAGGATGATTGACCTATTCTAGATTTTATAATCTGCTCTTTCTCAGTTTTTGTTATTTCATCATCAATAAGATTTTCTAAATCATTTGAATCTAGTTCATTTTGCATGTTGTTATTGCTAGAGTTCCATAACTTATGAAGTTCAGTTGCATGCTCTAATGACAACAAATAATTTGTTTGCTGCCTAAGCCTTAGAATTAGTAAGTCTTTCAAGACAGGATACTCAAGTAAAGAAAGCCTACTTATGAATCCTTCTTTAAGTTTTACATCTAGAACTTCCAACTTCACGGCTAGATATGAATTCGTCCATGCATCTGTCTTCCAATAATCTTTAGCATTTTCATCATCAGTTCTTTCCTTTGGTGAGGTTACTACTCTGGCTTTCGCTAATATCCCACCACTGCCTCGCTGACCTCCATCTGACCTCCATAAAAATACATCATCACCTAGTTGAATCTTATCAATGAAGTGTTCTTGCCTTAAGGACCACCAGATGTATTTATGGTTCTGAACATAGTTGTCAATATCAAAAATACTAGGATTGCCTTGGAATATCCATGTATTGCTCGCCTCTTCGTTTGTTTTCAATTCACTTTCTACTATGTTAAAACCTAAGCCTTTTAAAAACTTGTTAGTCTCATCTCCACCACTAAACATGGAAGGTGAGTATTCTTCACCATTTGCGAATATGTTTGCAATTGAGATAACGTATTTAGGCGGATAATACTTTCCTCCATAGGTGAGACTAAATCTTGTCGATTCTCTTCGTTCTGGTACTCCTTCTCTATCAATCTTTTGAATAGCCTCAATTATATGTTCTTGATTAATGCTTTTAGGTATCGTCATTCGGCATACACCTCTTCGTTCTTACTGGTTACATTACTTTGTGTTTTCCTTATAAAATTGCAGTTGTTTACCTATCCCCTTTCCTTGAAGCGGCACATTACACACAATTCCTTTTTGCTCTAAAGCAGGGATTAAATGTTCTCTATACTTAGCACCTGCATAGAAGTCCATTTGGGTTATATTTAATTGTAAATTTTCAACCTGTTTAAAAACTAATTTAGACCATTCTTTTCGTTCAGCTACCGCCAAATTATTTAGGGTTAAGTCGTATGGTTCAATTATATCCTTTTGTCTTAAAAGTCCATATTTTGCAGATAACACGTACCAATCCTCATAGCCTTGCTGCTCGATAAACGTTATTGCTTTTTTAAACAAAGTTGATTCCTGATACATCTCTCTTGCATTACATGAATAACTAGCTTTCAATTTTGTACAGCTTACTAGTGCTGTTTTCATTAAAGTCTACTCCTTAAAATTTACACATAGGAAAATCATACCATAACAACACACAGAAGTAGCACTTCTTTAAACATTACGCTTGTAAAAACTTTGCATCTTCGCTCCCCCATTCAATCATCGGCTCCAAAATAAAAAAGAGTCTCAATTAAAAGACTCCTTCAAAACATTGTTCGCTACTATATTTCAAGTAATAGAGATCGAATAATTGCCCCTACGCTCTATATACAGGTTTTTAACGTGTAACTGCGTATAGTCCAGGTCATACCCTGCAATGATATCCTTAAGTTCTTGCTGTGTAAGAAGCTACTTTACTAAATTTCCTGTAAAGACCCAACCTGTAACCTCTTCTTGATGCTGATTTACATAGATAATAAAACACCAATTCCTTTTCTTATTAAGAATGATGACTGGTCTATTAACTTGAATGGAATCTATTTGCCCACTTTTTCTTTTATTAGACCGAAACACCGGAGTTTTCCTGTTAGTGACACGTATCTCATTAATTAGGCTAGCTGAACCGTCTAGTTCCTTTGATAATGACCCCTTTATTTCTTTTGCATTCTTTGCAGGATCTTCTTTAGTGAGATTTATTTCATGCAAAACTTTCTCCTTTATAATGTCCTGTACAGCTGGTGTAACAACAAATGTCGCAATTAGAAGCATTATCTGTAATACTAAAAAGACAAATGGCTGTTTCTCTCTAAAAGTTGTAGCGACTTCGAGTATGTCAGTAGCCCATGCATTTAATTTATTCCAAATTCCTGCAGGGTTCTTATTTAATTCTTCCTCTAGTTCTGTAAAATCTTGCTCAATTTGACGTTCTAATAAAGCAACTTTGTCTTCTAAAAGTTCACTGTAGTCAGCTACTTCAAAGCTTGAAATGCGATTAAGATTCTCTAAAAATTCTTTCGGAATACCTAAATGTACAGTTTGAGCCAGTTTTGATTGAAATCCTGCCAAGGATACTCCAAGATTAGCCGAGTTTTGTAAACTATCTTGTAATCTTGTAATTGCACCAGCGTCTACTAAAGCATTAATTTTCTGACCAAGGTCTATTGAAGCAATCGTTGCACTCCCTATAAATCCTGCTAATGCGCTTTGACTCGTTCTCAGGCTTCTGAATGCATCATTATTAAACGCTGATGCTAATGCGCTTTGACTCGCTCTCAGGCTGCTGAATGCATCATTATTAAACGC